>DATDKA010000001.1:0-4159 GCA_036520235.1 Gaiellaceae bacterium
GCGCAGTTCGTCGCCCGGGTGACGAAGGCGCACGTCGTGAACGCCGGCGACGGGAAGCATCAGCACCCGACGCAGGCGCTGCTCGACCTGTACGCGCTCCAAGAGGAGTTCGGCCGGCTCGAGAGCCTGCACGTCGCGATCGTCGGCGACGTCCTGCACTCGCGCGTCGCGCGCTCCCTGATCCAGGCGCTCGCCCTCGTCGAGGCACGGGTGACCCTGGTGGCACCGCCGCCGCTCCTGCCCCGTGGGATCGAGGCGATGGGCTGCGAGACGTCGACCGAGATCGAGTCGATCAAGGCCGCGGACGTGATCTACGTGCTCCGGATGCAGCAGGAGCGGATGCAGGCCGGGGCCAATTACGTCCCGAGCCTCCGCGAGTACACGGCGCGCTGGGGCGTGACGCCCGATCGCATCCGGCCGGGGCAGCGGATCATGCACCCCGGCCCGATGAACCGCGGAGTCGAGATCGACCCACGGGTGGCCGACGCCGCGGACGCCCTGATCGAAACCCAGGTCCGCGCCGGGCTCGTGACCCGGATGGCCGTGCTCTACGACCTGCTCACGACCGGGCCCGTCGGGGTCAAGGTCCAGGCGCTCCACGAGGTGGCGTGATGCTCTTTTCGAAGCCGGCGCCCAAGGAGAACCTGATCGTGCGCGGTGCGCGGGTGCTCGACGGCTCAGCCGGGGTCGACGCCGTCCTCGACGTCCGGGTGGACGACGGGATGATCGCCGAGCTCGGCGCCCGGCTCGACCCGAATGCCCACCGCGTGATCGAGGGCGACGGGCTCGTGCTTGCGCCGGCCTTCGTCGACCCGCACGTCCATCTCCGGAGCCCGGGGCGGGAGGACGAGGAGACGATTGCGTCCGGCACGGCCGCGGCCGCTGCGGGCGGGTATGCCGCGATCCTGGCGATGCCGAACACCGACCCGGTGGTCGACTCCAGCTCCGTGCTGGGCTCGCTGGTCGACGAGGCACGGGCCTGCGCGGAGATCTCGGTCGGCTTCCTGGCGGCGATCACGAAGGGCCAGGAGGGCGAGGAGCTCACGGAGATGGTCGAGCTGGCCGAGACCGGCGCTGCCGGCTTCACCGACGACGGCAGGCCGGTCGTCGCGCCCGGGCTGATGCGCCGCGCCCTCCAGTACGGCGCCGTCACCGGCCGAACGCTCGCCGTCCACTGCGAGGAGCCGACGCTCTCGCGCGGCGGCCAGATGCACGAGGGGGCCGTCTCGGCGGAGCTCGGCTTCGCCGGGTACCCGTCGGTCGCCGAGAGCGTGATGGTCGAGCGCGACCTTTCGCTCGCGGCCTACGAGCGGCGCCCCGTGCACGTGATGCACGTCTCGGCGCGCGAGTCGGTCGAGAAGCTGCGGGCCGCGCAGGCCGCCGGCGTGGCGGCCACCGCCGAGGTCACGCCGCACCACCTCTGCCTGACGGACGAGGCCGTTCGGTCGCTCGATTCGAACCTGAAGATGAACCCGCCGCTGCGGAGCAGCGACGACCGCGCCGCGCTGCTCGAGGCGCTGCGCGACGGGACGATCGAGGCGGTCGCGACGGACCATGCCCCGCATGCGCGGCACGAGAAGGAGGTGCCGTTCGAGGCGGCTCCGTTCGGCGTGACGGGCCTCGAGACCGCCTTTGCCGCGCTCTATACCAACCTCGTCGAGCCCGGGCTGCTGCGCCTCGAGACGCTGCTGGAGCGGATGTCGGCCGGGCCGGCCGGGATCTTCGGCCTGCCGGCGCCACGGATTGCGGTTGGGGAGCACGCGAACCTGGTGCTGCTCGACCTCGGCGCGAGCCGCCGGGTCGAGGAGGACGGCTTCCGGTCGCGCTCCGCGAACTCCTGGCTCGTCGGCCAGAAGCTGAAGGGGAAGGTGCGGCTGACCGTCGCCGCGGGCCGAGTGGTGTACGAGGGATGACCGGCTTCCTCGCGCTCGAGGACGGGACGGTCTTCCGGGGCGAATCGGTCGGTGCGCAGGGCTTCGCCTTCGGCGAGGCCGTCTTCACGACGGCGATGACCGGCTACCAGGAGGTCGTCACCGACCCGAGCTACGCCGAGCAGCTCGTCACCTTTACCGCGCCGATGGTCGGGAACTACGGCGTCGCTCGTGCTCGCTCCGAGTCGGCGCGCCCGCAGGCCCGTGGCGTCGTGATGCGCGAGGCGCGGGGGCCGGCGTGGACGGATTGGCTCGCCGAGCGCGGCGTCCCGGCGCTCTCCGGCGTCGACACGCGGACGCTTGTTCTCAAGCTTCGCGAAGGGGGCGCGATGCGGGCGGCGATCGTCTCTGGAGACGCCTCCGTCGACGAGACGCTGCGAGCGGTGCGCGAGCAGGCGCCGATGGCGGGCCGGGCGCTCGCTGCCCAGGTCTCGACTCCCGGGCCGTACGCGTTCTCAGATCGCGGCACCGCACGCGTCGCCGTCGTCGACTACGGCTGTAAGCGCTCGATCCTCCGACGGCTCGCGAAGGCCGGCGCGGCCGTAACGGTTTTCCCGCACGATGCCGACCCGGACGAGCTCGCGGGCTTCGACGGCGTCGTCCTCTCGAACGGCCCAGGCGATCCGGAGCCGCTCGCGGCCGAGGTGGCCGCCGTTCGCGCGCTGCTGGGCCGTGTGCCGGTGCTGGGGATCTGCCTCGGGCACCAGCTCCTCGCGCTCGCGACGGGTTACGAGACGTTCAAGCTCCCGTTCGGGCACCGCGGTGCGAACCACCCGGTGCTCGACCGGACGACCGACCGCGTCCTCGTCACCTGCCAGAACCACGGTTTCGCCGTCAAGGCCGCGGGCGGGCGGGAGGCGACCCACGTCTCGCTCTACGACGGCACCGTCGAAGGGCTCGAGCTTCCGGAGCTGCGCGCGCGCTCGGTGCAGTTCCACCCCGAGGCCGGGCCGGGGCCGCACGACGCCTGCTCCCTGCTCGAGGGCTGGGTCATGGAGGTGAGCGGTCTTGCCGAAGCGGCCTGACCTGCGCTCGATCTGCGTGATCGGCTCCGGGCCGATCGTGATCGGCCAGGCGTGCGAGTTCGACTACTCCGGGTGCCAGGCGCTGAAGGTGCTCCGCGAGGAGGGCTACCGGACGGTCGTCGTCAACTCGAACCCGGCGACGATCATGACCGACCCCGGCTTCGCTGACCGCACCTACGTCGAGCCGCTCGACCTCGAGGGTGTCGCGGGCGTGCTGGCGCGAGAGCGGCCCGACGCGCTCCTTCCGACGCTCGGCGGCCAGACGGCGCTGAACCTCGCGATGGAGCTCGCCACAGAGGGGATCCTCGCCGATCTCGGGATCGAGCTGATCGGCGCGGGCGTCGACGTGATCCGTCGCGCCGAGGACCGTGAGCTCTTCCGCGAGACGGTGCGCCTGGCGGGCCATCGGGTTCCCTCGTCGACGGTCGTCTCCGGCTGGGAGGACGTTCCGTCCGAGCTCACGTTCCCGGTGATCCTGCGACCCGCCTTCACGCTTGGCGGCCACGGCGGAGGCACGGCGCACGCCGCGGAGGAATTCGAGCAGCTGCTCGAGCGAGCTCTCGCGGAGAGCCCGGTCGGGCAGGTGCTCGTCGAGGAGTCGCTGATCGGCTGGGACGAGTTCGAGCTCGAGCTGATGCGCGACCGGAACGACAACGTCGTCGTCGTCTGCTCGATCGAGAACCTCGATCCGATGGGCGTCCACACCGGCGACTCCGTCACGGTCGCACCGCAGATGACGCTCCCGGACGAGGCCTACCAGGAGCTCCGGGACGCCGGGATCGCGGTGATCCGCGAGGTGGGCGTCGAGACGGGCGGCGCGAACATCCAGTTCGCGCGGGAGCGGGAGACGGGCGAGCTGAGGGTGATCGAGCTCAACCCGCGCGTCTCACGGAGCTCCGCGCTCGCCTCGAAGGCGACCGGCTACCCGATCGCCAAGGTCGCCGCCAAGCTGGCGGTCGGCTACACGTTGGACGAGATCCCGAACGACCTGACGGGAACCACGCCGGCGAGCTTCGAGCCCACGCTCGACTACGTGGTCGTCAAGTTCCCGCGGTTCTCGTTCGAGAAGTTCCCCGGCGCCGACCGGACGCTCGGCACGCAGATGAAGTCCGTCGGCGAGGCGATGGGGATCGGCCGGTCGTTCAGCGAGGCGTTCCTGAAGGCCCAGCGCTCCCGCGAGCTCGAGGACGCCTGGCAGCCGCA
>DATDKA010000002.1:0-21352 GCA_036520235.1 Gaiellaceae bacterium
CACGTCCTGGTGGCCCTTCTCCCACACCAGGCGGCCCGGCGAGACGACCACGTGCTCCCCCGGAGGTGGGTCGGGCTTCGGTGCGGCGGCAAAGCGCTCGACATCGATCCCGGGATAAGCGACCCGGGTTCGAGCCGGCTCGATGCCTTCGAGCAGCAGCGCCTGGCGGGCCCGCTCGGTCGCCGCGAGAAACAGGTCGGTGGCGGCGAGCGTCTCGCGGCGGTAGGTCCGCGCGTACCGATTGCGGTAGACGTGGAGGAACGGGATCGTCTCCCAGACGGTGAGCGCAAGCTTGTAGCGGTTCCGTTGCTTCCGCCTGGCGGCGTCGGCTGCGAACCAGTACGAGAGCTCGGCCGCATGCACTACGTCGGCCCAGGCGAAGGGCTCGTCGGCGTCGACGTAGCGATCGCCGGTCAATCCCGTCGCGACCATGCCGACCCGGCCCTTCGGGAGATACGCGCTGATCGCCTTCACCGGGAAGCGGCGGAGACGCAGCGCCGAGTCGTCGAACCAGTTGCGCTCCAGACGCAGATATCCCACCTCGAAGCGATCCGCCGGAAGCAGCTCCCACGGCCGGAGCTCCCAGGGCGTCACCTGGTAGCCGCGGGCGAGGAGGATGCGCGCCGGCCGGTCCACGGTCGCCGGAGGTTAGTTGCCGATAGCGCGGCGATAGCTCGCGAGCGTCAGCTCGGCGGTGCGCCGCCAGCTGAACTGCTTCGCGCGCTCGAGGCCGCGAGCCGAGAGATCCTCGCGAAGGGTCTCGTCCCGGATCAGCCGACGCACGGCGTCGGTGACCGCGGTCGGATCAGTCGGGTCGAAGAAGAGGGCTGCGTCACCGGCCACCTCAGGCAGGGCGGGCCGGTCGGAGCAGGCGACGGGCACACCGCGAGCCATCGCTTCGAGCACGGGCAGGCCGAAACCCTCGATCAGCGACGGCAGGACGAAGCACGTCGCCTGCGCGTACAGGTCCTCGAGCTCCGCGGCTGACACCCACGCCGGGAACCGCACCCGGTCCGAGACACCGAGGCGGTCGGCGAGTGCCCGCAGCTCGGCTTCATGATCGGTCGGCGCGCCGGGCAGCACGAGGATCGGGGCCTCCTCGTCCAGCTCCGCGACGGCGCGGATCAGGCTGGCGAGGTTCTTGTACGGCCGCTTCTGGGCGACGCAGAGCACCGTCGGTTGCCCGCCGGGAGCCCTCGGCCGACGCGAACCTGGGATCCGGACGCCGAGCGGCGTTACGTCGATCTTCGCCGGATCGAGGCCGAAGTTGCGCACGATGTCGTCCCGCGCCGAGTCCGAGATCGTGATCACCCTGTTCGCGGTCCGCGCCGAGATTCGCGTCAGCAGCGCCATCGTCCGAACGGCCGACGGCGTCCCCCACGCCTCGCGCTGGTGCAGCCAGATCAGGTCGAGCAGGGTGACGACGCGTTTCGGGCCGATCGTCAGGGGCGGCCCGCCGTTCGCGAGGCTGTGGACGACGTCGAGCCGCCGTCGTGCAGCCACGACCGGCAGGGCCAATGCCTGCCCGGGTAAATGCGTCCGGTTCGAGAAGCGCGTGGGGAGCCGCACCCAGTCGACGGCGTCCGCCCACTCCGCAGCGGTGAGACCGGCGGGAGCGTCACGGTTGACGAAGACCGTGATCCGGAGGGCCGGCTCGACCTCGAGCAGCGCAGGCACGAGCTCGTGGGCGTAGCGACCGGCGCCCCCGGCTTCGTCGACGAGGAACATGAGGTTGATGCCGACCTTCACGCGGTGGAGCGGGGCTCCCGGCGAAGGAGCGCGTCGATGACCTCCGCTGGAAGGCCTCGCAGAAGCAGCAGCACGAGCCAGTAGACGACGGTGGCGGCGACCACGAGCGCGATGTCTTCGAGCGGCGTGAAGACCAGCGCGAAGGCGAGCACGGCGGCGACGGCCACCCTCGGTACGAGCTCCGGGTCGTAATGCACGACTCGGCTCCCGAACAGCACCGCGCCGTAGAGCAGGACCAACCCCGAATCGGCGATGACGAGGGCGAGTGCGGCGCCCTCGGCACCGTGAGCCGGCACCAGGAGCGCGGCGAGCACGACGATGGTCGCCAGGCCCGCGAGATTCCCGAGCAGCAGCGCCAGATGGCGATGCATCGAGACGAGGGCGAGCGCTCCCGTGACGGCGAGGAAGCCCGACAGGAGCGCAACCGACTCGATCTCGAGAACCTTCACGGCGGGCTCGAAGTCCGCCCCGGCCACGATCTGGATCGCGATGCCTGCGCCGAGGCCGGTGGCGAGCGCCATCCACGTGCCGACGATCAGCGCGATATCGACGAGGCGCTGCACCGCGTACTGGAGGCGCTCGTGGTCTGTGTGGGCAGCCCGGGCGAGCACGGGAAACGCAGTCGAGACGAGGATCAGCGGGATCAGCGCCAACACGGTGAAGATGCGAAATGCGGCGCCGAGGTAACCCGCATCGTCCGCCGTCCCGACGAGCGACGTCACGATCACGACTGCCGAGACGTAGATCGTCCCGACAGCCGCTGCCGCCGCGTAGACGCCGACGAGCCGCACGATGCGGAGCCATTCGGCTCGCTCGAACCGCGGTAGCAGCGGCGCCTGCCCCCGGACCAGCGGGATCGAGACGGCAAGCGCGACCAGGCTCGCCGGAACGGTGGCCGCGAGCAGCGGCAGCAATCCGGCGCCTGCGAGGAGCAGGGTGATGACGATCGCGACGAACGCAGCCTGCCGCACCAGGTCGAGGGCGCTCAGCCAGCCGAATCGCAGCGCAACTCCGATCGGGATCGAGTAGGTCTGCTGGACGGTGGCGATCAGGAGGCCGACGCCCGCAACCACGGTGCCGATGACCATCGTTCGGTCGTAGCCGGCCACGGCCGCGAATCCCGTAGCTGCCAGGACACCCACCACCGCAACGCCCAGGCGGATGCCGATCACGTTCGCGAGCAGCCGGTCTCGCTCACGACGATCCTTCGTTGCAAACTCCCGCGCTGCGATGTTGGTGACCCCCGCCTCGGTCAGCCCCGCAACCATTGCGATCAGGGAGGTGACGATCACGTAGCGACCGAAGTCCTCGACGCCGAGGTAGCGGGTCATCAGGGCGGCCGAGCCGATTCCAAGCGCAACCCCCGCGGCGTAGGTTCCGAGCCGCAACACGCCGCCGCGGATCACGCGACCGCCGGCGGTCGGCGAGTCGAGGACGCTCAGCGGATCGTCGCTCGCGAGCTCGGGCGCGGGGTCCACCCCGTCGATCGGCGAGTCCGTTGGGGTCATGCGTGCCATGCCCAGAGCATTCCGTGTCCGGGCCCGAACTCCGTCACCACGAGCGTCTGGTAGCCGGCCGCACTCAGGGCGTCCAGCGCGTGCGCCCGAGGGTCCGGCCCGGGCGCTTGATCCGGGTGGAACTCGAGCACGAGCGCCGTCAGGTCGAGCTCCTGAAAGCGTTGATCGTCGAGGATCTCCCATTCGCCGCCTTCGATGTCGATCTTGGCCAGATCGGCCTGCTCGAAGTAGGGAAAGACGTCGACGGCGTCGACTTCGTGTCCGCCGTCCCGCTCGATGCGAGAGCGAGAGAACTCGCCGGAGACGAAGGACACGCGGCCGTCTTGCGCGGCCGCAGCAGCCTCGACCAGGCGCCAGCTGCCGCCGAGGCCGCTCGCGTCGATGCAGAGGCGGGCCACTTCGGCATTGGACGCGTCCGGCTCGAAGGCGGTGACCTGCGAGCCAGGGAACCGGTCGAGAGCCCAGAGGCCGAAGAGACCGATGTTGGCGCCCAGATCGATCACGACCGGTGGCCGCCCGACCCCTTCGAGGAGGCGCGCAACGGGCTCAGGGACGTCGTACTGACCGGTGTAGAAGATCTCGCCGAGGACGAACGGGTCTTCCGTGTTGTGGCGGATGAAGACCGGCCGTCCCGACCGGCGGAGGCGGTACCGCTCCGGGCCGCGGCTGCCGGAGAGCTCGCGGTACACGAACCGGATCGGGCTCCGAACGGTCGTCGCCTGCATCAGCGCCTGGGCCACCCGCGCCGGCCGACGACGCCGGAGGATCCGTTGCGCCGTCTCCGTGCGGGCGACCCGCTGGACGAGCTGCCCGATCCTCACTCGACGGCCTTGGGGCGCACAGAACCGGCACTACTATCAGGCGCCGTGACGGCCGGCCGCCCGACGCTCATGCACCTCGCCGTGAACGCGATGTTCCTCGAGCCGAGGATGGGTGGAATCGAGACCTACGTGCGCGAGCTGTACCCCGCGATCATCGAAGCGAGGCCCGAGCTGCGGATCTCGATGTTCGTCAACCAGCGAGGGCGAGACCTGGTCGCAGCGGAGCCGTGGAGCGACTCCGTCCAGCTCGTGACCCACCCGCTGCTGGGGACGCGGGGCATGCGGGCGCTCGGCGAGGCTCTCCTGCTGGACGCCATGGCGCGGAGGCGCCGCTGCCAGCTCCTGCACAGCGTCGCCCTGACGGCGCCGCTTCGGCCCCAGATTGCTTCGGTTGTGATGGTGGCCGACGTGACTTGGCTCCGGGAGCCGGCCGCGGTCCCGCGCCTGACGAGAATGCTCTGGAAGTCGCTCGTGATCCCAGCCGCGCGGCGTGCGCGACGGCTGATCGCAATTTCCGAGAGCGCACGCGAGGAGATCGCCGAAGACTTCCGTGTGCCGATGGAGCGGATCGACGTGATCCCCCTCGGCCCTGGAAGCAACAGGACGGTGGATCCAACGCCTGAACAGGAGCTGAGAGCCCGCCTCGGGCTTGGCTCCGGGCCGGTCATTCTTGCCGTGTCGGGCTTCCGTTCCCACAAAAACGTCGTGGGTCTCGTCGAGGCGATGCCGGCGATCCGGGCTGCGCTTCCGGACGCCGCGCTCGTCCTGCCGGGAAACTGGACGCCCCTGCAGGACGAGGTGCGCGAACGTGCACGGGCCCTTGGAATCGACCGCGCGCTGGTCACTCCCGGTTGGGTGGACGCCGCCGATCTCGAAGGGCTGTTCCGCACCGCCGCGTGCTTCGTCCTTCCCTCTCGGCGGGAGGGCTTCGGGCTGCCGGTGCTCGAAGCGATGCGCCGCGGCGTACCGGTGGCTTGTTCGAAGACGTCGGCTGTCCCGGAAGTCGCGGGAGACGCAGCCCTGTTCTTCGACCCGGAAAGGCACGAGGAGATCGCCGGGGCGGTGACGGCGATCCTCGAGGATCCCGCTCTCGCCGCTGACCTCGCCGAGAAAGGGAAGGCGCGTGCGGCGCTCTTCACCTGGCGCCGGGCAGCCGACGAGACGCTTGCGACCTTCGAGCGTGCACTCGCGTGATCGTCGGGCTCGTTCGACGGCTGGCGACCGCTCCAGGCTTCCGCCACCTGACTCGCTTCCAGCCACTCCTCCGGCTGAGCTTCGCGCTGCGGGCCTCGCTCGTCCGCGAGCGCCTTCGGTTCGTAGCCAACGAGCTGCGGCGCGAGCCCGTCACGGGGGTCTACCGCTTGCGGCGCTCGGGGGTGGCGATCGCGATCCGTCACCACTCCGGCGACGTGCTGGTGCTCGACGAGATCTTCTCGCAGGGAGAGTACGAGCCGCCGCCGGAGGTCGGGCCCGCTCTCGCCGCTCTATGGTCGCCGACCGTCGTCGACCTCGGCGCGAACATCGGCCTGTTCGGCGCGTGGACGCTCGGGCGCTACGCCGACGCCGCAATCGTGGCGGTCGAAGCCGACCCGGAGAATGCGGCCGTCCATCGCCGCACGATCGAAGCCAACGGCCTCGGCGAGCGCTGGCAGCTCATCGAGGGTTTCGCGGCCGCACAGTCCGGGGTCGTCCGCTTCGCCGCCGGCGAGCACGCGACCTCTCGGGCCGACGGGAGCGAGGGGTCGATCGACGTCCGGTCCGTGGACGTCTTTCCCGAGCTCGCGAGGGCCGACGTCGTGAAGATCGATATCGAGGGCGCGGAGTGGGAGATCCTCGCCGACCCGCGCTTCGCCGCGCTCGCGCCGCGCGTCCTCGTACTCGAGTACCACGAGGACGGCTGCCCGGGCCCGGATCCGTCGCACGCCGCCGAAGAGGCGCTCCGCGCCGCCGGGTTCGAGGTCGTCCACGGCGGCCGCAAGCCGCAGTTCGGCGCTGGGATCCTGTGGGCGCTACCGGGGCAAGATGCGGCGCCCCACGGCGACGCGGAGCGCGTCGCGCAGGACGCGTGAATACGCACGGCGTACCTCCGCGTCGCGGGCCGTAACGAGCCGCCCCGCGGCGGCGAGCGCGTACGCCGGCGCCGTGATCGACCGGCCGGCCAGGCCGAGATGCCGCTGTGCATAGAGGAGTGCGCCGCGGTAGTGGCGTGCGACGACGTCGGCGTGGGAGAGCCGGCGCGCGCTCGCGCCTCCAACGTGAGGGAACGACGCCGCGGGGACATACAGGACCTCGCCACTCCCGCGCAGTCGGCGCGCGAGGTCGACATCCTCGAACCAGAACTCGAAGTCCTCGTTCCACCGGCCGGCCGCCTCGAACGCCTCGCGCCGAACCAGCAGGCACGCTCCGGGCGGCTGGTCCACGGGCACAACCGTCGTCTCGTCGAGCTCGAGCGGGCGCCGCGGCCGCCCGAGCAGGGAAGCGGCAAGGGTGACGGCCCCCGGAAACGCCCGCGGCAGGTACTCCTCCTGCGTCCGCCCATCGGTCGGATCGACGAGCCGGCCGGCCGCCGCGACCGCCTGGGGCCGACCTTCGAGCGCCTGCGCGAGCAGAGCGATCGCCTCGTCGCCGGCGAACACGTCGTCGTTGAGGAAGAGGACAAGCTCGGCGCTGCCAACCTCGGCTCCGCGGTTGTAGGCGGACGAAAGCCCTTCAGGCTCCTCGACGCGCACGACCACCACGCGATCCCGTAGCGCGTCCGCAGTCCCGTCGACTGACCCGTTGTCGACGACGATCACCCGATCGAGCAGCGGCGAACGAAGGTGCTCCACGCACTCGAGGACGAGCTCGCGTGAGTCCCTGGTCGCAACAACGGCGTCGATCACGGCGGTCTCATACCATCACCGGCGTCGATGGCGGGGGAGCTCGACGCACACCTGCGTTCCGGACCGCAGATGCTGCAGTACCAGGCGCTGGCCGACGACCTTGTTGCGCGGAAGCCGGGTCGCGTCCTCGACTGGGGCTGTGGCTACGGGCAAGTCACAGCGCTGCTCTGCGAGCGAGGCGTCGACGTCGTGCCGTTCGACTACCGCGAGACGCTCTCAGAACCGACGGTCGCAGCGCTCGAACGGTTCCCCGAGATCCAGGCGCACCTCAGTCCGGAGCCGGTGGCACTGCCGTTCGAAGACGGCGCGTTCGACACAGTGGTCTCGTGCGGTGTCCTCGAGCACGTCCAGGATCCTGATGGCAGCCTCGACGAGATCCGCCGAGTCCTCCGGCCGGGCGGGACGTTCTACGTCACGAATCTTCCGAATCGCTACTCGTACACCGAGCGGCTCGCACGCGTCTTGGGCCGGTACTACCACGGGCAGCTGCCGAACGACCGCGTCTACACGAAGCGGACGGCGGCCGAGCTCGTCGAGCGCCACAGGTTCGACGTCCGAGAGCTCCGTCTCGTCCACATGCTGCCGCTGACTGTCGGCGGACCGGCTCGACCAATCTGGACGGCCAGCTCGGTGCTCGAGCGCGTCCCGGTGCTGAACAGCGTGGCGACGAGCATCGAGCTCGTCGCGACCGCGAGCGGCTAGCCGACCACCCTCGGCGCCGCGGCCGACGACAGACGCTCGACGTCCGCGTCCACCATGATCTCGACCAGGTCGCGGAACGAGTGCTTCGGCTCCCAGCCGAGCTCACGGCGCGCCTTCGACGCGTCGCCGACGAGCTGGTCGACCTCGGCCGGGCGCAGGAACTCCGGGTCGCTCTTCACGTGCTGCTCGGGGTCGAGCCCGACGTGCGCGAACGCGAGCTCGAAGAACTCCCGGACGGAGTGCGTCTCGCCGGTCGCGACGACGAAATCCTCCGGCTCGTCCTGCTGGAGCATCCGCCACATCGCCTCGACGTAGTCGCCGGCGTAGCCCCAGTCGCGCTCGGCGTCGAAGTTGCCGAGCCGGAGCTCGCCGGCGAGGCCGAGCTTGATGCGCGCCACCCCGTCGCTGATCTTGCGCGTGACGAACTCGAGGCCACGCCGCGGCGACTCGTGGTTGAAGAGGATCCCGGATACCGCAAAGAGGCCGTACGACTCCCGGTAGTTGACGGTGATGTAGTGGCCGTAGGCCTTCGCGACGCCGTAGGGCGAGCGCGGGTGAAACGGGGTTTGCTCGTTCTGCGGGACCTCGCGCACCTTCCCGTACATCTCCGACGAGGACGCCTGGTAGAAGCGGATGTCGGGATCGACGGTTCGGATCGCCTCGAGCATCCGCGTCACGCCCACCGCAGTGAATTCCGCCGTCAGTACGGGCTGGTTCCAGGACGTCGGGACGAAGCTCTGCGCCGCGAGGTTGTACACCTCCGCGGGCTCCGCCGCGCGCAGGGCCGAGACGAGCGAGTGCGGGTCGAGCAGGTCGCCCTGAAGGAGCGTCATGCGGTCTGCGAGGTGCGCGATCCGCTCGACGTTCTCCGTCGAGGCGCGCCGCGTCATCCCGAACACCTCGTAGTCTTTCTCGAGGAGCAACTCGGCCAGATACGAGCCGTCCTGGCCCGTGATTCCCGTGATCAGCGCCCTGCGACCCGCCAACGGACGGCACCCTATATGAGAGTTGGAATCAGTCTGTTAACGCTGGTTCCGGGCGTCGTGGGCGGCTCCGAGACCTACGCTCGGGAGCTCGTTCGCGCCCTCGGCCGGGTCGGTCAGCTCGACTACCGAGTCTTCAGACCTCGGATCGTGGACGACGTCCCGGGCGAGACGATCCGCTCCTACCGCGCGCGCCGCACGCAGCGCGGCCGGATCGCGGCGATGGCCCATGCGACGGTCGCGCCGGGCGGGATCCGGCGCGAACTTCGCCTCGACGAGCTCGACGCGATCCATTTCCCCCTGACGGTGATGCTCCCGCGGGTCGAGGACCCTCCGGCGGCGGTCAGCCTGCTCGACATCCAGCACGTCTTCTTCCCGGAGTTCTTCTCGCGCAGCGAGCTCGCCTACCGGCGCGTCGTCTACGGCTGGTCGCTCGAGCGCGCGCGGAAGGTGATCGCGATCAGCGGCCACGTGAAGGAGACGCTCGTCGAGCGGATGGGGATCCAGCCGGAGCGGGTCGAGGTGATCCACCTCGGCCTCGATCACGAGCTCTTCCACCCGACCGGCGCCGAGCGGCGCCCGTTCCTGCTCTACCCCGCGAACCCGTGGCCGCACAAGAACCACCAGCGACTCTTCGAGGCGTTCCTGCGCGTGCGGAGGCGCCGCCCGGAGCTCCGGCTCGTCCTCACCGGTACCGGGCTCGAGCGGCTCCGCGTCTTCCCCGAGGGGGTCGAGGTTCGCGGCCGGGTCTCGCGCGAGGAGCTCGCCGGGCTGTACCGGACGGCGTCGGCGCTCGTCTTCCCGAGTCTCTACGAGGGCTTCGGACAGCCACCGCTCGAGGCGATGGCCTCGGGGACCCCGGTGGCGACATCGCGCGCGGGCTCCCTGCCGGAGGTCTGCGCTGACGCCGCCCTCTACTTCGAGCCCACCTCGGTGGACGAGATGACCGAGGCGATCCTGGCCGTACTCGAGCGCCCCGACCACCTGGTGGAGCGCGGGCTGCGGCGCGCGGGTGAGTTCACCTGGGACGCGACGGCCCGCAGGCACGACGAGGTCTACCGGGCGCTCGCCGCCTCCTGAGCGCGCAGCTCCTCGACATCCGCGTCGACGAGCCGAGCGACGAGCTCGTCGAACCGGACCTCCGGCTGCCAGCCGAGCCGCTCCCGGATCTTCGTCGGATCGCCCACAAGTTCCGGAGAGTCGGCGGCGCCGCGCGAGAGCGACTCGTTGCGGCGGACGTACTTCCGCCAGTCGAGGCCGACATGCCCGAACGCCGCGGCGACGAACTCCTCGACGGTATGAGACTCGCCCGTCGCGATCACGTAGTCGTCGGGGGCCTCCGCCTGGAGCGTCGACCACATCGCGCGCACGTAGTCCGGCGCGTAGCCCCAGTCGCGGCGGGCGGTCAGGTCGCCGAGCTGGAGCTCCTGCTCGAGCCCGAGGCTGATCGCCGCCGCCGCCCGGCTCACCTTCCGCGTCAGGAACTGGTGCGGGCGCCGCTCGGACTCGTGGTTGAAGAGAATCACCGAGCTGGCATGCAGGCGGTACTGGCGCCGGAAGGCGCCGGTGAGGAAGTGCGCGAACGCCTTGCCCGCGCCGTAAGGCGTGAGCGGCCGGATCGGCGTCTCCTCGGTCTGCGGCCGCTCGGTGGGCGCGCCGAAGATCTCCGCCGAGGCGGCGTTCAGGAATCGCCCCTGGGGGTGCTCCCGGCGTAGTGCGTCGAGCAGGCCCGCGGCGGCCTCCGCGGCGAACCGCGACGTGCCGACCGGGTCCTCCCACGAGGCCGGAACGAAAGATGCGGAGGCAAGGTGGTACGTCTCGTCGGGCCTCAGCTCGCGGATCACGGCCGCGGCGTCGTCCACGAGCTGCACCGCGTCCGGCAGGCGCTCAGGAGAACCGAGTGCAGTGCCGAACACCTCATAGCCATGTCCGAGCAGCAGCTCAGCGAGGTAGGAGCCGTCCTGCCCCGCGATCCCCGTGACGAGCGCCCGCCGCGCCATCGAGCGGCACCATAGTTCAGTGCGTCGAATCCTCGTCACCGGGGCCGGCGGCTCTCCGGCGGCCAACTTCGTCCACTCGCTGCGGCTCGCGCCGGAGCCGTTCTTCGTCGTCGGCAGCGACACGAGCAAGTTCCACCTCGAGCTCGCGCCGGTCGACGCCCGCTACCTCCTCCCCCGCGCCGAGGATCAGGGCTACCTCGACGAGCTGAACGCGCTCGTCGAGGCGGAGGGGATCGAGGTCGTCCATCCGCAGCCCGAGCAGGAGGTGCTGGCGCTGTCGCGCGCGGCTTCGCAAGTGCGGGCGCGGACGCTGCTGCCGCGGCCGGAGACGGTCGAGCTCTGCCAGGACAAGGAGCGGTTCGCGGCGCTGGTCGCGCAGGCGGGACTGCCGACGCCGGAGTTCGCGCGGGCCGAGTCGGAGGAGGCTCTCCGCGCGGCGACCGCGTCGATCCTCGAGCGCCGCGAGCTCGCGTGGGTGCGCGCCGTGCACGGCGCAGGCGCGCGGGCCAGTCTGCCGGTCTCGACGCCGGAGCAGGCCGCCGCGTGGGTGCGCTATTGGGTCGAGCGGCGCGGGCTCGACGTCACCGACTTCATGGTCAGCGAGTTCCTCCCCGGCCGGGAGTTCGCGTTCCAGAGCGTCTGGCTCGACGGCCGGCTCGTCACGTCAGCGGCCAGGGAGCGCCTCGAGTACGTCTTCGGCCACCTGATGCCAAGCGGGCAGAGCTCCAGCCCGTCGGTGGCGCGGACGATCCACCGTCAGGACGTGAACGAGCTGGCGACGAAGGCGGTGGAGGCCGTGGACCCGCGCGCGACTGGCGTCTTCTGCGTCGACCTGAAGGAGGACGAGGACGGCCGACCGCTGGTGACGGAGATCAATGCGGGCCGCTTCTTCACCACCAGCAACTTCATGGCGGAGGCAGGCGCGAACATGCCGTACCAGTACGTCCGGCTCGCCTACGGCGAGCACGTCAACGGCCTCCCGCGCTACGACGCGGTCGAGGAAGGGCTCTACTGGGTGCGGATGATCGACATGGGGTACAAGCTCGTCCGGGAAGGCGAATGGACGGACCGGCGGGTCGGCGGCTAGCCCTTTTCGACTTCGACGGGACGATCGTCGACCTCGGGACGGACTACCCGCAGCTGCGCGCCGACCTCGAGCGGCTCGCGGGCGGCGGCGACAGCGCCACTATCTACGACCTCTCGCTCCGGCTGGCGGACGATCCGCGCGCCGACGAGACGGTCGTCGCGGCGGAGCTCGCCGGGCTCGAGGCGGGCCAGGAGCTCGAGGCCGGGCTCGAGCTCTACCGGCGCTACGCAGCCGCCGGCGCTGAGCTGGCCGTCGTGACCCACAACAGCCGCGAGGTGGTCGAGGCGTTCTTCGCTGCGCGCGACCTCCCCGCGCCGGCCGAGATCTTCGACCGCCGGGCGCTGGGAGCGAGGAAGGCCGAGAGCGAGTCGCTGCCGGCGTACGTGGAGGACGCCGACTCGGTGATCGTCGTCGGCGACTCCGACTTCGACCGTGCGCTCGCCGAGCGGCTGGCCGCTTCGTTCGTCGACGTGAACGACGAGCTCGGCACCTACTACGAGACGCGCGCGCACGACCTTGACGAGTTGTCGCTGACCTACGAGCACCCTCAGGGGTACAAGCGGTTCTTCTACCGAGCGCGGTTCAAGACGGTGCTGGGGGCACTCGACGCGCGGCCCGATGAGAAGATCCTCGATGTCGGCTGCGGCAGCGGCGCCTACACGCGGGAGCTCGTCCGGGTCGGCGCGAAGGTGACGGCCACGGAGATCGCGCCGACGCCACTGGAGTTGGCCAAGCGGAACCTCGGCGAGCTTGCGGAGCGCGTGGACTTCCGGCTCGAGGATGCGCAGGCGCTCGACCTGCCAGACGGCGCCTTCGACAAGGTGCTGCTGACAGAGGTGATCGAGCACGTCCCGAAGCCCGAGCTGGCGATCGCCGAGGCCGCTCGTGTGCTCAGGCCCGGCGGCGCGCTCGTCGTCTCGACGCCGTCGCGTTTCTCGCCGATGAACCTCGCGTACGACGTGAAGCGACGGGTGCGGCGCTACGGCTTCAACGAGCATCTCCACGAGCTGACTCCGGGGGCCTTCCGCCGGCTCGTCGGCGAGCACCTCGAGGTGGAACGGCTCGAGTACGCGAACTTCCTCCTCCCCTACCCGGTGGACGAGCTCTACCTGCGCCTGGGAAGCCCGGCCGTTGCAGCGCTCAAGCTCGCGGAGAAGGCGCTCGCTCGCACGCCGGGTGTGCGCCGGCTCGGGTGGACGATGGTGATCCGGGCCCGGAAGCGATGACGAAGGTCGCCGCGGTGGTTCTCTCCTGGAACGGCCGGGAGGACACCCTCGCCTGCCTGCGCTCGCTGGAACGCGAGGACGTCGACGTGATCGTCGTCGACAACGCGTCCACGGACGGGTCGGCTGAGGCGGTCACCGGGGTAGGGCTGATCCGGAACGACGAGAACCTCGGTTACGCGGGCGGGATGAACGTCGGGATCCGGGCGGCGCTCGAGCGCGGCGCGGACGCGGTGCTCCTCCTCAACAACGACGTCGAGGTGGAACCCGGCGCCGTGGCGGCGCTGGCCGAGGCGGCGACCGGAGCGGGCGCCGTCTGCCCGCTGGTCGTCTTCGCGGACGACCCGGGTCGGGTCTGGTACGCCGGTGCCGACTTCGACCCGCGCCACGGCTACCAGGGCCGCCATCGAACAGCGGTCGAAGGCGACGAGACGGAGCGCATCTGCGGCGCCGCGGTGCTGATCCCACGGGAGACGATCGAGCGGATCGGCGCGTTCGACGAGGCGCTGTTCGCCTACGTGGAGGACGCCGACTGGTCGCTTCGGGCGCGGGAGGCGGGCCTCGCGCTCCGCGTCGTTC
The DNA here is from genome assembly GCA_036520235.1 of Gaiellaceae bacterium. GTDB lineage: Bacteria > Actinomycetota > Thermoleophilia > Gaiellales > Gaiellaceae > JACDAN01. The sequence goes on from DATDKA010000002.1 coordinate 13,544, forward strand.
CCGGGGCGCGCGTTCGGCACAGGGTCTCCGCCTCGACCGGCGGCGAGGGCTCGCCCGACGCCCTCTACTACAGCGTCCGGAACCTGCTCACGGTCTGCGAGCGCCACGCCCCGCTCGGGCGGCTCGGCACCTGGCGGCGGCGGCTGACCGCGCTGGCCGCCTTCACGGCGCAGGCGCTGATGGCGCGCCGGCGACGAGCGAGGCTTCGCGCGGTGCGCGCCGGCTGGCGGGACTTCCGCCGCGGCCGGTACGGGCCTCGATGACGCCGCTCGTCAGCATCGTCGTCCTCTGCCACGACTACGGGCGCTTCCTCGGGGAGGCAATCGAGAGCGCGCTGGCCCAGGAGCACCCGAATCTCGAGGTGATCGTCGTCGACGACGGCTCCACCGACGACTCGCTCGAGGTCGCGCGGCGCTATGAGAACCGCATCCGCGTGCTGACGCAAGAGAACGCCGGGCTCGCCCGCAGCTGCAACCGCGGTGCCCGCGAGGCGACCGGCGAGCTCTTCCTCTTCCTCTCGGCGGACGACCGGCTGGAGCCGGCGTACGTGTCCGAGCTGCTCGGCGCGCTGGAACGGCGGCCGGACGCCGCCTTCGCGTACTGCTCGGCGCAGCTCTTCGGCGCCGAGAGCGGCGTGATGCCGTCCCGGCCGTTCAGTGCGCTCTCGCTGATCCGCGGCCGCAACTACGTGAACGGGAGCGCGCTGACTCGGCGCGCCGCCTACCTCGAGGCCGGCGGCTACCCGGAGGACCTGCCGGAGGGCGCTTTCGACGACTGGGATTTCTGGCTGACGATGCTCGACCGGGGGTATCGCGGCACGTACGTCTCGAAGCCGCTCCTCCACTGGCGCCGCCATGAGAGCGGGAGCAAAGACCCGACCTCGCGCGGCCAAGCCGAGGCAGAGTGGGCGCGAATCCGCGAGCGCCATCGCGAGCTGTACTGGCGGGCGTCCGGGCTGCGCGCGACGCTGGCGTACGGGCTCGACCGGTCGGTCGGGCTCGCCGATCGGGTATTCGGCATCTCGCGGTCTCCGCACGCGCTCGACGCGGCCGAGCGCGCCTCCTGGCGCCTGTTCCGCTAGGGAGCGATCCGCCGCACGGCGGCGGCGGGCTCGAGGCGCCCGTCCGTCGCGAAGGCGTCGTGGGCCCCGACGATCCGCAGCAGCCCCGGGACCGCGTCCTGCACGACGCGCTCGTGGCGCGCGGCGAGCGGCTCCGCGATCCGGTCGCCGCGGCGCGGCGGTACCGACTGGAGCGCCCGCTCCGGGTAGAGGTCGGCCGCGACGTCGCGCATCTCGCGCGGGTTCCCGGGGTCGAAGCCATAGCGGGCCGGGGGCACGACGGCCGTCCAGATCACGAGGCTGACCGCCTCGGCGAGCGAGATGAAGTAGCGCCGGCAGGGGGTGACGAGGAGCGGCTGGTCGGACGGGACGGCGTCCCAGATCTCGAAGACGTTCCCGCTCGACTCCACGACGTTGTAGAAGCGCGCGACCGAGCCGCCGGCGTTCAGCGTCACGCGCTCGGCGACGAGCTTGCTCGCGCCGTAGGCGGTCTCCGGCTCGCAGGACTTGCAGGTCGAGGCGGTGACGACGTGGCAGCCGTCCGGCGCGTGCGACAGGACGTTCCTCGTGCCGATCACGTTGATCTCGAGCGCTGCCATCGGGTCGCGCTCCCCCTCGGGCGCCGACTTCGCCGCCGCGAGGTGGAGGATCACGTCGGGGCGGACTTCTTCGAGCACGGCCTTGACGTCGCTCTCGACGCGGACGTCGAGGGCCGGTTCGCCGACGTGCTTGTCGGTCTCGATCACCTCGGCCCTGCCGCGCAGGATCTCGGCGGCGGCGCTGCCGATGCTCCCCTGCGCGCCCGTGATCAGGATGCGCCTGCCGGCCAGACGCGCGAGCGGCTCGTCGAGCGGCAAGGCGCGCTCCGGCCGCCCCAGGATGCGCTCGAGGCGGCCGGCCTCCCCGGCGACTGGCTGCAGGACGCTCATGACTTGACCTCCCTCAGAGTCGGCCGCGTGCCCGGGCTGTCTTCGAGCTCGCGAAGCCGCTCCTCCATCAGCGCGAGGCGTTGGGTCAGGAGCGTGCTCCGGTCGGAGAGCTTGGAGATCACCGTCGAGAAGTGGAGGAGCAACATCAGGACGAAGAGGAGCGCCAGCACGAAGAGGGCGTTCGGCGGATAGGCGATGCCGAGGCCCTTCGCGAGGTCGTGGAGCCCCTCGCGCCACAGGGCGAAGAAGAGGATCACGCCGGCCGTCGCCAGCCAGAGGAGCGCGTAGCGCTCGCGGAGCTTCCGCGAGCGGATCAGCTCGATCACGAGCCCGAGCAGGGCGACCGACGCGAGCGCGGCGAAGAGCTGGACCGGCATCAGTCTTCGATCGTCAGCGGTGAGCGCGGAAAGAGGCCGACGAAGAGGGCGAGCAGCACCTTCAGGACGTAGTAGAAGGAGCGCGCGGTCGTGATCGAAGACCTGCCGGCGGCGCGGGCGCGCATGGCGACTGGCACCTCGGCGATGCGCAAGTCGCCGCGCGACGCGGTTACGACCGACTCGACCTCGGGGTAGTCGTGCGGATAGTCGACCGCGAAGAGGCAGATCCCACGGCGGTTGACGGCGCGGAAGCCGGAGGTCGTGTCCGTCATCCGCTGCCGGACGCGGAGCGAGACGAGCGCGGCGAAAAGGCCGATGCCGATCCGGCGCGCCAGCGGCGCGCGGTAGGTGCGCGGGCCGGCGAAGCGGGTGCCGATCGCCAGGTCGGCGCGGCCGGCGAGGATCGGGCCGAGCAGGCGGCCGAGCTCCTGCGCGTCGTGCTGGCCGTCCCCGTCGATCTGGACGGCGACGTCGAAGCCGCGCTCGAAGGCGTAGAGGTAGCCGGCCTGGACGGCACCGCCGATGCCCAGGTTGAGCGGGAGCCGGATCACGCGGGCGCCGGCCGACTCGGCGACCGCCGCGGTGGGATCGGTGGAGCCGTCGTCGACCACGAGTACCTCGATTTCGGGATCGAAGTCCCGAATCTCGGTGACGACCTCAGCAATCGACTCCGCCTCGTTGAAGGCGGGGACGATGGCGAGGCAGCGAGGACGCTCGAAACGCGCCTCGGCCGCAGTGAGCGCGACAGCGTTCATCCTGCGGTTGTTATCGGCGCGCAGGCGCGTTTCTTGACCGTCTGAGAGCGCCGGGCCGGACCGCGCTTGTAACAACTTGTTACTTGGCTCGGGCCGGCGAGAGGTCGCGGAGGAAAGCGGCGTTGCGACCCGTTAGTGACAAGTTGTTACTTGCGCTCAGAGGGCACGGCGAACGAGGGCCCAGTAGCGGGCCACGAGCGGGTTCACGGCCCGGATCGGGGCCGGGACCGGGATCATCCCCGGCGCGATTTCCGGGGAGAGGTACGGGGCCAGATCGCGGTCGCGGACTCGCCGCAGCCGCTGCGTCTCCCGCCGCTGGCGCCGCAGCCAGCCCAGATGCCGGAGCAGCCAGCCCCACCCCGCCACCTTTTCGCGTGCCCAGCCCTCCTTCAGCGCCAGCGCGAGCATCGCGGCCTCGGTCGAGACGAGCACGGGTGAGAGCAGGAAGAGCAGCCGGGGCGAGTACGACGAGAGCACGAAGACGAGCCGGTTTCGCTCGAGCAGGTACTGCTTGTCGGCGTTCCGCCCGAACTCGTACTCGTGGTAGACGTCCGCAGCGGGATTGATCACCACCCGCAGCCCCCGGAGCCTCACGCGCCAGCCGAGGATCAGGTCCTCCTGGTACATGAAGAGCTCTTCGGTGAAGCCTCCGAGCTCCTCGAAGAGGTCGCGCCGGATCGCCATCGCCGCGCCCGTCGGGAACGCGACGTCACGCACCTCCGTGACGCTCGACGCCAACTCGCCGTACAACCCTGCCCACGCGATCCCGGTGACGTGAACCTCGTTTCCCGCCGAGTTGAGGAGCTCCGGCCGGTCGAGGAGTCGCAGCCGCGCGGAGACGATCCCGACTCCTGGGTCCTCCAGCGGCCGCACAAGCTCGTCCAGCGCACCAGACGCTACGACCGTGTCCGGGTTCAAGAACACGAGCGCCTCGCCGCCCGCCTCCCGGGCGCCCAGATTGTTCCCGGCCGCAAAGCCGAGGTTCTCACCGGGCCGGACGACGCGAACGCCCTCACGCTCCGCCAAGTCGCCGCCGTTGTCGACGACGACCACGTCTTCGCCCTCCAGCGAGTCGAGCAGCCTGCCGAGCGCGTCGCCCGAGCGATATGCGACGACGACGACGGTCCGGGTCAGTACGCGCCCCGCGCGGCGATCACCGCCGGGATCGTCCGCAGCAGGATCGAGATGTCCAGCCAGATCGACCAGTTCTCCAGGTAATAGAAGTCGAGCCGGACGAGATCGTCGAACCCGAGGTCGGAGCGGCCCGCGATCTGCCACAGGCCCGTCATCCCCGGCAGCACGAGGTAACGCTTGCGATGCCAGGGCTCGAGCAGCTGGTAGTCGCGGATCGGGAGCGGCCGCGGGCCGACCAGGCTCATCTCGCCGCGGAGCACGTTCAGCACCTGCGGCACCTCGTCGATCGAAACCCGGCGCAGGAACCGGCCGACGGGCGTCACCCGCGGATCGTCCCGGAGCTTGAAGAGCGCGCCTTCGGCTTCGTTCGCGTCCTCCAGCTCGGCCTGGCGCTCGGCGGCGTCGGCGTACATCGTCCGGAACTTGATCATCCCGAACTCGCGCTCGTTCAGGCCGACACGGCGGTCGCGGTAGAACACCGGCCCCTTCGAGGTCAGCTTGATCGCGAGCGCGATCGCGACCCAGATCGGGAGGCCGAGGACGAGGACGAGGACGCTGACGGCCAGGTCGAAGCCGCGCTTCACGACCCAGTCGGCGCCGACGAATGCCGGCGGGCGGAGCTCGAACAGCGGGACGCCCTGCCCCGGGACGTACTCGGCCCGCTGCGTCAGGAGCTCCGCGGTCGTCGGCGCCGCGCGCACCCGGACTCCGCGCCGGTGCGCCAGCTCGACCAGCTCGAGCAGCGCCTTGTCGTCGAACTCCGTCTCGGCGACGATCAGCTCGTCGATTTGACGCTCCATGAACACTCGCGGGAGATCGGCCATCGTCCCCAGGAACGGCAGCTCGAAGCCGTCCCCGGATGGCCCGACCGCCCCGACGAACTCGTAGGCAATTCCCCCGCGCCCCTCGCCGAGCACCCGATGAAGATGCCGGATCCGATCGCTGTCGCCCACGAGCACCGCGTGGCGCCTGACGCCGAAGGAGCGGAGGAGCTCCGACGTCACGACGTCGTAGCTCGCGCGGAGCAGCCCGATGAACGCGATCGAGAGCACGACCGCCGTCGGCGCCAGGCCGTAGGTGCCGAACTCCCGGTTTGTGCCGATTCCGAAGGCGAGCGCCACGATCCCGACGATGATCATCGGGCCGACGATCCGCCCGCCGCCTCCGCGCCGCTCGCGCTCGGCGTAGAGGCCGGCGCGCCAGAAGACGAGGATCATCACGAGCCCGAGGAACGGGAGCCAGTCCGTCTCCGCCCGCCACAGCACGCCCCAGAGGACGTCGTTGCCGTAGACGAGCGAGCGCAGGATCAGCGCCGCGTACAGGCCGAGGACGAGGCCGCACAGGTCGAGGACGATCAGCGCGAGGATGCTGGCGCTGCGGCGCAGGAGCGTCGCCAGCGGGCTGCCCAGAATCCGCGGGCTCCCCGCGCGGATGTCGCCGAGCGCCGGAGTCCCGGCCGGCGCTTTCGAAGGATCGGCGGGCGGCGCTTCCCTCGTTGCCACTGGGAAATCGTACTTCCGGGCGCCCGGGGACTCCGGGCGCCCAAAAGTGATCGAGCTATCGACGGAGCGTCTGGAACGCGCGATAGGACGGCTTGCGCTTTCCGGTCGCCGTCAGGACGCCGGATTGCCAGCCGGAAAGCCGGCGCTCGTCGCGGATCAGGAACCAGACGAGCATGTCCACCCGCCGTGTCTTTTTTACGAGGGCGTAGGCCTGGTGGACGTACTTCGCCTGTGTCGCATACGACACGCCGAAGAGCCGGTCCGGCGGCTTCGTCTGGTAGCCGTACTCGGTGATCCAGAGCCGCTTGCCGCGGCCGTAGAGGCGGTTCAGCTGCTTGATCAGAACGCTCAGGTTCCCGAGCGTGATCGCCTTCTTCGACTTCGGCACCGTCGTCGGCTTCTCGACCCGGCTCCCGTAGTACGGATGGTGCGCATAGGCGTCGAACCGGCGCAAGCCCGCCCGCTTCAGCCACTGCATGAAGACGAGCGGCGAGGTCGAGGCGCGCGAGCTCGCAGGTGCGTCGTTGCCGCGTGGCCCGGTAGCCCCGCAGCCGACCTTCTCGCCCGGCAGGCCGGTCGAGTGGACCCCGGCGTAGATCGCCGCGCAGATCTTCGCGTAGTCGAAGGCGCTCTGCGGCCGCCACTTTCCGCCGACCTTCTTCCACTGCGGCTTCAGGAAGACGGGGTTGTTCGGCTCGTTCCAGGCCAGCCAGTAGCGGACCGCCGGCAGCGACGCCGCGGCCTCCCCCTCACCGACCTCGAAGGTCCCGCTGTAGCGCTTTGCCGCCGCGAAGGAGAACAACCGGAGGTCGGTCGCCTTCCGCGGCAGGCGGTTCTTCGCGACGCCGGCCCACCGCGGTGTGCCGAAGATCGCGAGCAGCACGCGAATCTTGTTCTTCGAGGCAGCTTTGACGACCTGGTCGACGGCGTCCCAGCGGTAGGCGGGGTCCGTTGGGTCGGCAGGCGCAAGCGGACGCCTCCTGGCCACGTTCGACCAGTCCAGCGTGACACGCACGATTCCGGCCCTCAGGCTCTTCAACTGCGTGAAGGCATAGTCGGTGCGGCCGTAGACCTGCTCGTCGTCGTAGAAGCCGACGAGCGGGGCCGACGCCGTCACGCGCTCACCCGCGGAGTCTGCGGCGGTGCTCGCCGCGACCGCGACCCCCGCGGCGGCGGCGACAAGGACGAAGAAGAAGGCGACGCGTTTATGCACTCACCGGCTCCCTTCCGAGGCTCGGCAGCATCCGCGTGAGCCCCTCTTCGAGTTGCACTTCCGGTTTCCAGTCGAGGATCTCGACCGCTCGTGTGATGTCCGGCTGGCGAATCTGCGGGTCGTCCACCGGCAGCGCCTCGTAGACGATCTCGCTCCTCGATCCAGTTACCCGCAAGACGGTCTCCGCAAGCTCGAGGATCGTGAACTCGTTCGGGTTGCCGAGGTTCACCGGGAGGTGCTCGTCGCTCATCGCGAGGCGGTAGAGGCCCTCGACGAGGTCGTCGATGTAGCAGAAGCTCCTCGTCTGCGAGCCGTCGCCGAAAACGGTCAGCGGCTTCCCCTCGAGCGCCTGTCGGACGAAAGTCGGGATCGCGCGGCCGTCGTTCAGCCGCATCCGCGGGCCGTAGGTGTTGAAGATCCGTGCGATCGCCGTGTCGACACCCTGCTGGCGGTGGTAGGCCATCGTGAGCGCCTCGGAGTAGCGCTTCGCCTCGTCGTAGACGCCCCGCGGGCCCACCGGGTTCACATTCCCCCAGTACGTCTCCGGCTGCGGGTGGATTTGCGGGTCGCCGTAGACCTCGCTCGTCGAGGCGAGCAGGAACCGCGCGCGCTTCCACTTCGCCAAGCCGAGGGCGTGGTGCGTCCCGTACGAGCCGATCTTCAGTGTCAGCAGCGGCAGCCGCAGGTAGTCGATCGGACTCGGAATCGCCGCCAGGTGGAAGACGAGCTCCACCGGCCCCTCGAGCTCGAGCGGCTCGATCACGTCGTGGTTCACGAACTCGAAGTCGTCGTCGCGGAGGTGGTCGATGTTCTTCAGCGACGCCGTCTCGAGGTTGTCC
>DATDKA010000003.1:0-13454 GCA_036520235.1 Gaiellaceae bacterium
TGCGCGGCGAGGAGCGCGCCTTCCGCGGCCGCCGAGTGAACGGCTTCCTGCTCCTTTTGGAGCTGCTTCGGCGTGAGCGTCCCCGAGCCGCCGCAGGCGGTGAGCGCCAGAACCGCGAGAGCCGCAATCGCAACGACCGCCCGCATCGGCGGGTTCTTTCCCGCTAGAGCCGTTTGCGAAGCAGACCGAACATCCCGCGCACGACTTCGCGCTGGAGCGCCTTGCCCTGGCGGCTCGAGAGGAAGTCGCCGAGCGGGTCCGTGATCGGATCGCCGGTCCGCTCGACCGGGGGCGGCGGGGGTCGCCGGGGAGCCGCCTCGCCCGGAGCTGCCGGTTGCCGCTCGATTCGCGCCGCCAGGAGCTCGCGTGCGCTCTCCCGATCGACCCGCGTGCCGTACTTCGCATAGAGCGTTGAGGCTCTGGCGGACCCGTCGACGTCGGCGGCAGGCTTCATGTTCGCGAGTGGCGCCCGCAGCTTCGTGTGTACGACCGGTGTCGGCACGCCGCTCTCTGACAGGATCGTCACCGCAGCCTCACCGGTCCCGAGCTGCGTCAGCAACTCGTCGAGGTCGTACAGCTCGGAGGTCGGGAAGGTCGAGACCGTTGCCTTCAGGGCTTTCGCGTCCTGTGGCGTGAAAGCTCGGAGCGCGTGCTGGACGCGGTTTCCGAGCTGCGCGAGCACGTCGGCGGGGATGTCCTTCGGCGTCTGGGTAATGAAGAAGACGCCGACGCCCTTCGACCGGATCAGCCGCACGGTCTGCACGACCGAGTCGAGGAACGCGTCTGTCGCACCGTCGAAGAGCAGGTGCGCCTCGTCGAAGAAGAAGACAAGCTTCGGCTTCGGGACGTCGCCGACCTCCGGCAGCTGCTCGAAGAGCTCGGCCAGAAGCCACATCAGCACCGTCGAGAAGAGCTTCGGTTTGTCCTGGACGGCGGGGAGCTCGAGGCATGAGATCACGCCGCGTCCGTCCGGTGCGGTCCGGAGCAGATCGGCGATCTCCAGCTGCGGCTCGCCGAAGAACTCCGTCCCACCGCCGTCCTCCAGCTGCACGAGTGACCGCAGCAGCACGCCGATCGTCGCCGAGGACACGCCGCCGATCGTCTTCAGCTCCGCCTTGCCCTCCTTCGAGTCGAAGAAGGTGAGGAGGGACCTGAGGTCGGAGAGGTCGACGATCGGAAGGCCCTTCTCGTCCCCGTATCGGAAGACGAGCGAGAGGCTCTGCTCCTGGGTCTGGTTCGCTTCGAGCACCTTCGCGAGCAGGAGCGGACCGAAATCGGAGACCGTGGCGCGGACGGGGACGCCGGGCCCGAGGCCGCCGATCGCGAAATATTCCGTCGGGTAGCCGGTGGGGGTGAACTGTTGCTCGAGCTCCGCTGCGCGCTTCTCGGCCGGGCCGCCCGTCTCACCCGGCTCGGCGATGCCCGACACGTCGCCCTTCATGTCGGCAGCGACCACCGGCACACCGCCGGCCGAGAGCTGCTCGGCGACGAGCTGCAGCGTCCGCGTCTTGCCGGTGCCGGTTGCGCCGGCGATCAGTCCGTGACGGTTGGAGGTCGCAAGCGGGAGGCGGACGACGGCCTCCTGGTCGACCTTCCCGTCGTGGACGCCTTTGCCGAGTTCCAGCGACTCCCCCTGGAACGTGTAGGCATCCGCGATGGTTTTTCCGAACTCCGACAAGGGCGAGGGAAGCTACCTTCCCGGACGTCATGCCGCGAAATCCGCTCGACGACGTCTCGCACGGCCTGCGCGCCCTGTCCGAACGGCTCCGTGCGACGACGGGGAACGAGGCACCGGAATGGCTCGCCGACCAGCTAGACGCACTCCGCAAACCGCCCGAGCCCGCAGCGACGCTGGAGGAGCTCCAAGCCGAGCTCGACAGCCTGATCGGCCTTGAGACGGTCAAGGAGCAGGTGCGTGCGCTCGTGGCGTTCCTTCAGGTCCAGGCCGAGCGCGAGCGGCACGGGCTTCCGGAGGTCGCAACCTCTCAGCACCTCGTCTTCCTCGGGAATCCCGGGACCGGCAAGACGACCGTCGCGCGGCTCCTCGCCCAGATGTACCGGGCGATGGGTCTCCTTCGGCGGGGCCACCTCGTCGAGGTCGACCGCGCCGGGCTGGTCGGCCAGTACGTCGGGTTGACGGCGATCAAGACCGAGCGGGCGATTCGCCGGGCGCTCGACGGCGTGCTCTTCATCGACGAGGCCTACGCCCTGTCGACCTCCGAGGATCGCCTCGACTTCGGCCCCGAGGCGATCGAGACGCTGCTGAAGCGGATGGAGGACTACCGGCACCGCCTGATCGTGATCGTGGCCGGCTATCCGAGGCTGATGAACCGGTTCCTGGACTCGAACCCGGGGCTGCGCTCCCGCTTCGCGCGCGAGATCGTCTTCCCGGACTACTCGACCGACGACCTCGTCCTGATCACGCAGAAGTTCCTGGCCGAGAACGAATACCGGCTCGCCGACGGCGCAGAGGGCACGCTGCGCCGGATCCTCGGCCGGCCGCAGCGCGGCGAGGGGTTCGGCAACGCGCGCTTCGCCAGGACGCTGTTCGAGCAGGCGCTGAACGCGCAGGCGCTACGCCTCGCGCACGTTCAGGGCGCCGAGCTCGCCTCGCTGGAGCGGGACGAGCTGATGACCGTGCGGGCGGAGGATCTCCTCAGTGCGGCGGAGGGGCTCGGCGAGAAGCGGAACGATCCCGCGGTTCGAAGGTCGTTTTGGCGTCGCTAGACTGGCTCACCGAGCGCCCGTAGCTCAGGGGATAGAGCGCTGCCCTGCGGAGGCAGAGGTCGCATGTTCGAATCATGCCGGGCGCATCGCCTTCCCAGCCCTTAGGAGACGGCGGCGACCAGAACGGCGAGGAGCGCGATGGCCGCAGCCACAAGCAGCGCGAGCGTGATCGCTGCACCGATCAGGATCCGCTTCGCTTCCGCCGTGAGGCGTGTACCGAGCGGGCGAGGGTCGTCGGCGGTCAGCAGCAGAACCGCACGACGCAGCGCCCACATGCCGACCATGCCCTGAAGCATCGCCCGGGTGTTTCCCGAAATCGATCGATCAGGAACGGCGAGGGGCATCCCGCCAGAGGTGGCCAGCGACGCACCTATTGCGTCGAGACCCGAGCGGGCGGGCTACACCCGCCGCCGCGCCGGCGACCCGGCGACCGTGAGCGCCGCCGACTCCGGCACGTCGGTGCGGACGTAGGCGAGCGCGAGGCCGGGGACGGCGCTCGTGACGCGGCCCACCGCCCTGTCGCCGTCGAAGACCTCGGTCTCCGTCGCCGGCGCCCCGTCGACCTCCAGCAGGGCGAGACGCCGGTTCGACTTGCCGCGGTAGTGCAAGCGCGCGATCGGCTCCTGGCCCGGATAGCAGCCCTTCGTGAAGCTCACATGGGTCTCGGTCAAGCCCGCCTCCGCCGGCAGGACCCGGTCGTCGATTTCACGTCCCCAGCGCGGTGTGCCGGCCTCGATCCGCCGCCGCTCGAGCTCTTCGTCGCCGAGGACTTCGGCCGGAGGCTCGGCGTCGAGCAACTCGACCGCCGGCTCGCCGTACTCGAGGTTGGGGATCCCGTCGGCCTCCCCGCTAAAGACGACGAGGGAGGTGTGCTCTTCGGGCTCGATCTCGCACTTGGCCGCGAAGCGTGCGCGGAGGAGAGTGGAGCGAACGATCTCGCCGAGCCCTGGCTCGGTGAGCAGCAGGAAGTCGTCATCACCGCGGGCGACCACGACGAGCGGCGCGATTACACGCGCCTTCGGCGTGAGGAGGAGCGCCGGGCAGGGTGCCTTCGTGACCTCGTTCGAGAGCATGCGGTCGAGGAAATCGGCTGCATCGGGGCCTCGAACCGCGACGTAGTCGCGCGGCCGGATCGCAGCTGTCGGCGTGGCGATCGACATCGAAACTAGTGTAGGGAGCGATGTTTCGGTCGCGCGCGGAGCGCAAGGTCGAGGAGGCCGGCTACGACCCGAACCGGCTCCCGCCCGGCCAGTACCTGACGGAGAAGTGGCCGGTGCTCCACGCCGGCACCGTCCCGCACACCGACCTCGCCACCTGGGACTTCCGCGTCTTCGGCGAGGTCGAGGAGCCCCTGACGCTCAGCTGGGACGAATTCACGGCGCTCCCGACACGCGAAATCACTCTCGACATCCACTGCGTCACGCGCTGGAGCCGGTTCGACACGAGCTTCAAGGGCGTCCACTGGAGCGAGCTCGCGAAGCTCGTCGGCCCGAAGCCGAGCGCGCGGCACGTGGTCGCACACGCCGAGCAGGACTTCACGGCGAACGTGCCACTGTCCGCACTCGAGGACGAGGACGCCCTGCTCGCATACGAGGCCGACGGCGAGCCGCTCACGCCGGAGCACGGCTGGCCGCTCAGGCTCGTGATCCCCAAGCGCTACTTCTGGAAGAGCGCCAAGTGGCTCCGCGGCATCGAGCTGCTCGACCACGACGAACCCGGCTTTTGGGAACGCCTCGGCTACCACAACGAAGCCGATTTCTGGAAAGAAGAGCGGTATGGCTTCTAAGGCGTGGGAGAACCCCTGGTTCCCCCACGAGCCCCCTCCTTGCGTACGGCTCGGAGCTTCGAGCGTCGGCGGAGCCGTCGTAGCGACCGCTCGTACCGACGTATTCCGCGTCTGTTGAGTCTCCCGCCGGGCTAAGCCCGGCTCCGGCGCCGAGCGCGTTCAGCGACCCCTGCAGAAAGACAGAGACCGGCCAGGGCCGGTCTCTGTCTCTTCATAGAAGCGACCCGAAGAGGGCCGCTTCATGAGGGGTGGGGGAGGTGGGTTGCCCCAGGTATCGGTAGGTACCGGGTCCGCCTCACTCCCTCGAATGGGGGTTCCCGCGCGGGGTTTCGCGAGTGGCTGCGCCAGCGCCCGCGGCCGGAGGCGGGCTTCGCCCGGCGGGAGGCCCAACAAACGCAAAAGACGGCGGACGGAGCGCGCCCGAGGGCGGCTCCGACCACCGTCCAATTCGCGACCCCGTCCGCAAGGAGGGGGCGCGTGGGGGAACCAGGGGTTCCCCCACGCGACTTACATCATTCCGCCCATGTCGGGCATGCCCGCACCGGCTCCGGCCGGCTGCTTCTCGGGCGGCTCGGCCACGACGGCCTCGGTGGTGAGGATGTTCTTCGCGATCGACGCGGCGTTCTGCAGCGCCGAGCGCGTGACCATCGTCGGGTCGATGATCCCGGCCGCAACGAGGTCCTCGACCTCGCCGGAGTCGACGTTCAGCCCGTGGCCAGGAGCCGCGTTGCGGACCTTGTCCACGACGACCGAGCCTTCGAGCCCGGCGTTCTGCGCGAGCTGGCGGATCGGCTCCTCCAGAGCACGCGTGATGATGGCCGCGCCGGTCCGCTCGTCGCCCTCGATCTTCTTCGTGTCGATCGCGGTCGATGCGTTCAGCAGCGCGACTCCGCCGCCCGGCACGATGCCCTCCTCGAGGGCTGCGCGGGTGGCCTGTACGGCGTCCTCGACGCGGTGCTTCTTCTCCTTCATCTCCGTCTCGGTGGCAGCGCCGACCTTGATCACGGCGACGCCGCCGGCCAGCTTCGCGAGGCGCTCCTGGAGCTTCTCGCGGTCGAAGTCCGAGTCGGTGTTCTCGATCTCCGACTTCAGCTGCTTGATCCGGGCCTTGATCTGCTCGGAGTCGCCGGCGCCGTCGATGATCGTCGTCGAGTCCTTGTCGACGACCACGCGCCGAGCCCGACCGAGCTGGTCGAGCTTCGTGTTCTCGAGCTTGAGGCCCATCTCCTCGGTGATCACCTCGGCACCGCTCAGGATCCCGATGTCCTCGAGCATCCGCTTGCGGCGGTCACCGAAGCCCGGCGCCTTCACGGCCACGGCCGTGAACGTGCCGCGCAGCTTGTTGACGACGACGGTGGCGAGCGACTCGCCCTCGACGTCCTCGGCCACGATCAGCAGCGGGCGGCCGGCCTGGATCACCTGCTCGAGCACCGGGAGAAGGTCCTTGACGGCTCCGATCTTCTGGTTCGCGACCAGGATGTACGGGTCGTCGAGCACTGCCTCCATGCGCTCGGGGTCGGTGATCATGTACGGCGACAGGTAGCCCTTGTCGAACTGCATGCCCTCGGTGAACTCGAGCTCGAGGCCAAAGGTCTGGCCCTCCTCGACGTTCACGACGCCGTCCTTGCCGACCTTGTCGATCGCCTCGGCGATCACGTCGCCGATCTCGCGCTCGCGCGCCGAGATCGTGGCGACCCGGGCGATGTCCTCCTTGCCCGAGATCTCCTTCGACTGCTTCTTCAGGGCCTCGACGACCGAGTCGACGGCCTGCTCGATGCCGCGCTTGAGCCCCATCGGGTTCGCGCCGGCGGCGACGTTCTTCAGGCCCTCGCGAACGATTGCCTGGGCGAGCAGGGTGGCCGTGGTCGTCCCGTCGCCGGCGACGTCGTTCGTCGCCGTGGCGACCTCGCGGACGAGCTGGGCGCCCTGGTTCTCGAAGACGTCCTCGACCTCGATCTCACGGGCGATCGTGACGCCGTCGTTCGTGATCGTCGGAGCGCCGAACTTCTTGTCGAGGACGACGTAGCGGCCCTTCGGGCCGAGCGTCACCTTGACCGCGTCGGCGAGGATGTTCACGCCCCGCTCGAGCGAGCGACGCGCCTCCTCGTCGAACTTCAGTTCCTTGTGTGCCAATTCGCTTTCCTCTCTTCCCTGGCTAGGCGCTTGCGCCCGCCATCTCCTTGCTCTTCTTGCCGGACTTCGAGCCGCTGCCCGCGACCTTCGCGAGCACGTCGGACTCCCGCAGGATCAGGTACTCGTCGGCGCCGAGCTTGATCTCGGTGCCGCCGTACTTCGAGAAGACGATCTCGTCGCCCTCGGCGACCTCCAGCGGGATCAGTTCGCCGCTGTCCGAGCGTGAGCCCGGGCCGACGGCCTGGACGCGGCCGCGCTGCGGCTTCTCCTTGGCCGTGTCCGGCAGGACGATGCCGCTCGTCGTCGTCTCCTCCTCCTCGAGGACCTCGACGATCAGGCGGTCGCCCAGAGGCTGTAGATCCATCAATAGACCTCCCTGTAAACCAGACTTTGTGACAGTTGCTGGCACTCTTGGGGGATGAGTGCCAGCGCAGTTTACCGGGCATCGCAGCCTGAGCGCAACCGCCAGGGCACAAGTTTGTTACAAAGCCCCCGGTGGCTCGGGAGTTCTCGGCGGGGGCCGTCGCGGTGCGGCGCCTCCAGAGGCGATGGTGGCTGGCGGCAATCCGCCCGGGCGGGCGCCGCAAGCCGGTCTGGGCGCTCCCGAAGGGCAACGTCGGCCCGGGGGAGTCGCCCGAGGAGACCGCGCTGCGCGAGCTGACGGAGGAGACCGGCGTCGAAGGCGCCTCGCGTGGGAAGCTCGGCGACGTGAAGTACGTCTACACACGCGGCGGGCAGCGGATCTTCAAGGTCGTGAGCTTCTATCTCGTGCGCTACAGCCGCGGCCGGATCGACGACGTCCCGTCGGCCTTCCGCCACGAGGTCGACGAGGCCAGGTGGCTGCCGCTCGACGAGGCGCCGCGGCTGCTCGCCTATCGGGGCGAGAAGGAAATGGCCGAAAAGGCGCTGGCGATGCTGGAGACGGACGCCGTATGATCTGCCGGCCTCGGTGGGGCCCGACGAGATCATGTACGCCCTGAACTTCTACTCACCCATGGTCGTGGACCAGCTGCGGAGCCGTCGGAAGACGGCGACGATCCGCGTCGGCGACAAATCGGCGAAGTACAAGAAGGGCATGGTCGTCCAGGTGCTGGTGGGCGCTCGGTACGGCCCGCGGGAAAAAGTGTTCGACGCCGTGATCGACAAGGTCGAGGTCAAGGCGCTGGCCGACGTCTCACCGCGCGAGATCGAGCACGACAACCCTGAGATCCGCCGCCCCGACGAGATGGCGAACTGGCTCGGCCAGCTCTACAACCGGCCGATCGGAGCCGAGGACATCGTCACGGTGATCCGGTTCTCCGAGATCAAGCGCTACTAGCGGGTCCGCCTGAACGTGATCGTCCAGGCGGCTTCGAGCTGGCCGCTGAGGACCAGCCCCGACCCCCGCCCCGGGCCACAGGAGGTCTTGAGCACCAGGTCGACGTTGCTCGACTCGGAGGGGTCGATGCAGTAGCGCACATCGATCCTCGAGCGCAGCGTCTTCGCGCGGCGGTTCTCGAAGGTCCCGCCGATCACCGGCCGGTACACGTGCGTCCCGAAGACGGCGGCTTCGTAGAAGTTCCGGAGGTCGAAGAGCCTGATATCGCAGGTCGCCGGCCGCCGCTGGATCCACGGCGTGTCGACGGGGACGTGTAGCGCGATCTGCCGGCGGACGCGCATCAGCGCGACGCCTGCGCCCGCCACGAGCGGGTTCGTCCCGGAGCAGCTCGTCCGAAACTCGGTCGGGATCCCGCGACAGTCCGGCGAGGGTGCCTCCACAACGCTGTAGGCGCGATGCTCCGCGCCGATGAGCGGCACGACGCGCCGCCATGCTCCGCGGACGAGCGCCTGGAACTCCCGCGTGCCGCTCGGCCCGGCCGTCGGAGTGATCACCTTCACGGGCCGCGAGGTGCGAAACGTCTCCGACTGCTCCCCGTGGCCCTTGAAAGTGCACGGCCGCGGTGAAACTTGCTCGAGCGTCCACTCCACGTGCTGCGTGCCGGTGATCGTCACCAGGAACCGCGGCGCCTTTGCCGCCGCGCTCTCGGTGCTGGGAGCGGTTGCCGCGAGCGAGAGCAACACGGCGCCGCACAGACAAGCGCCGAACAGCTTCATGCCGAGACGTTGCCCGGTTCTAGCGTTTTCGAATCGGGGTCCCGAAGAGCTCGCGCGGGCGGAGCTCGCCGCCGCAGGTGGCGCACTCGACCGAGAACGCGGAGTCGAAGCGGGCGCCGCAGGAGGGACACCGCGAACGCAGCTCGCCGGCGCACTGCGGGCAAGACTCGGGCAGCTCGTCCTCCCACTGCTCGAAGTAGCGCTGCGCGAACCCGCACGAGAGGCACACGGCGACCCAGTCGCCGAGCGTCTTCCGCCGCTCCTCCTTCAGCCACTTCCCTGCTTCGCTCACGACCCGACCCTACCGTTAGAGTTCGCGCCCGAATGGCGATCCGCGAAGCCGAGCCGGTCGGCAGCCTGAACGAGATCCGCGAGGCGGGTCTCGACCGCGAGGACCTGCTGACGATGTACCGCAACATGCTGGTCACGCGCGGCATCGAGGAGCGCGGCCACATCCTCTACAAGCAGGGCAAGATCCCGGGCTCGTTCTACACGGGCCGCGGGAACGAGGCCTCGTCGGTCGGGGTCGCCACCGCGATGGACGGCGAAGACGTCGGCACGCCGCTCCACCGTGACATGGGCGTGCACGTCACCCGCGGCGTGGAGCCCTGGCGGATCTTCGCGCAGTACATGGGGCGCGAGGACGGGCCGACGCGGGGGCGCGACGGCAACGTCCACATGGCGGACGCACAGCTCGGGTTGATCGCGATGGTCTCGCATCTCCCGGCCATGCTGCCCGTGGCCGTCGGCGCCGCGCTCGCCTTCCGGATCCGCAACGAGCGCCGCGTCGCCGTGGCCTGGTACGGCGAGGGCGCCTCGGCCCGCGGCGACACCCACGAGGGCATGAACCTCGCCGGCGTGCGACGGCTCCCGGTCGTGTTCATCTGCGACAACAACCAGTGGGCGTACTCCACGCCGACGCATCTCGAGTACGCCTGCGAAACGCTCGCCGACCGGGCGGCGGCCTACGGCTTCGACGGCGTCGTCGTCGACGGCACCGACGTACTGGCCGTCTACCGCGAGGCCAAGCGCGCGATCGAGAAGGCGCGCGAGGGCGGTGGGCCGACGCTGATCGAGTCGATGACGCTGCGGATGGAAGGTCATGCCGTCCACGACGACGCCTTCTACGTCCCGAAGGAGCTGTTCGAGGAATGGGCCAAGCGCGACCCGATCGAGCGCTTCCGGTCCTGGCTGCGCGAGAACGCCGAGCTCAGCGACGAGGAGGAGGACGAGATCGCTGCATCGGTGAAGCGGATCCTGAACCAGGCGATCGAGCGCGCTGAGGAGTCGCCGCTGCCGGAACCCTCGAGCGTCACCGACCGGGTGTTCGCGCGTCCCGAGGACCTCGACACGCCGCACCACAAGTAAGTGGCTCACCAGGCAACATCACTCGATCCTCTGGCGGCTGCAAAGGGCCGCCACCTGGAGAGCCACTGATGGCAGAACTGACCTATTTGCAGGCGATTTCCGACGGCCTCCGCTCGGAGATGCGCCGCGACAAGCGGGTGTTCGTGATCGGCGAGGACGTCGGCGTCTACGGCGGCGCCTTCAAGGTCACGCTCGGCTTCCAGGAGGAGTTCGGTCCGTGGCGCGTGATCGACTCGCCGCTCTCGGAGACGGCGATCGTCGGCGGCTGCACCGGCGCCGCGATCATGGGCCTGCGTCCCGTGGCCGAGATGCAGTTCGCGGACTTCATCTCGTGCGCCTGGGATCAGCTGGTCACGGTCGCCGCAAAGCAGTTCTACCGCGCCGGTACGCCGATCCCGATCGTCGTCCGCCTCCCATCGGGCGGTGGCTTCTCCGGCGGCCCGTTCCACTCGCAGAACCCGGAGAGCTCGTTTGCCCACATCGCGGGCCTGAAGGTGGTCTGCCCGGCCACTCCCGAGGACGCGAAGGGGCTGCTGATCAGCGCGATCGAGGATCCGAACCCCGTCCTCTACTTCGAGCACAAGCACCTCTACCGGCGGATCAAGGCGGAGGTGCCGGAAGAGCGCTACGCGACGCCGTTCGGGAAGGCGCGCGTCCACCGTGAAGGCGACGATCTCACGGTCGTCACCTGGGGCGCGATGGTCTACACCGCCGCCGAGGCCGCGCAGCAGCTCGACTCCGACGGCGTCTCGGTCGAGATCCTCGACCTGCGCACGATCATCCCGTGGGATCGCCAGGCGGTGCTCACGAGCGCGAAGAAGACCTCGAAGGTGCTCGTGCTCCACGAGGACACGCGCACCGGCGGCTTCGGCGCCGAGATCGCGGCGACGATCGCCGAGGAGGGTTTCGAGGACCTCGATGCCCCGGTTATGCGGATCGCCGCGCCCGACACGCCCGTCCCGTTTTCGCCTCCGCTCGAGAAGGCGTTCATCCCCCAGGTCGACGACGTGGTCGCAGGACTGCGCGAGCTGGCTGAGTACTAGCTAGGAGGTTCCATGGCCACGCCCACCGCCGTCGACGTCGTGATGCCCCAGATGGGCGTCTCCGTCTCCGAAGGCACGATCACGAAGTGGCTCAAGCAGGAGGGCGAGGAGATCCAGGCCGACGAGCCGCTGCTCGAGATCTCGACCGACAAGGTGGACACCGAGGTGCCGAGCCCCGGCTCGGGCGTCGTCCAGCAGATCCTCGTCCAGGAGGGCGAGACGGTCGAGGTCGGGACGCGCCTCGCCGTGATCGGCGCGCCCGGTGAGGCCGCCGCCGAGGCACCCGCGGAGCCGGAGCCGGCACCCGAGCAGGCCACGACCGAGGCTGCGGCCGAAGCTGCGGCCGCATCGAGCGCCGAATCGCCGGCGCCGCAGGCCGCCGCTCCCGAGGTCCCGGAGGCGGAGCCCGAGCCCGAGGCGCCCAAACCGCCGGCCCCGCCCGCACCGGCACCTCCACAGGAGGTCGCGGCGGGCGCGAACGGTGAGAGCAAGAGCTTCGTCTCGCCGGTAGTCGCACGCATCGCTTCCGAGCACAACGTCGACGTCTCGCAAGTGGCGGGTACCGGCCGTGGCGGCCGCGTGACGAAGAAGGACATCCTGGCGTTCGTCGAGGGTGACGGGCAGCGGGCCGCCGCAGCGGCCGAGGCGCCTGCCCCGCAGCCCGCCGCAGCTGCTCCGGCGCCTGCACCCGAGGAGCCGCCCGCGGCCCCGGCGCCACCGCCGGCACCAGAGCCGGAGCCTGAGCCCGAGCCGGCCCAGGCCGCCGCGCCGCAGGCGCCGCCTGCTCCGGCGCCGACGCCCCAGCCCGCCGACGCGGGCGCCGGTGAGGAGACCGAGCCGATGACGGCGATGCGCAAGGGCATCGCCGAGCACATGCGCCGCTCGCTCGACACCTCCGCGCACGTCACGAGCGCGATCGAGGTCGACATGTCGAAGGTCGTCGCGCTCCGCGAGAAGCTCAAGCCGGAGTACCAGAAGAGCTACGGCGTCAACCCCACGTACCTCTCGTTCATCGCGAGGGCCGCCGTGGAGACGCTGAAGGAGTACCCGTGGATCAACGGCGAGATCCGCGGCGACAAGATCGTCACCCGCAACTACGTCAACATCGGGTTCGCGGTCGAGCTCGAGGGTGGCAAAGGCCTGATCGTCCCGGTCGTGAAGCACACTGAGGGGCTGAACCTGCTCGGAATTGCCCGCGCCGTGACGGACATCGCGGAGCGGGCGCGGTCGAAGCGGCTCACGCCGGACGAGGTCCAGGGCGGGACGTTCACGATCACGAACCCGGGTGGGTACGGCACCTTCCACGGAACGCCGATCATCAGCCAGCCGCAGGCCGCGATCCTCGGCACCTACGCGGTCGTGAAGCGGCCCTGGGTGATCGAGGACAACCTCGGCAAGGACGTGATCGCGATCCGGCCGATCATGAACGTGACCCTCACGTATGACCACCGCCTCGTCGACGGCGCGCTCGCCGGTCGGTTCCTGCACGACCTGCGCGAGAAGCTCGAGACGTGGGATGAGGCTGAGTACTAGCCTCGCTCTGGTATAGGCTCCGCGATCCTGATGCGTCGCCCGCCGTCCCGACTCATCCTGCTCTGCCTGTTCGCCCTGTTGGCGCTGCCGGCGTGCGGCGGCGGCGAGAGCGAGTCCGAGCGCGAGCAGGAGGCCGAACGGGGCGAGGCGTTCGCTCCCATCTGCGAGATGACCGCGATGTCGGGCGAGACCGGTCTGCCCGCGAACTTCCCCGTGCCCAGCGAGGTCACGTGGGTGAAGTCGGAAAAGGCCGGGCCGTCGACGATCGTCGAGGGGTACGGCGAGGACGAGATGGGCGACCTCTACGACGAGTGGCACGAGCAGTTCGAGTCGAGCGACTACAAGATCACGTTCGACGAGAAGGAAGAGCACGACGCCGAGATCTCGTTCGAGGGCGGCGGCCAGAGCGGCCAGGTCAAGCTGGCCGACGAGTGCGGCGAGAGCGGGCGCGTGTACGCCCGCGTCACCAGCAGGCCGACGGGATAGCCTGAGGGGCGTGACGCCCCTCTCCGGCAGCTGTCAGTGCGGGGCCGTGGCCTTTGAGGTCGACGGGCCCTTCCTCTCGCTCACCTAGTGCCACTGCACGACGTGCAAGAAGCTTTCCGGCGGCGTGGGGACCGCGAACGGGCGCGTTCGCACCGAGGCGATCC
Organism: Gaiellaceae bacterium; assembly: GCA_036520235.1. Lineage (GTDB taxonomy): Bacteria > Actinomycetota > Thermoleophilia > Gaiellales > Gaiellaceae > JACDAN01. Next base: position 13,335 of record DATDKA010000003.1, read on the forward strand.
GGATCACCTCGGGCGCCGAGGCGCTGCGCACCTACCAGCCGGAGGAAGGCTCGGCGAAGACGTTCTGCTCGATCTGCGGCTCGAACCTGTTCGGCGGCGGCTGGCCTGAGTCCGAGCAGT
>DATDKA010000004.1:0-3763 GCA_036520235.1 Gaiellaceae bacterium
GAAGGTCGAGAAGCTCGTCGACGACGACGAGCTGAAGCAGCAGCTTCGGCAGATGCGCGAGGAGGCGGCAGAGACCGAGCAGCGCACGACGTCGATCGTCGAGGAGCTCGACGGCAAGAAGACCGCGATCCTCGAGAAGGCGCGCGAGACGAAGCAGGAAGCGACCGAGATGATGCAGACGTACCTCGGTTCGGATGCCGACGGGCTCGACGGCTTCGAGTTCCTGACGATGGCCGAGGCCGGCGAGGTCGGCCACTGGCAGATCGTCGGGAAGATGAACGAGCGCGCAAACCTGCCCGGCCTGCAGGAGCTCGTTACCTGGGTAACGCCGATTCAGCAGCGCCACTTCGAGACGACGCTCCAGGGCTCGGTCAAGCTCGCGCAGGACGAAGATCCGAACGAACCGGCCGAATAGCTAGGCGACCGGGGTGGCGGCGGCGATCTCCGCGATTGCTGCCGCTGCCTCGTCCACCTCGTCGTCCGTCGTGAAGAAGTGTGGGCCGAGGCGGATGCCGACGTCGGGCCGGACGTCGGCGAGGATCGCGCGGCGCTCCATCTCCGCGTAAACCGCGGGCGGGTCGGAAACGCGCACGACCACCGTGCCCCCGCGCTGCTCCGGCTCGCGAGGGCTGACGATCTCGAAGCCGGCGTCGTCGAGCCGGTAGATCAGGCGGTCGGTCAGCTCCAGCGAGCGGGCGCGGACCCGGTCGACGCCGACCTCATGGACGATGTCGTAGCCGGCCGAGGCGGCGTAGAGCGCCGGTACGTTCGGCGTGCCGGTGAGGAACCGGGCAGCGCCCGACGCGTACCGGATCGCCGGCTCGAAGGCGAAGGGCTCGGCGTGCGCCTGCCACCCGACCAGTCCCGGCTCGAGGCGATCGGCGAGCTCGGGCCTGACGTACAGCCAGCCCGCCCCCGGCCCGCCGCAGAGCCACTTGACGCTCCCGCCGGTCGCGAAGTCGAGCCCGAGCGAAGCCACGTCGAGGGGCACCGTGCCGACGGACTGATACGCGTCGAGCAGCACGTGCGCGCCCACCTCGTGGGCGCGCCGGATCACCGGCTCGACGTCCTGGATCCGGCCGGTACGGAAGAGGACGTGGCTCAGGAGGACGAGCTGCGTCCGCTCGTCGATCGCCCCCAGAAGTTCCTCCTCGCCCGGCACGACCGCGACCTCGGCCTCCCGCGCCCCTTGCATCACGTACCGCACCGACGGGAACTCCCCCTCGCCGTACACGATCCGCCGGCGCTCCCCGGCGAACGGGAAGCACGAAAGCACCACGGCGGCTGCGACCGTGACGTTCTGATGCATCACGACCGAGCCGGGCGGCGCGCCGATCAGTCGGGCGATCTTGTCGCCGATCGTGATCGAGGTCTCCCACCACCCCTCGCCCCACGCGCGGATGCCGCGCGACGACCAGGTGTCGGCGTACTCCTCGAGCCGCGCCTTCGCCTCGAGCGGCATCGGGCCGAGCGAGTGGCTGATGAGATAGTTCGTCTCCGCGAGGATCGGGAACCGCTCGCGGTAGGCGAGGAGCTCGCTCACGAGGGCTTCCGCGCGCGCACCGCGAGTCGGCTCTCCCGGGTGAGCTCGCCGCCCTCGAGGTTTCCGAACGCATCGACCTCGACGAAGCCCACCGTCTGCAGCATGCGCACGAGCTCCGTCGCCGTGTAGACCCGCAGCCTGTACGTGAATTGCCGCCGCTTGCCGTCCTTGACGAGAATGTGCTCCGTCTCGATCTCGCCGGCGACGTAGTCGAGGCGGCGATCCTCGGCGACCATGCCGTCGCCCGGCAGCGGGTCCCACCCACGTGGCTGGAAGATGTGCATCAGGCGGTCGCGGTGCATGGTCTCGACGATCAGCGCTGCCCCCGGCCGGAGCACGCGGAGGAACTCGCCGAGCATCTGCCTGTCGCCCCCCTCGCCGCGGTAACCGATCGAGGAGAAGAGGTTGAGGACGGCGTCGAAGCTCGATTCTTCGAACGGCAGCTCGCGGAAGTCCGCCTGCACGAGCTTCGGCCACTCCGCATCGGCTGCACGGCGGCGCGCCTCGTCCAGTTGCACGGCCGAACGGTCGACGCCGGTGACCCGGAAGCCCGCCTTTGCCAGCGGGATGGAATGCCGTCCGAATCCGGCAGGAGCGTCGAGGATCTCGGCCGGCGGCTCGACACCCGCGAGCGCCGCTGCCGCGAGCGCGTCCGGGCCGGCGTCCTGCTCGACGAGCTCGGCGTACGTCGTCAGGTAGATCTCGTCGAAGAGCTCGTCCCAGTGATCCTGCTCGAAGGTCACGAGAGCTTCTTTAACAGACCCAGCGCCCGCTGATCCCATGGGACGCGGTGGGTCACGCCCGCCTCGCCCGCAAGCTCGTTTCGGTGGGCGAGGTACCAGTCATAGGTCTCGATCAGCGTCTCGGCGTTCGAGAGCCTGGGCTTCCAGCCGAGCAGCTCCTCGGCGCGTGAGACGTCGACGAACGAGTCGCGGTGGGCGGTCTTGTAGTGCCACTCGACGAGCGGCGAGAGGCGGGCGAGCTCGAGTGCCCGGAGGACGAGCTCGGCCGGCCGGACCGGGAGCGGCGAGATCCGGCTCGACGACCCGGCGTGGTCGATCAGCGCGCCGAGGTCGGAGCGGACGGTGCCGAACTCCTTCGAGCCGACGTTGATCGTCGTCCCCGCCGCGGCGCGCTTGCTCGCTGACCGAACGATCGCGTCGACGAGATCGTCGACCGCGAGCAGCTGGTACCGGTTCGACCCGTCCCCGAGCACGTAGATGCGGCGCCCCTCGCGAACCCAGTCGAAGAGGATCTCGAAGACTCCCAGTCGCTCCGGCCCGATGAACGTCTTCGGGCGGAGGATCACGCACTCGAGGCCCCGGCGCATGAAGGCCCGGCAGACGGCCTCGGCCTCGATCTTCGACTCGCCGTAGTGACCGACGCCTTGCAGTGGGTCGTCCTCCTCGATCGGATGCTTCTCCGGCACGCCGTAGACCGCGGTCGAGGAGATGAAGACCACGCGCCGCACGCCGGCGTCCGAGGCCGCCGAGAGCAGCGTCAGCGTGCCGTCGACGTTGACCGAGCGGATCTCGTCGCGGCCGCCGCGGATCGGCAGCGCCGCGGCCGCGTGGACGAGGACTCGCGCACCGTCGACGAGCTTGCGTGCGGCAACCTCGTCGCGGATGTCGCCGCGGACCTCCTCGACGTCAAGACCCGGCTCGCCGAGCGGGACGAGGTCCAGCGAGCGAACCTCGTGACCCTCCGCGAGCAGCCGTCGCGCGAGGTGCAGGCCGAGGAAGCCCGCCCCGCCCGAAATCGCCCACCGCATGGCTTACTCGTATTGGAGCGCCTGGAGCACGTTCAGGCGGGCTGCGCGCCGCGCCGGGAGCACGGCCGCGACCACGCCGACGAACACCGCGACCACGGCGAAGAACGCCAGCTGGCCGTACGGGATCTTGAACCCGACCTCGTACTGGCTCAGCGCGCGCACGAGGAGTGCGGCAAGGAAGACGCCGAGCGGCAGTCCGAGCGCCGCTCCGATCAGCGCGGTGATCACGCTCTCGTGCCGGATCATCCGCCGGGTCTGCCGCCGCGTCATGCCGACGGCGCGCAGCATCCCGAGCTCGCGCGTGCGCTCGAACACCGAGAGCACGAGCGTGTTGATGATCCCGAAGATGCTCACGATCACGGACAGCGCGAGGAGCACGTAGAGCATCGACAGGAACTGCTGGAACTCCGCGTCCTCCTGGTCGATCCACTCCGTCCGCGTCTGCACCC
>DATDKA010000005.1:0-35144 GCA_036520235.1 Gaiellaceae bacterium
GCAAGGAACTCGGCGAGGCGCTCCGCGTTCCTCTCGTCGGGGAGGCGCTCCGAGGCGTTGCCGGGGTTCGGCGGGTCTTTGGCCGCCTCGGAGAGGAGCGCGTCGAGCGCCTCGTCGCGCGGCTCCGGGCGGAACTCGTCCACGTCCACGCCCGGCGGGACTTCGTGCACGCGGTCGACGTGGCCGACCACCTCCTCCAGGACGTGCCGGATGTGCTCGGAGCCGACGAAGACGGCCTGTGCTCCCCGGAGCGAATCACGTCCCCACCTCGACAGGTCGGCGTCGCCGCGCATCGCGTACTCGAGCTCCGACCCGTGTGCCTTGACGGCGAACGGCAGGCCGCTCGCCGCGCCGACGGGTCCGCCGAGGAGGACGTGGTTCGCGAACACGAGATCGGCCGGCCCGAGCTCCCGCAGCGCGGCCGCGTTCGCCTCCACGAACCGCTCGCGCTCCGCCTCGGTCAGCTCCGGCAGGAGCTTCGCCTCGAGCCCGTCGTACCGGTCGAGCACGAACACCGGGAGCAGGCCGCCGATGTCGGGGCGCACCGTCTGGGCGCCGCCGAGGTCGTACTCCTGAGGGTGCGGCTCCTGGCTGACGACGACCACCTCGTGCCCGGCGCGGCTCCACTCCCGCGCGACGGCGCGGGTGTAGACGTTCGAGCCAGTCCCGCCGAGGAGGTACCCATGCCAGAGGAGGATGCGCATTCGCGGCGCGGGCTCCTCCTGCTTTCCGGCCCTAGGCCAGGTGGAAGTAGAGCGCGTAGAGGAGCTCGACGGCCGGGTTGCTCGTGTGCACGGCGACGTCGGACGGGACGTCGAGCAGCGCCTCGGAGTAGTTGAAGATGATCCGCACGCCGGCGTCGACGAGATCGTCCGCCGCGGACTGCGCGCTGTCGGCCGGAACGGCGAGCACGCCGACCACGATGTTCTTGTCCCGCACGGCGTCGCTCAGCCCGCCGTAATCGTCGACCGGCACGTTGCCCACGCTCCGCCCGACCTTGTCGGGATCCTTGTCGAACACCGCCGCGATGTTGATCCCGTGCTCGGCGAAGATCGGCGAGCTCGCGATCGCCTCGCCGAGGCGGCCGGCGCCGACGAGCGCGATGTTGTGCTGGCCCTGGGTCCGCAGGATGCGGCGGATCTCGCCGAGCAGACCGTCGACGCTGTAGCCGACGCCGCGCTTGCCGAACTTGCCGAACGCCGAGAGGTCGCGGCGGATCTGCGTGGCGTTGATGTTCGTGTAGTCGGAGATCTCCTGCGAGGAGATTCGATCCTTGCCCATCTTCCGGGCCTGCGTGAGCACCTGCAGGTAGCGGCTCAGTCGCGCCGCCACACCGACCGTCAGACGCTCCGGGACCCCGCTCTGCGGTGGAGCTTGTAACACCACACAAGCATTGTGCCTATCCCCGTCGGTGTGCGGAGATCGAAGTCACAAAGTCGCGTCACCCGAGCGAGCTTGTGCGAGCTTTCTGCGCAGCGAATCCGGCTGGACGAAATACGTGAAGGCGCGCTCGCCGTCGATCTCGACCACCGGCAGCCATTCGCGGTACTCGGCCTCGAGCGCCTCGTCGCCGGAGATGTCGACCTCGTCGAGCTCGAAGCCCTCGTCGGCCTGCGCGGCGAGGACGACCCTCTTCGCCGCCTCGCACAGGTGGCAGCCCGCGGCGGTGTAGAGGACGACGCGGGCTACGGGTACAGGCCGCGTGTCATGGTGGCCTCGGCGACCCGCTGGACTGCGAGGCCGTAGGCGGCGATCCGCATCGTCGTCGACTTCGACTCGTACGTCGCCCAGGTCTCGTGGAAGGCGCGCGACGTGATGTCGTTCAGCCGCGCGTTCACCTCGTTCTCCTTCCAGAAGTACTCCTGGAGCCCCTGCACCCACTCGAAGTACGAGACCACGACGCCGCCTGCGTTGGCGAGGACGTCGGGGAGCACCATCACGCCGCGGTCCTCGAGGATCTCGTCGGCCGCCGGCGTGGTCGGGCCGTTCGCGCCCTCGACGACCAGCTTCGCCTTGACCTTGTCGGCGTTCTTCCGCGTGATCACCTGCTCGAGCGCGCAAGGTGCGAGGACGTCGGCCTCGAGGAACAGGAGCTCGTCGTTCGTGATCGCCTCCGTGTCCTTCAGGCCGTCGAGGCGCCCGGTCTCCTGCTTGTGCGCGAGCGCGAGGTCGACGTCGATGCCGTCCGGGTTGTAGACGCCGCCGCTGGAGTCGGAGAGCGCGACCACCCTGGCGCCGTCCTCGGCCACGAACTTCGCGTAGTAGCTGCCGACGTTGCCGAAGCCCTGCACCGCGACTCGCATCCCGTCGAGGCTGCGGTCTTGCTTCTTGACCGCCTCGCGCGTGCAGTAGTGCGCACCTCGGGCGGTGGCTTCGAGCCGGCCGAGCGAGCCACCGAGGTTGAGCGGCTTGCCGGTGACGACGCCGAGCACCGAGTGGCCCTTGTTCATCGAGTACGTGTCGAAGATCCAGGCCATCACGCGCGGGTCGGTGCCGACGTCAGGCGCGGGGATGTCCTTCTCCGGGCCGATCTCGTTGACGATCTCGGAGGTGAACCGGCGCGTCATGCGCTCGAGCTCCGCACGCGACAGCTCCTTGGGATTGCACACCACTCCGCCCTTGGCGCCGCCGAACGGGATCCCCATCAGCGCGCACTTCCACGTCATCCACATCGCGAGCGCCTTGACCTCGTCGAGCGTGACGTCCGGGTGGTACCGGATACCGCCCTTCGACGGGCCGCGCGCGATGTTGTGCGTGACGCGGAACCCCTCGAAGACCTCGATCGTCTCGTTGTCCATGTAGACCGGGATCGAGACCGAGACGGCCTTCTTCGGCCGCTCGAGCACCCGGACGAGGTTCTGGTCGATCTGGAAGGCGTCGGCGACCTTGCGGAGCTGCTCCTGCGCCAGCTCGAGCGGGTTCTCCTCGAGATGCGAGATCGGCGGTGCGATGGTGGTCACGCGGTCTCGGAGTATAAGCGGCTAGCGAATCGTGAAGGAGACGTTTTGCCTGCTCGGAGGCCCATCTTCCGGCGGATACGCCACGAGCCGGAGCTGGTAGTCGCCCGGCGGCAGGCGCCGGCCGGCGGGGCCGCGCCCGGTCAGGCCGAATGTGTACCGGCCGGGCAGCAGGTTGCGGAGGCGGGCGAGTCGGCCGAGGCGCTCCTTGCCGCGGTAGAGCTCGAGATCGAGGTGCGAGAGCGGCAGGACCTCGGTCACGCCGTCACGTTCGACCAACCGCCCGGCGCGGAGCTCGAGCAGCGCCGGCGCCGAGTCCGAGGGGCGGAACTTCGTCACGGAGAGGCGGACCGAGCCGAGGAGACCTCGCGGCGGAGGCCCGAAGGTCGCCGTCCACGGGACCCTTACCGGCTGCCCGCCGCCGGCTCGGAGCTCGACTGCCGAGGTCACGGCCCGCTGCCCCGGCGGACGGTAGGCCAGGCGCCCGGCGAGGAAGATCTCCGCAGCGCCGCCGGGCTCGAGCGTGACGCGCGACGGCGACACGGCGAGCGCGATCCCGCCGATCTCCCCCAGCTTTCCGAGCGAGACGTTCACGGTCAGGCGCCGCGTCGACAGGTTCCGGACGGCGAACCGCGCCGTCCCCGACCATCCCCTGCCCCGGGCGTTGCCGAGCGAGAGCGTCGCGGGCTCGGCCACGACCTCGGCAGTCGATGCGGCTCCGAGATCGAGCCGGCCGTCGGGCCCCGCCGTTCCGGTGAGTGCGCCTTTGAGCGCAGCTGCGTCGAGATCCGGGCGGTTCTGCGCGAGCAGCGCCGCCGCGCCGGCCACGACCGCCGCCGCTGCGCTCGAGCCGCTGACGGTGCCGAACGCCGGCGTGCCGTCGTCGCCGCGGCCGGGATGCGAGGTGAGGAGGCCCACACCCGGTGCGTAGAGATCGGGCTTCGCCCCGCCGTCGAAGGCGAGCCCACGGGAGGAGAAGGCCGCGGGCCCACCCGCGCTCGCGTTCGAGCGGCTGTGTGCGGTGCCGATCTCGACCGTGGCCGGTTCACCCTGCGAGAGCAGCCGCCTCACACCCGACGCGACCGCATCCGGAACCGAGACGACGGGGATCCCGACGCGCTCGTCCAGGCCGAGGCTTCCGGCCGGGATCTCTGTGCCGTGCAGGACGGCGGCCGCGGCGCCGGCCCTCGCGGCCGCAGCGGCAGCGGCGTCCGGCGCTTCGCCGGCCGGTGCGAGCGCCGCCTTGCCGGCGACGCGGCTGTAGCCCCGGCGGTCGAAGAAGTCGTCGATCGAGAGCGACGGCGAGCTGTCGCCGAGGACGGCCGGCGGGAGCTTCTCGCGGACGACCGGCATGGCGAGGTCGAGCCGGACCGGCCGGCGCGGGCTGATCGCCCCGGCGAGCGGGACGTCGCGGTCGAACAGGACCCTGAGCTTGGAGCGGACGATCACGCGAACGTGGTCGACGTCCTCGCGGAGGTCCTCGGCGCCAACGGTCAGCGCGCCCGGCGAGCCGCCGGGGCCAGAGATGCTGCCGTAGACAGGGCCGGCGGGGCCTTCGTTTCCGGCCGGCGCGACGACGAGCGTGTCGAGCTTCAACGCCCCCTCGGCCGCCCTGGAGGAGGGGCTGTCGGCGAAAGCGGCGAAGGGCTCCGCGAACCCGACGAGCGCGATCCGTGCTGCGTCGTGCGCGTTGCCGTCGCCGTCGGGATCCACGGCGCGTTCGAGGCCCGCAATCAGCTGGTCGGTGCGCGAGTAGACGGTCCAGCGGCCCGCGATGTCGCGCTGCCAGCCTCCGGCCCTGATCGGCATGATCGTCGCGTTCTCCGCCACCCCGTGCAGGTTCCCGGGGCCGCCGGAGCCGACGATCAGGCCGCCGAGCTCGGTCGCGTGCCGCTCGCGCTGCGACGGATCGTCCGGCTTCATCTTGGCGGCGGCGAAATCGTCGCGTTCGAGCAGGTCGGCGCCCTCCTGCACCGCACCCGTGAGGTAGTCGTGGCTCAGCTGAATGCCGGTGTCGATCAGGGCGATCGCCACCCCGCGCCCGCTGGAACCGGGGAGCGAGAGCTGCGCGCGGTACCCGGCGCCGTCGGGCAGCTGGTGCCGGGCGACGAGCGCGGACGAGACCGCTGCCGGATACGCGATCCGAACCGGGTAGACGCCCTCGACCTCGGGAAACCGCTGGAGCAGCGCGATGGCGCGGGCGTCGAGCGGTGCCGAGAACCCTGAAAGCACTCGCGTGTAGCTGAACTCCGGCCGGAGCCTGAGGCCCGCTGCGCCGAGCTGCGCGATCAGCTGCTGCTGCGACGCCTGCGCCGCATCCTCCCAGCGGCGCTCCTCGGCCTCGGACGCCAGCCCGCCTGCCGCGGCGACGCGGTCTGCCAGCGAGGGCGTCCGCAGCACCACGATCATCCGCTGTCCGACGGGCACCTCAGGCCGGGGACCGCCGACGACGCCGCTCCAGGAGACCCGCTGCGGGACGGTCTGCCTCGCGTCCCCCTCGGTCGCGGCAGCGACGGAAACGACCGTGACGGCCAGCGCGGCGATCCCAAGCAGTGCGACCTGCGCCAGCCGGCGCTCAGACAAACGCATCCAGCGCAAGGTACCGGGGATACGGGAGGACCTCGGCGTACCGAGCAGCGGACGCGATCATCGCGGCGTTGTCGGTACAGAGCTCGAGCGGCGCGGCGACGGCTTCCGGGAGCGACGCCCGGAGCTCCGAGTTGGCCGCGACGCCGCCGACGATAGCGATCCGCTCTGTCCCGAGCTCCGCGGCGACGGCGCGCGTCCGGTCGACCAGCGCGCGGACGATCGCGCGCTGGTACGAGGCCGCGAGATCGGCCTTGCGCGCCTCGGCCCCATCACCGAGGTCGCGCACCTCGTACAGGAGCGCCGTCTTGAGCCCCGAGAAGGAGAAGTCGAGCCCCGGAACGCGGGCGACGGGGAACGCGAACGCCTCCGGATCGCCCTCCCGCGCCAATCGGTCGATTGCGGCGCCGCCGGGGTAGCCGAGCCCGACCAGCCGCGCGCCCTTGTCGAACGCCTCGCCCGCCGCGTCGTCCAGCGTCGTACCCAGCACCTCGAAGGTCCCGTGGTCGCGGACGTCGAGGAGTTGCGTGTGTCCGCCGCTCGCCAGCAGGCAGAGGAAGGGCGGCTCGAGCGGGTCGGGCTGCAGGAAGAGCGAAGCGACGTGGCCGTGGAGGTGGTTCACGGGCACGAGCGGGAGCCGCCGCGACCAGGCGAGCGCCTTGGCGGCGGAGACCCCAATCAGGAGCGCGCCGACTAGCCCGGGCCCCTGCGTCACCGCCACCGTCTCGACGTCCTGGAGGCCCGCCTCCGCGTCCTCGAGCGCCCGCCTGAGCGCCGGCAGGATCAGCTCCAGGTGGTGCCGCGACGCGACCTCCGGAACGACCCCGCCGTACGGCGCGTGCAGCTCAGCCTGGGAGGAGACGACGTTGGCGCGCACCCCGCCCTCCCGCGTGACGAGGGCGGCCGCCGTCTCGTCACACGAAGTCTCGATCCCGAGAATCACGGGTATCACCTTGCCACGGGATGGCGCGGTTGAACGACAGGGTGTTCTTCGCCTTGGTGGTCGCTGCCGGGACCCTCATCTCGTCGCAGCGACGCTTCCCAACTGGTGGGTCGGCCGCAGTTGCTGCTCGAGGCCGTTGGCGAAGGGTAGGCCCTAGGCGCTCGCGCGTTCGCGCACAGGGTCCTTCCACATGATCAGCGCGTCCTCGCGGTTGTCCGTGTAGTAGCCCCGCCGGATGCCGCGTGCGACGAAGCCGAGACGCTCGTAGAGCCGGATCGCGCCCGTGTTGGAGACCCTGACTTCGAGCGTGTAGCCGCGGCGGTCGTCGCCGGCGGTGAGGTCGAAGAGGCGGTTGAGCAGCATCGTGGCGACACCGCGGCTGCGGTAGTCCTCGTGGACGGCGACGTTCATCACGTGCCAGGCGTCGGCGTACCGGCTGATGATCAGGTAGGCGATGAGCTGCTCGGCCGCATCCACGTCGACGGCTCCCAGGCAGATCGACGACGGCTTCGCCAGCTCCCCCGCGAACATCGACCTCGACCAGGGCGTCGGGTAGGCGCTCCGTTCGATCCGCTCGATCGCGGGGAGATCGGCCAGAGTGAGGCGTCGCAGCTCGATGGTCACTGTCGGATGCGGTCGACGTCGGGAACACGAAGGTACATGGGTTCGACTGCCTCGGGAAGCCCGAAGTCCCGGGCGAGCACGGCGTGGAAGCGCGCCCTCGGCAGGTGCTGCTCGCTGTCATCCGGCGGCACGTCACCGCGCGCAGCCTCGATCACATCGCGGTACCTTCGCGCGCCGTCGCCGACATAGGTGCGCCCGGCCTCGACGGGCAGATCGGCCGGCGCGAGCACGGTCGGCTCGTCCTCCAGCAGCGTGAAGACCTCGCGTCGGCGGGCGTCGATCACCGGGACCGCGCCGGGCGTACCGGCCGCGAGCGCGATGAGCGTCGACACGCCGGCCACCGGGAGCTCGAGTGAGAACGCGAGCGCCCGCGCCGTCGCGAGCCCCATCCGCAGGCCCGTGAAGCTCCCGGGGCCGGTCCCGACCACGAGCCCCTCGAGCTGAGAGTCGCGGACGCCGCCGCGCCGCAGCAGAGCGTCCAGGTCCTCGAGCACGGACACAGGCCGCGAGACCTGCTCGCCGAGCACCTCGTCGTCCCAGACGAGCGCGCTCGTCGCTTCCTCCGTGGCGGTATCGAACGCGAGGATCAGCATTCGTCGACCCGGATCCGGCGGCGCTTGGGGCCTGCGTGCTCGAGCGAGACGGCAAAGCGTGCCGGGGGCAGCACGTCCCGCCCTGCCTCAGGCCACTCCACGAAGCAGACGGCGCCGTCGAAGTAGGGCTCGAGATCGCCCCACTCCGCGGCCGAGACCCCGGCGAAGCGGTACAGGTCGAGGTGCGAGACGTCCACCCGGCCGCGGTAGCGGTGGCCGATCGTGAACGTTGGGCTGGTGACGGGGTCGACGACACCCAGCGCCCGGCAGGCGCCTCGCACGAAGGTCGTCTTCCCAGTGCCGAGCTCACCGCTGATCGTCACGACCTCACCGGGGCGGAGCGACCCGGCGAGCTCCGCCCCAACGGCCTCGGTGGCCTCCGGCGACGAGGAGTCGTACTCCACGGCAGTAGTCTGGACGCTGATGCGCCGACGCTGGGACATCGACGAGCGCGGGCGCGGCGTCGCCGACGCCCGGCGACTCGTTCCGGACGCAGAGACGCTCGCGCGGTTCATGTCCGAGGAGGACTGGGTGACCGAGGAGCCCGACGCCCACCTCCTCCCGCACGTACGCCGAGTCGCCGCGCAGTTCCCGCTTCAGGAGACGGCCGCCGAGATCGACCGTGAGGGCGTGCTCGCGGTCTCGCTTCGCTGGACGGCGTCGTGGGACCAGTCGGCCGCGACCGCCGCCGCGTTCGCGCTGCTGGGGTCGTTCGCGGAGGAGATGACCTACCTGCGGAAGGACGAGAAGCCGGGCCGAGTCGTCCTGGAGACCGTCACTGGCGTCGTCTCCGAGGGCGGGTTCGCGCCGCACGGCCACACGGTGCGGATCGAGCTCGCGGAGGGCTAGAACAGGCCGAGCTGGACGGCGGGCTGCGACGCGACGAGCGGCTCCGGCTCGGGTTCGGGCACTTCGATCACCCGCCCGAGCAGCTCGGGGAGGCGTGCAAAGTCCTGCTGGAGCACCTGGAGCATCGCCGGCGTGTAGAGCGCGGCCGCCGGGTGGTAGAGGGGATAGAGCAGCACCCGGTTTCCGCCGACCATCGTGTCCTGCTCGACGCCGTGGACGCGCGTTATCCCGGTGGGCTTACCTGAGAGCAGCTTCGTGGCGAAGTTTCCGAGGGTCGCGACCACCTTCGGCTGGATCAGCTCGATCTGACGGAACAGGTGCGGCTCGCACGACTCGATCTCGTCGGGCTGCGGGTCGCGATTCCCCGGCGGGCGGCACTTCAGGACGTTTGCGATGTAGACCTCGGAACGCTCGAGGCCGATCCCGGCGAGGAGCTTGTCGAGCAGCTTCCCGGCCTGGCCGACGAAGGGCAGGCCCTGCTTGTCCTCGTGGAACCCGGGCGCCTCGCCCACGAACATCAGGTCCGAGTGCGGGTCCCCGACGCCGAAGACGACCTGCGTGCGGCCCTGCGCGAGGCGGCACCGGGTACAGGCCGAGACCTGTTCACCGAGCGCGTGGAGAGTGTCCACGCGGGCGAGTCTAGGACGACCGCCGGACAGTTCAGTGGCCGCAGCCACAACTGCCGCCACAGCACCCGCCGCCGCCACCGGCTGGGCCGCTGAAGGTCGGCTTGGTGCTCGTACCGTGCGCGGAGAAGACCGAGAGCTGCTTGCGGACGTTCGAGTCGCCGCACTCCGGGCAGTCGGGTTGCTCCCCGTTCCGGACGAGCTCCTCGAAGTGCGACTCGCACTGCATGCAGACGTACTCGTAGATCGGCATCGCGCTGAGTCTACAGCTCGGACTTGGCCCAGCCCGGCGCCCAGAAGGTGGCGGAGAGCGCGTAGAAGACGACGATCACGCCGTGGACGATGAATGCCGCCAAGGGGTTGATGATCGCGACGACGACCGTGCCGAGGTACAGGGGCACACCCGGGAGGTACGACCGCGTGATCCCCTCCACCTCGACCGGATCGGCGTCCTCGCGGAGGAGGCCTCCCCAGCGACGGGCGTAGTTCCAGAGGAGGTTGAAGCAGATCGCGCAGGCCGTCAGCGCGATGCCGTAGAGAATGACCGCGTCGCGGGCGGGCTCTCCCTCCTCGAGGAACGCGGCCATCACCTTGGTCGGATACGGGACGAAGGCGATGCTCATCAGGAGCAGCGTGTTCAGCAGCATGAAGATCCGGTCCGTTCGCACGATGTGGACGAAGATCGTGTGGTGGTTGATCCACATCACGCCGATCGTCAGGAAGCTGATCGTGTAGGCGATCAGCGACGGCCAGAGGTGGAGGAACGCGCGCCAGAAGCCGTCCTCGCCGACGTCCGGGATCGGGAGCTCGAGCACGAGCAACGTGATCGCAATCGCGATCACCCCGTCGCTGAAGGTTTCGAGCCGGCCCGTCTCCACGGCTTGAAGTTCCAGGTCCCGGTGGGTCGACCTTCTCGGGCCTGTGCTCGAGAGAAGGTGGCGGGGGCGAGTCTGCGGCCAACTCAACCCCCGCCCTGAGCGCCGCAGGCGTTCCCTTTAGCGCTCGGTTTCCACGACGGCGTGCTCCGACCTCTGATCCTCGGAATGGAGCGCGGCGAGCTTGTGGCGGTCGAACTTCACGCTTGATGCCAGGGAAACGCTTTGGGATCAGTACCCAAGCGCATAGTGCCCGAAACGACGGCGCCTGTCCGTGGCAATCGCGGACGTCTGCGACCAGACCGCCGGATACACTGAGCTCGGCCCGGTATCCGCAAGGAACTGGAGCAATTCGTGATCGAAAGCGTCAACGTCATCGGCCGCGGCCGCGTCGGTTCGGCCATTGCCGCCCGCCTCGAGGAGCGCGGCGTCGACCTGACCGCGGATCGGGCCGAGATCGTCCTGCTGTGCGTGCCGGACTCCGCGATCGCCGACGTTGTCCGGTGTCAGACACTCGACGTGTCCCAATGGGTCGGGCACACGAGCGGCGCGACGCCGCTCTCGGCGCTCGGCGAGCGCGAACGACGGTTCGGGCTGCACCCGCTGCAGAGCTTCTCGCGCTCGCGCGGGCCGGAGCAGCTCGACAAGGCCGCGGCCGCCGTGACGGGTGAATCCGACGAGGCGCGGGCGATCGGTTTCGACCTGGCGCGACTGCTCGGCCTCGAGCCGTTTGAGCTCGCCGAGGAGGACCGGGCGCTCTACCACGCCGGCGCCGCGATCGCCTCCAACTACCTCGTGACCCTCCACCACGCCGCAGCCCAGGTGTTCGAAGAGGTCGGCGCGCCGGTCGACGCGCTGCGGGCACTGATGCAGGGCGTGATCGACAACGGCTTCGAGCTGACCGGCCCGATCGCGCGCGGCGACTGGGAGACGGTCGAGCGGCACGAGCAGGCGATCTCGGCGCGGATCCCGAAGCTCGAGCCGCTCTACCGCGTGCTCGCGGAGGCGACGGCGTCGTGAAGGTCGTGCGCACGGCCGAGGAGCTGGACGAGACGCTCGCGCCGCTGAGAACCGGCTCGATCGGCCTCGTCCCGACCATGGGCGCCTTCCACGTCGGCCATGTCTCGCTCTTCCGCGCCGCCCGTGAGGAGTGCGACACGGTGGTCGTCAGCCTGTTCGTGAACCCGGCGCAGTTCGATCGTCCCGACGACCTCGCGCGCTATCCGAACGACGAGACCGGCGACCTGACGGTCGCGGAGGAGGAAGGCGCCGACGTCGTGTTCGCGCCGGCGGCCGAAGAGATGTTCCCGCCCGGCTTCCAGACCTGGGTGGAGGTGGAGGAACTGGGGCGGACGCTCGAGGGCGAGCACCGGCCGGGCCACTTCCGCGGCGTCGCCACGGTCTGCCTGAAGCTCTTCAACCTTGTCCGGCCCCGCCGCGCGTACTTCGGCCAAAAGGACGCGCAGCAGGCCGCCGTGATCCGGCGGCTCGTGCGCGACCTGAACCTGCAGCTCGAGATCCGGGTGCTTCCGACGGTCCGCGACGAGAACGGTCTAGCGCTTTCGTCCCGCAACAAGCTCCTCACCCCAGAGGAGCGGGAGCTCGCACTCACCCTCCCCCGCGCCCTGGCCACGCGAGACGCGGCCAGGGCGCGCGAGCTCCTCGACGGCCTCGAGGTGGAGTACGTCGAGGTCGCCGACTTCGAACCAAAAGTCCTGGCCGCCGCGGTCCGTGTCGGCAACACCCGCCTGATCGACAACGTCGTCCTGGAAGGAGACGAGCCATGACGTCCCACCCCACCGGCCCAGCCTCGAAGCTGTCGCTGCTCGACCTCGCCGAGCGCAAGGCGAACGGCGAGAAGCTCGTGATGGTCACGGCGTACGACCACCCGGGGGCGAAGCTCGCCGACGCGGCGGGCGTCGACCTGATCCTCGTCGGCGACTCTGCGGCCGACAACGTGCTGGGCCACGAGTCGACGGTGCCGGTCACGGTCGACGAGCTCCTCGTGCTCGTCCGCGCGGTCACCCGAGGTGCGAAGCGGCCGCTCGTGATCGCCGACATGCCTTTCGGCTCCTTCCAGATCTCGAACGAGTCGGCGGTCGCCAACGCGGTCCGGTTCGTGAAGGAGGCCGGCGCCGACGCGGTCAAGGTCGAGGGCGCAGGCCCCACACTCGAGCGCGTCCAGGCGCTCGTCGGCGCCGGAATCCCGGTCATGGGCCACATCGGGCTGACGCCGCAGTCTGCGACGATGCTCGGCGGGTTCAAGGCCCAGGGCCGGACGGCGGCCAAGGCGCGGAAGCTCTACTCCGACGCGCGTGCGCTCGAGGCGGCGGGGTGCTTCGCCGTCGTACTCGAGGCAGTTCCGGCTGCCGTCGCCGGGCGGATCTCGGCGATGCTGACCGTGCCGACGATCGGGATCGGCGCCGGGCCCGACTGCGACGGGCAGGTGCTCGTCTGGCACGATCTGCTCGGCCTCTCCGACCGGCGCCCTGCACGGTTCGTCAAGCGCTACGCCGACCTCGGCGAGCAGATCCAGGGCGCGCTTCAGGCCTACGCGGCCGACGTCCGCGACGGCTCGTTCCCCACCGAGGAGCACACGTACTCGATCCCCGACGAGGAGCTCGCCCTATTCGAAGGCGCCGTGGAGGATCCCGAGCACGCTCAACACGCAGACGACTAGCGTCGCGAGCCAGACGGCCGCGAGCACGACCGCCGTCGCCGCGCGTGCCGTGCTCCAGCCCTCGACCTCACGCAACCCGAGCACGAGGAGCGCGAGGCTCGCCGCCGCCGGCAGGAGCAGCAGCCGCGGCCAGATCAGCCAGAGCGGGAAGGCGAACGCGAGCGGGAGAAACGAGTAAGCGAGTACGTGGCGCGTGCGCCGCTTCTGTCGGCCGCCGCCGAGGCGCGGCACGACGAACGCGAGCGCCCAGCCGCCGAGCCAGTAGACGACGAAGCCCAGGCACAACCCCGTGACGAAGAGCCAGATCGCGGCGTCGACTCCGTCGAGGTCCCGCACCTCGTCGCCCCCGAGGGCGAGCGAGGCAGCTACGCCTGCGCAGAACGCCAGCACCGCGACGGTCTCCGACCGGTCGGTGTCCTCGCGGAGGTAGGCGAACCTCCCCACGAGGGAATTACAGCCCAGGAACCGCCGTGTTGGTGGAGTCGAGGCGGTACGTCAGTTCGACGTCCGCGTGCCTGCCCTGCGACGCCAGCGCCATCGTGATCACCGCGCTGCGAATGAGCCCCGTGCGCTCGCTGACGACGAGCGCGGCGTGGATGTCCCCGAGCTTCCCGGCAACGTCGTGGTCGCCCTGGAGGGTCGCCGTCATCGGCGGCGTCGCGCGACCAGTGTGATCCCCTCTCTGAGGGTGCCGGGCAGAGCCCGCCCGGCTGCGCGGTACGCGCGGTTCTTCCGTGAGCCGTGGTCGAAGTAGTTCGCCGTCAGGAGCCGCTCCACCTCGAAACCGGCCGCGGTGACCGCGTCACGGAGCTCGCCCACCGTGTACTCGCGGAAGTGGCCCGGGTTCCGGGGGTCCTCCCTGATCGGCTCGTACGGGTTGCGCCCGACCAGCAGCCGGAGGCGGTTCGGGAGCGAGGCGGCGTTCGGCGTCTGGAGGATCAGCCGCCCCCCGTCGGCGAGCGCCTCGCCCAGGTACCGGAGCACCGGCACCGGGGCCACCTGGAGGTGCTCGATCACCTCCGAGCAGATCACGAGATCGTGCGGCTCGAGCGGCGGGCGGTCGGCCTCGTTCAGGTCGAGCTCGACGTGCCGCTCGCCCTCGCGCAGCGGGAACCGGTGGTCGAACCAGCCGAGCGTGTCGACCTGCGCCTGCGGGAGGTTTTCGCGGAGGAGTTGCGTCTCGTAGCTCGGCCCGACGACCAGGATCCGCTGCGGCGCGAGGCCGCGCACCAGGTCGAGGAGCAGCGCGTACCGCCGCGCATGCGTGCGGAAGTAGACGTCGTCCTCAGGCAGCGGCGGCAGCGTGAGCGGGCAGCAGCTCCCGCAGGAACTGACCGGTATAGGACTCGTCCACCGCTGCGATCTCCTCCGGCGTCCCCGTTGCGATCAGCTCGCCGCCGCCCTCGCCGCCTTCCGGCCCGAGGTCGACGATCCAGTCCGCCTGCTTGATCACGTCGAGGTTGTGCTCGATCACGAGAACCGTGTTCCCGGCGTCGACGAGCCGCTGGAGCACCTCGAGCAGCTTCTCGATGTCGGCGAAGTGCAGTCCGGTCGTCGGCTCGTCGAGGATGTACAGGGTCCGGCCGGTCGCGACCTTCGAGAGCTCCGAGGACAGCTTCACGCGCTGCGCCTCGCCGCCCGAAAGCGTGGTCGCCGGCTGCCCCAGCTTGATGTAGTCGAGCCCGACGTCGTGCAGCGTCTGCAGCCTGCGGCGGAGCTTCGGGATCTTCGCGAAGAACTGGAGCGCCTCCTCGACCGACATCTCGAGCACGTCCGCGATCGACTTGCCCTTGAACCGCACCTCCAGCGTCTCCCGGTTGTAGCGGCGCCCGCCGCAGGTCTCGCAGGGAACGTAGACGTCGGGGAGGAAGTGCATCTCGATCTTGATCGTCCCGTCGCCCTTGCAGGTCTCGCAGCGCCCGCCGCGGACGTTGAACGAGAATCGTCCCGGCTTGTACCCACGGACCTTCGCCTCGGGTGTCAGCGAGTACAGCTCCCGGATGTGGTCGAAGAGCTTGGTGTACGTCGCCGGGTTCGACCGCGGCGTGCGACCGATCGGCGACTGGTCGATTTCGATCACCTTGTCGAAGTCGTCGATCCCCTCGACCTCGTCGTGGTCGCCCGGCTTCACGCGGTACCGGTGGAGCTTGTTCGCGAGCGCCTTGTAGACGATGTCGTTCACGAGCGTGGACTTGCCCGAGCCGGAGACGCCCGTGACGGCGATGAACCGCCCGATCGGGAACTCGACGTCGATCCCCTTCAGGTTGTGCTGGCGCGCGCCGCGGACGAGGAAGGTGCCGCGGTCGTCGCTCCGGCGCTCCGGCACCGCGATCTGGCGCTCGCGGGAGAGGAACTGCCCGGTGATCGACTTCGGGTTCCGCTCGACCTTCCGCGCCGGCCCCTCCGCGACGACGTGACCGCCGTGCTCGCCTGCGCCGGGCCCCATGTCCACGAGCCAGTCCGCGGCTCGCATCATCTGCTCGTCGTGCTCGACCACCAGCACGGTGTTGCCGAGGTCGCGGAGCCGCTCGAGCGTCGCGATCAGCTTGCCGTTGTCGCGCTGGTGGAGCCCGATCGACGGCTCGTCCAGGATGTAGAGCACGCCGACGAGCTGGCTCCCGATCTGCGTCGCGAGACGGAGCCGCTGCGCCTCGCCGCCGGAGAGCGTCGCGGAGGCGCGGTCGAGCTGCAGGTAGCCGACGCCGACGTTGTCGAGGAAGGTCAGCCGCTCGCGGATCTCCTTCACGATCCGCTGACCGATCAGCTGCTCGGTCTCGGTCAGCTCCAACTCGGCGAGGAAGTCCAGCGCCCGAGCGACGGACATCTTCGTGAACTCGTGAATGTTCTTTCCGCCGACGGTGACCGCCAGCACCTCCGGCTTCAGGCGCGCGCCGCCGCACTCGGGGCACGGCCGGAAGCTCATGTACTCCTCGATCCGTTCGCGCATCGAGGACGAGTCCGTGTCGCGGTAGCGGCGCTGAAGGTTCGAGACCAGCCCCTCGAAGGCGAGCATGTACGAGCGCTTGCGACCCATCCGGTTGCGGTAGGTGACGTAGACGCGCTCGCCCTTCGTGCCGTAGAGGAAAAGGTCCCGGTGCTCCTTCGGCAGGTCCTGCCACGGCGTGTCGAGGTCGAGCTCGTACCGGTCGGCGATCGCCTGGATCACGGCCTCGTACCAGTTGCCGTTCAGCCCGACGAGCGCCTCGGCAAGTGGCAGCGTGGGGTCCGGCACGAGCAGGTCGGGGTCGATCTCGAGCTGCGCGCCGAGGCCGGTGCAGCGGGGGCACGCGCCGTGCGGCGAGTTGAAGGAGAAGATCCGGGGCTGGAGCTCGGGCAGCGACACGCCGTGCTCGGGGCAGGCGAACTTCTCGGAAAAGGTGAGCTCCCGCTCCTCGTCCAGCAGGTCGATCACGACGAGGCCGTCGGCCAGGTTGACGGCGGTCTCCACCGACTGGAACAGCCGGCTGCGAAGCTCCGGCTTCATTCGCAGGCGGTCGACCACGACCTCGATCGTGTGCTTGAACTTCTTGTCCAGGACGATCTCGTCCTCGAGGAGGCGCTGCTCCCCGTCCACCTTGACGCGGGTGAAGCCGTCCCGGCGGAGCTCGTCCAACAGGTCTCGGTACTCGCCTTTGCGGTCGCGGACGACCGGCGCGTTCACGGTGAACTTCGTCCCCTCCGGCAGCTGGAGGATCTGGTCGACGATCGCCTCGATCGACTGGCCGGCGATCGGGCGGCCGCAGATCGGGCAATGCGGCCGGCCGACGCGCGCGTAGAGGAGCCGGAGGTAGTCGTAGATCTCGGTGACGGTGCCGACCGTCGAGCGCGGGTTCCGCGACGTCGTCTTCTGGTCGATCGAGATCGCCGGACTGAGCCCCTCGATCGAGTCGACGTCGGGCTTCTCCATCATCTGGAGGAACTGGCGCGCGTAGGCTGAGAGCGACTCGACGTAGCGGCGCTGGCCCTCGGCGTAGATCGTGTCGAAAGCGAGGCTGGACTTGCCGGAGCCGGACAGGCCGGTGATCGTGATCAGCCGGTTCCTCGGCAGCCTGACGTCGATGTCCTTGAGGTTGTGCTCGCGCGCGCCGTGAACAACCAGCTCTTCCTGGGCCATAACCGGCCAGTTTAGCCGTGGCGGATGACGCGAACAAGTGTTCGTTTGGGCGCGTGACGCCGCACCACGGCCAGTCCTGCCAGCGCTCGACGAGCCCGGCCCGGACGGGGTTGTTCAGGACGTACTCGATCGCTGCGACGAGGTGCTTCTCGTCCCGGATCACGCGGGACCAGAACCGTTCGGCGAAGAGGGCGCCGAAGCGCCGGTGGCGAGCGTTGTGCTCGCGCGCGTAGTGGCCGTGGAGCCACTGCATCGCGCGTGAGAGCTGCTCCGTCGGGCCGTCCACCACGGCGTGGTGGTGCGTCGTTATCAGGCACCAGACCTCGAGACGGAGGCCGAACCGGCGGATCGCGCCGCCCAGGTGGATCAGGAAGAGGCGTCGGTCGAAGTCGTCCCGGAAGAGCGGCGCCTCGGCGACGCTTCGAGCCGTGACGTGGAAGTAGCCGTCGGGCAGGCTTGACCGAAGCACGCGTCCCATCGGCGTTCATCCTCGCGCCCCACCGCGGCCACCCGACCCGCCGCGCCAATTCCTCCCACTTTCGGCACGACCTCGCGAGCCGCGACCGGTGTCAGACACCCGTCATGGCTCCGCGCGCCTGGCCCCGGCCGGGCCGGGCCGGTGTCAGACACCCGTCATGGCTCCGCGGTGCGGGGCTGAAAGGGACTGGTCTTTAGCCGGCGAGGCGCTCGACTAGCTGGTAGAGCCGCTTCGGGCGGGGAATCTTCTCCAGCGCGAGCGGGCCGACGATGACTGTCCCGTAGCCGAGGAGCTGGCCCGCGAAGGTTTGCTCGAGCTCGACGGCCTCGACCGCTCGGAGCCGCACGGCCCGCGCGTTTCGCCGCAGCGTCCCGTTGACGACGAACACCTTCTCGGTCGTCACGACCACACGGGTCCGCTCCCACTTCCAAACTGCCCGCAGAGCGATTGCCACCGCGACCGCGACGACGACGACCCCAACCAGGTCAATCGGGCCGGGAAGGGTCGTCAGCACGCCGCCTACGCCGCCGAGCAGGATGGCCCACAGAAGCGGCCGCGCGAGCACGATCCCGTGACGCCGGGCCTCGAGGCAGATCTCCTCGCGCTCCTCGTCGGTGATCACGCACGGGCATTCGCGCCGTACCCCGCCGTTTCCTGCGGGTTTGTCGCGACGCGAACCCGGCGAAACCATCTCCATGGAGGATGTCGCGCGCCGCGCGTTCGTCACCGCGATCGTCGTCGGAGGCGTGGTCGTGCTCGCCCTCGCGCTCTGGAAGCTGAAGCTCCTGCTCGTCCTGCTCTTTCTCGCCTTCACGCTCGCCGCCGCGATGCGGCCGTCCGTTGAGGCCCTCGCCCGCCGCCGGATCCCGCGCGGCGCCGGGATCCTCCTCCACTACGCCGCTCTCGGCGCGCTCCTCGGCCTGCTCCTGTGGGCGGTCGTCCCGAGGGCGATCCACCAGATCGAGGAGGCGCTCGGGGAGGCCGAGAACGACGGCGGGTTCAAGGGTGACGCGCTCGACTGGCTGAACCAACGGCTGGAGCGGCTGCCGAAGGTGGAGGACGTCTTCGACCCCGCGCTCCACCTGACGCTGCTCGGGTTCGAGATCGCGATCGGGATCTTCTTCGTCTTCGCCTGCGCCGCCTACTGGATCTTCGAGCGGGACGACGCCGTCCGGCTCGTCACGTCGCTGGTTCCGCACCGCCGGCGCAGGATCGTCCGGGACACGTGGGATCTGATCGACCTGAAGCTCGGCGCCTACGTCCGCGGGCAGGCGCTGCTGATCCTCTTCGTCGCGACGGTGCTCTCGATCGCGTTCTGGGCGATCGGGTTGCCGTTCTGGCTGCTGATCGCAGCGTTTGCCGGCGTGGTCGAGATCGTCCCGGTGATCGGACCGTTCCTGGCCGGGTCGCTCGCAGTCGGAGTCGGTTTCACCGAGTCCGTCGAGGTCGGCGTCGCGGCCGGCCTGATCGTGCTGCTCGTCCGCCTCGCCGAGGACTACTTCGTGATTCCCCGCGTGCTCGGCGACGCCGTCGGCCTGTCGCCTCTCCTCGTGATCGTCTCCGTCGCCGCGACCACGATCCTCGTCGGCGAGCTGGCGGTCCTGCTCGCAATCCCGCTGGCGGCGGTCGTCGGAACCCTGTTCGAGGTGATCGTGCTCGAGCGCGACCCGGCGGAGCAGGAGGTGCCGACGGTGCTGTTCACGGCGCAGGACGCCGAGAACTAGCTAGGCCCTACGCCACTTGCCGAAGATGAGCCCCCCGAGGGTGAAGCCGAGCCCGAACGTGCCGAGCGTGAAGGCTCCGAGCGCAGCGACCTTCCGCACCCGCCCCAGGCGCTGCCAGCGGCCGATCGCCTCCTCCTCCTCGCTCGTCAGGGGCTCGCCGCGGCGCTTCTTGCGCAGCGCTCCCCCCGCTCGCAGGCCGAGATAGAGGTCGTCGAAGATCTCGGTGGGCTCGTCGACCACGAATCTGAGTGTATAGCCTGACTCGGCTGTGCCCGGGGCCCGCACCCGTCTCGTCCACCTGTCGGATTTGCACGTCGGAAGCGGTATCGAACCGGTGCTGGAACCGGGGCTCGCAGCGCTGATCGAGCGAGTCGAGCCGGAGCTGATCGTGGCGAGCGGCGACCTCACGCACCGCGGACGGCGGGAGCAGCACGACCGCGCAGCGGACTTCCTCCAGAGCCTCGGACCACCGGTGCTCGCGGTGCCTGGGAACCACGACATCCCCTACACGCCGGTTGCGCGCTTCACCCGCACCTACGAGCAGTTCGAGCGCCGCTGGGAGACGACGGAGCCGGTCTACAGCACCGAGAACCTCCATGTCGTCGGCCTGAACTCGGTTCGGCCCTGGCGTCAGCAGTCCGGACGAGTCCGGCCGCGCCAGCTGGAGGAGGCGACCCAGCGCATGGCCGACGCTCCGCCGACGGCACTCCGGGTCGTCGTCCTCCACCACCACCTCCTCGGGGCGCCGTGGCGGACGCGGAAGAAGCCTGTCCGCGCCCGGAGCCGGGTGCTCGCCGGCCTCGTGGACAGCGGCGCGGAGCTGATTCTCGCCGGCCACATCCATCAGGGCGCGGTCAGCGAGCGCCATGAGTTCGAGGTCGTGGACGGCGAAATCCGTGGTGTCACCGTCTCGATCGCGCCCGGTCTGGGCCAGCCGCGCCCGAACCGGCGCGGCGAGGCACGCGGGCTCCACGTGTACGAAAGCGGCGAGAGCGCGCTCTCGGTCGAAACCTACATCTGGCGCGGGGACGACTGGGGGCTCACCGCGATCCGCCGCTTTCCGCGTGGTCGCGGGCCGCTCGCCGCCCAGCCGGCTCCCGTGCCAGGAGAGCTCAGTACCAGCGGCCCCTAGCGAACCCGCCGAAGGCGATGAGGCCAACCAGCGCAATGATCAGGCCGATCCAGAGATTCCAGAAGATCGCCAGGATGATCCCGATGATCACGAGAATCCCGCCCAGACTGATCCCACCCATGCTGCTCCTTTCCGCCCCGACGGTCCGGGACTAGTAGGCCGGTCGCCTCCCGACGACCATCCGGTAGATGAGAAGCAAGGCGATCGCACCGACGATCGCGGTCAGCCAGGTGCTGATGTCGAAGAACTCATCGAGCGGGTGGGCGTCGAACAGCGCCGACGCCAGGAACCCTCCGATGAGCGCACCGGCAATGCCGACGAGCGCGGTCACGATCAGTCCGCCGGGGTCATCTCCGGGCAGGATCGCCTTGGCGATCAGTCCGGCCAGAAGGCCCAGGATGATGAAGGCAATGATTCCCATTTGTCCTCCTTCGAGATTGCCTCACCGGCTTACCCCGTGCGGACTGCGGGAAAACTAGGGCATCCGTCGGGCGTCGGGGCCTGTAATTCCACGTTTCTGCACGAATCTGCGGAAAAGGATCACCAGCACGGTCGCCGCCAGCACCGACAGGACGAACACCCCGCCGGCGCCGAAACCGAGCCCGAGGGCCGCCGCGCCCCCGACGATCGACCCGGCGAAACCGAGCAGGATCGTCAGCCAGATCGGCATCGGATCCGGCCCCGGAACGGCGAGACGGCCGAGCGCGCCGATCACCAAACTCGAAATCAGGATCGCCAGCAGGTCGACCAGCCCCACAGCGCGAGGCTAACGACTGCGCCTCAGCGCGGCGGCACGATCGTCACGGGCTCGCCGAATCCGGAGAGCCGGTCGACCATGAAATGCCCGACGGAGAGCATCTCCGCCTGGACGACGCGGTCCCGGTCGTCCACCGTGAGGCGGAACCAGGCCGGAAACCGCGGCTCGTCGCGGAAGAGCGAGAGGACGCGGACGCTGCGCCCGTCGAGGCGCTCCCGCCCGAGAAACCACGGCCGGCGAGCCCCGGCCCAGATGTAGGCCGGGGAGCGGATCGGCTCGGTCGGCGCCGCCTGCCAGCGTCCTCCGGCGTAGTCCCAACGGCGGTCGCCGATCACGACGGCCTTCACGCCCGTGTTGATCGCGTAGCGCATCCGGTTCGGAGCGCGGAAGGCAAACCTCGTGCGAATCCTCGACGTGCCGTTGCTGAGGCGCTCGTCGACCCGCACCGTCCGGATCGCCCGCATCCGTCGCTGAAGTGCGCGGTACAGCACGCCACCCGACGGCGGGAGCTTCGCCGGCAACGCGACCGCAACCCGGGCGGGGCGCCGACCGCTCCGGCGAACCTCGACGCCCACGAACGACGGGTCGCCGCGAAGCACCGGAGCCTCGCCCGCGACGCAGTTCCAGCCACAGTCCGCCAACGGCTCGAGCGGCTGCGAGTCGACGGCGACGGCCACGTCCTCCGGCGGGAGGTCGGCCGAATTGGACGGGGCCGCGACGACCTCGAGCTTCCCCGGTGCGGCCGCCACGATCACGACCACGTCCTGGTCGTGCTCGGCATAGCGGACGAAGCGGGGGTCGTAGCCGACCGGCGTTGCGGGGTGGGCCGACGGCGTCGCCGCAGTCTCAGAGGACGGCCCGGTCGAGACGATCCAGGCGCCCCCGGCGATCGTCAGCGCCACGACGCAGGCAGCGACGACCCACCCGAACCAGCTCTCGTTCGTCACGGAACGACGGTAGCTGGGAGCCCGCCACGGAAGCGGCGGGCTCCCAGCGACTCTCGAGCCTAGGGGAGCGGTACCGGACAGGCCGGCGCTGCCGCCGTGTTGCTGTCCGTGCACTTGATCCGGCCCTGGATCGTCGGCGCAAGCGGCGAGTTGGTGGCCACGTAGTCCGCGAGGACCTGATCCATGATGTCCAGCGTCGACATCCGAGCCGTGAAGTTCGGATAGCCGTCGCCGCCGTTCGCCATGAAGTCGTTCTCGAGGATCGAGTACGGCCCGCCCGAGGCGGTCAGGTCGATCGGCGCGCCAGTGCAGGTGCCGTCGGCTGCCTGCCGCACCGCGGCCGTCACCCGGCTGAGCGCCGCCTGCTGCACGTCGTACGTGACGCAGAGGCCCGACACCTGCGGGAAGCGGCCCTGTTCGGCCGGGACGAACTGGAGGCCGTTCTCCAGCATCGTCTTCAGCTCGGCCCCGTTCACGTTGGCCGAGACGACGATGTTTCCGAACGGCAGGACGCCGAGCACCGAGCCGCGCGTGATGTTGTATGGCGGCGGCGCCGTCGCGTAGGCCGGGCAGTTGTCACCGGTGTTGTCGACGGCGGGGCACGTCAGGTCTGCCCTGAGGCCGCCGGAGTTCGTGATCGCGAACTCCTTGTTGTAGGTCTTCCGCATCGCGTCGGTCGTGAGGTTCCCGATCAGCGACTCACAAGTCCGGCCGTTGCCGTTTCCGCAGTTGTCACGACGCGGGACTTGCACGCTCGACTGCGCGATCACGGTGTTGAAGATCGGCGCCAGCTGTGCGTTGAGCTCGTCGATTCGAGCCTGAACAGCCGGATCCGGCGTTACGCCGATGTTCCACGGCTTATGCCAGTCAGCCGTCTTGTAGACGACCTCGCCGCGGTCCTCGTCGATCACCAGGCGGATCCGCGTGAAGCGGATGCCCTTGCCGCGGTTCTCTGTGACGAGCACGCCGTTCGGCCGATACGAGAGCGCCTGGATGTCGTTGTGGTCGCCGATCACGACGTCGGTGTTCGTCACGCCGTCGGCAATGTCGATGAGCGGCCCGGTGGCGGTGTCCAGGAACCCTGCGTTCGCGCCCTCGTGGCCGAGGGCGATCACAGCGTCGGCGCCTCTCGCAGCGAGCTTCGCCGCCACGGGGTTGATCGCGGGCAGCACCGGTCGCACCTCAAAGTTCCCGAGCCTCCCCGGGAAGAGGAGCAGCGGCGTGTCGACCGTCGTGAAGCCGACGACGCCCACCTTGACGTCGCGGAACCTGAAGGTCGTCGACGGCGACCACTCCGGCGGCGTTTGACCGCTCGTCTTGTCGACCACATTCGCCGACAGGATCGGGAAGTCCGCGAGCGGGATCAGCTGGTGCCGGTAGTAGTCCTCGCCGCGGTCGAACGAGTGGTTGCCGACCGTGTCGACGTCGAAGCCCATCATGTTCATGATCGGCGGCGTCACCTTGTCGCCGAACGCGTTCGAAATGGGCGGTGTCGCCCCGCCGAACGAGTCGCCGGCGGTCATCGTCAGCGAACCGTCCCGGACCTCTTTCCGGTACTCGTTGAACCACGTCGTCAGAAACGCGGCGCCGGCGATGTTGAACGTCGGCCCCAGCGCGGTCCCAGTCGGCGTGCCGTTCGCGGCAAGCACGAAGTCGGACGCCTCGGCGGCGGCCGGCGGAATCTGCGCGTGCCAGTCGCTGATGTCGAGGAGCGTGATCTCGCGGAGGCCGTGCGTCCGCTCGACGATCCTGTAGAGGATCTTGCCTCGCGCGTTCATCGGACCCGGGATCCCGAGCACGAAGGAGAGCGTCGGGGCGACGTCGATCGCCCTCACGTTCCTGACCTTCCGTTTCGAGTGCGTGAAGCCGGGCCCCGAGGCGACGAACGTCGCGTGCATGTTGAGGTTGTGCCTCAGGTCGACCAGGTCGGGCAAATACCCGTGCTGGCCGAAGAACTGCGAGAACGCGATCGTCTTGCCCGCGGTTGCCGCGTCGAACTGGTACGGCGGTCTCGCCACCACGACCACGTCACCGCTCCGGTTCGGATGCAGCGAGTCCGACCCGTCGACGTTCCGCAGCTCCTCCTTCTTCATGATCTTCAGGATCACCGGCCGCCCCGGGACGTCCGGGTCGGTCAGCGCGCCGAAGGCGCTGATGATCTTCGTCCGGACGCCCTCGTAGGTCTCACCGGCGGGAAGCGTCGGGTTGACGTAGATCTGCGCGGTGCCGCCGGCCCAGCAGGCCTTGGCGAGCCCGAACGCGCCCGCGCCCTGCGGGGTGCGGCAGTTGGCAAGCACCTCGGCGCTTGCGAGCCCGGCGTCCGAGAGGACCTTGCCGGCGTTGATCGCAAGCCACTGGGGCCCGAAGCCGTGGTCGGAGGTCGCAACGACGGTCGTGTCCTTCTTGTCCATCAGCCGGCGACCGAGCGCGAGTGTGTGATCGGCCTCCCGGTAGGCGGCGCGGATGTAGCCCTCCCGCTTTCGGAGCAGTCCGTCCTTCGTCCCGTCCCCGTTGACGTCGTCGTAGTACGGGTTCGGCCGGCCGTCGATGTCCGTGCGCGTCAAGAGCGCCGTGAACTGGTGCTGGAACTCGTCGGTCGTGGGCGTCCCGAGGAAGAGGACGTCGGGCTTGTAGCCCAAGCCCTCGAAGATGTAGTGGAGGTACGCGAGGTGGGCGTCCGCCCACTTCAGGCCCTGCTCGACATACGTGTCCTCGTCGATCTGGAGGGCCTCGAGTGGCGCGAAGTCGGCCGCCACCGAAGTCGGGAAATTGTGGGCGAGCGTCTCCTCGAACGCGGCCGAGCCGGCCGGGCCGAGAGCGTTGTACGACGCGTTCACTCGCGCGATCGACGTGAAATACAGACGCAGCTTCGAGAGATCCGAGGAGAGGTCGATCAGCTTCATGTAGAAGCCGGCCGTCTGACCCGCCCTCGCGCCGGTCAGCGTGACCTTGGCCTCCGCCCAGTCACCCGCCGCCAGATTCGCGACCGCCTGCGAGCCGTTCTTGCCCGCCGTCGACGGAACTACGAGCACGTGGTCGTAGCCGACGGCGCTTCCCGCACTGTCGTAGATGTAGAGGTCGTAGAAGCGGTCGACGTTGTCCGCGGCCGGGAATGCGGTATTCCGGACGCGGAACTGAGCCTGCTTCGAGGTTCCCTGGGACGCCGGTACCGCGCTCCACCCGGCCGCGTCGCTGACCGCAGGGACTGCATAGGGAACCTGAGCGGGCGTGGTGTTCTCGTTCTGTCCCGTGCGTTGGTAGGAGATCCCGAAGCTGTTCGACAGGCCCGGCTGACCCGGGAGGTCGTAGTTGACGAGGACGCCGCGCGTCGAGAAGAAGCTCCGGAAGTCGACGACCGGGCCCTGAATCGCCGGCACGAGGTTGCGGGTCCCGACCCACTCGACCGCGGCGATCTTCTTGCCGGCCCGCTCGGAGGCCTGCTGCATCGTGTCGGCCTGCAGGATTCCGGTCGCCGAGAAGCTCGTCGAGTTGTTGAACAGATCGCCGGTGCGGTGGAAAGTGTTGTTCGTCGAGCCGTGCTCTCCCGGCCAGGTGCCGGTGGCGAGCGTGTACCAGCCGACTCCGGTGTTCGGCGGGAAGCCCTGCTTGAGGCCGTTGCGGCCGGTCACCCCGTGCTTGATCAGATCCTTGTAGGTGGGCATCAAGCCCTTGCGGACGTAGCGCTCCATCAGGTCCGGGCGCATCCCGTCGGAGGCGAACATGATCGCCTTGTTCGTGCGTGGGCCGGACGGCTTGCCGTGCTTGCCGTGGCCGGCAGATGGGCCTGCAAACACCAGCACTGCTAGCGCCGCGAGCGCGAACACGGCCGCGGCGAGACCTCGGAATCTCTTCACGTTAGCCCTCTCCCTTTCTCCCCTCGAGAACGTACGGCGCGATCCTACGCCTCTCGCCTGGCGATTGAGGGAACTACCTGGTGAGGAAGTGGAAAAATGACGTCCCTCGGACGAGGGAAGCCCAGGAGTTGAGCCAGGTGGTTCCACCGTCCGATAAGCCAACGGTGAGCCCCCTGCCTGCGGCCGCGGAGCCCTCTCCGCCTCTTCGCGCGCTCTCGTCGCTCCCGGACGAGCGCGAGGAGCTCGAAGCGCTCCACGAGACGGCCCTCGGGCTGATCGACCGGCTCGACCTGCACGAGCTGCTCCAGGCGATCGTCGACCGGGCCGGCGCGCTCGTCGGCACGCCGCACGGGTACCTCTACGTCGCCGCCGAGGACTCGACCCTGGAGGTGCGGGTGGGAACCGGGGTCTTCGAGCCGTGGGTCGGCCACACCCTCCGGTGCGGCGAGGGCGTCGCCGGCCGGGTCTGGCAGACGGCTGACCCTTTGGTCGTGGCCGATTACCACCGCTGGGCGGGTCGCCAGCCAGACTTCGACAGCGTTCCGTTCCGGGCGGTCGTCGGCGTGCCGCTTCGGGCCGGGAGCGAGGTCTCCGGCGTGCTCGGCCTGGCGCGTGTGGAGGAAGGCCGGTCGTTCGGCGATGCGGAGGTCGCGCTGCTGACGAGATTCGGCCGCCTGGCGTCCCTCGCGATCGAGAACGCCCGGCTGTACGGGACCGCCCAGCAGGAGCTCGCCGAGCGCCGGCGGGCCGAGGACGACCTGCTCGATACGGTCGCCCGGCTCCAGCGGTCCCAGCTCGACCTCCAGCTGAGCCAGGCGGAGACGATCCGCCGGCTCGCCTTCGCTGCGGAGTTCCGGAACGCAGAAACCGGCCGACATACCGAGCGGATGAGCAGGTACTGCGAGCTCCTGGCGCGCAGCCTCGAGCTCGACGAGGAGCGCTGCGAGCTGATCCGGCTCGCAAGCGGGCTCCACGATGTCGGCAAGATCGCGATTCCCGACCGGATCCTGCTCAAGCCCGGGCGTCTGACCGAGTCGGAGCGCGGCGTGATGGAGCGTCACGCCGAGATCGGCCACCGGCTGCTCGCGGGCTCGTCCTCGGAACTGCTCGACGTGGCGGCGACGATCGCCTTGACTCACCACGAGCGCTACGACGGCACGGGCTATCCGCACACCCTCGCCGGAGAGGCGGTGCCGCTCGAAGGTCGCATCGCCGGTGTCGCGGACGTCTTCGACGCGATCACGTCGAACCGCGTCTACCGCCCCGCCATGGCCTTCGACGAGGCGGTCGCGGTGATGCGGGCCGGACGCGGCACCCAGTTCGACCCGCTCGTGCTCGACCTCTTTCTGGAAGCGATCGCCGACGTCCGGGCGATTGCCGAGGGCCGCGCGCCGGACGGGGCGAGCGACGTGCCGGAGCCGCGGCGGCGTGCGGATCGGGACCTGTCGGCGCCGGAACGCGGCCGGGCCTTGCGGCCGCTGAGCGTCGACTCGATCGCGGCCAGCGTGCGCCGGGCGAAGGCCGCGTTTGGCACGGAAAGCGGCCGAGCCTCGATCGACCTAGCCGTCGACGCGCTTGCGGAGGGCTCCAACCGACGTGTGCTCGCGAGCGTCTACGTTCTCGAGCACGAGCGCCTGTGGCTCGTCTCGCAGCGCGGCTACGAGGACATTCGCGACGGGTTCGCGCTCGACCAGGGCGTGATGGCACGTGCGGTGCGAACGGGCGAGCTGCAGTTCATCGAGGACGCAGACGGCGAGCCCGACTTCATCGCCGCCGTGGCCGGGATCACGTCCGAGATCGCCATCCCCTTCACCGTCGGCGGCGCTGTCGCCGGCGTGCTCAACATCGAGACCAAGGGACCGGCCCTCCCCGCCGGGGCGACCGGGCTCTACGAACAGCTCGCGCCGCTCGTCGCTGAGCGGATCGAGGAGATGCGCGCCTCGCTCGGGCTCGACCTGGCGGGAGCAGCGCGGCTCTGCGTCCACGCTAGCTCACTCCGCGGCGTCGCGGCGATCACCGAGTTCGCAACCCGGACACTCGCGCGGCTGCTCGAGCTCGATTCCGCGCAGGTCAGCCTGGTCCGCGAAGGCGACGCTTACCAGCTGGCGAACTTCTGGCGCCGGCCGGACTCCGCGCTCAGGCCGCTCGAGCCCGGAGACGTGAAGCATCTGGCGGAGATCGAGTCGCGCTCGGGCGCCGGCGCCGCCTACAGCGTCCTCGACAGCCGGCTCCCCGGCCTCGAGCAGCCCGAGCAGTCGGTGCCGCCGTGGCTCGTCTGGCTGCCGCTCCGCGTCGCAGGCGGCGAGGTCGGAGCGCTCGTCGGGCGCACCTCCGCCGCGACGGAGCTCGGCCACGAGCAGGTCGAAGCGGCAACGCTGTTCGCGCAGCACACGGCGGCCCTGATCGACGTTGCCCAGGCGCTTCGGCGCGAGCAGCGGGCGGCGGTCACGGACTCGCTGACGGGGCTTCTGAACCGGCGCGGCCTCGAGGACCGCCTGGACTCGGAGCTCGCCCGGTGCCGGCGCAACGGCCACGAGCTCTCGGTCGTGATGATCGACTGTGACGGCCTGAAGGCGGTCAACGACACCGGCGGCCACGCACTCGGCGACGCCGTGCTCCAGCGGGTTGCGGACTGCCTGCGCGAGCACAAGCGCATGGCAGATGTCGCCGCGCGGCTCGGCGGAGACGAGTTCGTCGTACTTCTGCCGGAGACGCGCACCGGCGATGCACTCGGCGTCGCGGAGCGCTTCCGCCGCGAGCTGGCGGCGACGCCCTTCGCCGACGGCCGGACGATCACGGCGGCCCTGGGCATCGCGAGCTTCCCGGCCGACGGCGATACCGCCGCGGCGCTGCTTCGGGTGGCCGACCGGACGCTCTACACGGCGAAGCAGCGCGGCGGGAACCGCACGCTCGCCTCGTCCGGCGCCTAGGACGCGGCCGGGGCTTCCTCCACGGCCTGGAGCTCCCGGCGCAGCTCCTTGATCTCGTCGCGGAGCTTCGCGGCGTACTCGAACCGGAGCTCCTCCGCCGCGGCGAACATCTCCTCCTCGAGCGTCACGACGAGCCGCTCGAGCTCGGCCGGGCTCATGCCGTCGACCTTCGCCGACCCGCGCCGCCGCTTCGGCACAGTGGGCGCCTCCAGCGACAGGAACTCGGCGATGTCGGACACGCCCTTCTGGATCGACTCGGGCGTGATGCCGTGCTCCTCGTTGTAGGCGAGCTGCACGGCACGGCGGCGGTTCGTCTCGTCGATCGCGCCCTTGATCGCTTCGGTCAGCTTGTCGGCGTACATCACGACCTTGCCGTTCGTGTTCCGCGCCGCCCGGCCGATCGTCTGGATTAGGGCGGTCTTGCCGCGGAGGAAGCCCTCCTTGTCGGCGTCGAGGATCGCGACGAGTGAGACCTCCGGCAGATCGAGCCCCTCCCGGAGCAGGTTCACGCCCACGAGGACGTCGTACTCGCCGAGGCGCAGCTCGCGGATCAGCTGGATCCGGTCGAGCGTGTCGATCTCGGAGTGGAGGTACCTGGCCTTGACCCCCGACTCGAGCAGGTAGTCGGTCAGGTCCTCCGCCATCTTCTTCGTCAGCGTCGTCACGAGCGCCCGCTCGCCAGACTCCTCGCGGCGCCGGATCTCGTTCAGGAGGTCGTCGATCTGGTTTTTCGTCGGCCGCAGCTCGACGTCGGGGTCGACGATCCCCGTCGGCCGCACCAACTGCTCCGCCGTCCGCGTGGAGTGCCGGAGCTCGAACGGCCCCGGCGTCGCCGAGACGAACACCAGCTGCGGCACCTTCGCCAGGAACTCGTCGAAGCGGAGCGGCCGGTTGTCCAGCGCCGACGGGAGCCGGAAGCCCCAGTCCACGAGCGTCTGCTTCCGTGACCGGTCGCCTTCGTACATGCCTCCGACCTGCGGCACTGTCTGGTGCGACTCGTCTATGAAGACAACGAAGTCGGACGGGAAGTAGTCGATCAGCGTGTAAGGCGCCGAGCCCGCAGGCCGGCCGTCGAGGATCCGCGAGTAGTTCTCGATCCCGTTGCAAAAGCCGAGCTCCAGCATCATCTCGACGTCGTACTCGGTCCGTTGCCGAATCCGATGTGCCTCGAGCATCCGGCCCTCTGACTCGAACTGCCTCACCTGCTCCTCGAGCTCGTGGCGGATGTCGTCCACGGCGCGCTCGATCGTGGGCTTCGAGGTCACGTACTGCGTCGCCGGGAAGATGTTCAGGTAGTCGAGCTTCCCGTAGACCTCGCCCGAGAGCGGGTCGAAGTGCGTGATCTGCTCGACCTCGTCGCCGAACATCGAGATCCGGTACGCCGACTCCTCGTACGCCGGCTGGATCTCGATCACGTCGCCCTTGACGCGGAAGCGGCCCCGGGCGAGGAAGGCGTCGTTCCGCGTGTAGTGGATGTCGATCAGCTTGCGGAGCATCACGTCGCGGTCCTGCTCCTCCCCCACCTGCAGCATCACGACGCGCTTCTCGTACTCCTCCGGCGAGCCGAGGCCGTAGATCGCCGAGACCGAGGCGACGATGATGGTGTCCCGGCGCGAGAGCAGCGACGAGGTCGCCGAGTGCCGCAGCCGGTCGATGTCGTCGTTCCGGGACGAGTCCTTCTCGATGTAGAGGTCGGCCTGCGGGACGTACGCCTCGGGCTGGTAGTAGTCGTAGTAGGAGACGAAGTACTCGACCGCGTTGTCGGGGAAGAACTCCCGGAACTCGTTGCAGAGCTGCGCCGCGAGCGTCTTGTTGTGTGCGATCACGAGCGTCGGCTTCTGGACCTGCTCGATCGTCCATGCCATCGTCGCGGTCTTGCCGGTCCCGGTGGCACCGAGCAGCGTCTGGAAGCGCTCGCCCGCGTTCAGCCCATCGGCGATCTCCTCGATCGCCTGCGGCTGGTCGCCGGTCGGCAAGTAGGCGTCCGATGTCTTGAAGGGGGGCATTGGGGGAAAGGCTAGCTCCGGTGGAAGAGCAGGCAGAACGAGCGCCTTACGAGGCCTACGCCGCGATCGTCGGCGCCTTTCTCGCCGGCCTCGGCGCGGTGTCCGCGCTGTCGCGCCGCTCGCCCCCCGGCACAGCGCTCGACCTCGTCGCGCTCTCGGCTGCAACCTTCAAGGCCTCGAGGACACTGTCGCAGGAGCGCGTGGCGAGCTTCCTCCGTGAGCCGTTCGTGGAGGGCGAGGACGAGCACCCTGCGGGCGAGGGCTTCCAGCGCGCGCTGGGCGAGCTCGTAACCTGCACTCGCTGCATCGGGACGTGGAGCGCCGCGGCGCTCGCCTCGACGCAGATGGTGGCGCCGCGCTTCGGGCGCGCGCTCACCTGGACGCTCGCCGCGGGCGCCGCCAACGACTTTCTGCAGGCCGGGTTCGCCGCGCTGTGCGCAAAGGTGAACGAGCTGGAGGAGGCCTGAGCTAGACCGCCGGGCTCAGTTGGCCCTGAAGCGCACGAACTCTCCCCGCGGAGACGATGTTGCCCTTCTCCTCATAGAGCCGGAGAGCCTCCTCGATCAGCACGCCGGCTTCGTCCGGGCGAATCTCTGCGAGAACGGCCAGCGTGTCAGCGTGCAGATTGACGTCGTCGGTGCCCCCGGCGATCGCGACGGCCTCTCGCGCGAAAAGTTCGCCTTCTCCGACGCGTCCCTGGCCGGCGAGCGCCCGCCCTCGCGTCGAGCGCCAGAGAATCTGCGAGAGGTAGTCGTCCGGAGACGCGGTCTCCTCGCTGACGCGAGTTAACCGCTCGGCCTCCTCGTGGCGGCCCTGGGCGGAGAGCGCGCTCGCCAGCCTTGCCGCGACCGAGGACCGGTGTCCGGTCTCGCCGGCTTCCGTCATCGCTTGGAAGCTCTCGCTCAGATACCGCTCCGCGGCGGCGAGATCGCCGGCGAGCACCTCGATGATCGCGAATCCCTCGCCGGCAGATTGGACGGCTGCGAATGCGCTCCCGACTTCCTCGAACGCCGCTATGTCCTGCCCGATCAGCCTGCGCGCGGCCGTGAAATCGCCTCGCATCGCGTGTGCCTGGGCGAGGAGCGTCAACAGCCGCCGGTGACCTGGTTCGGTCAACTGCTCCGCGTAGGCGAAAAGCTCGTCGAGCGGGTCGGGGCCGTTCAGGAGCGTGTTGCCGATCAATCCACGGGCCTCGGCCTCGAGAGCCTCGTCCCCGACCGAAAGGGAATGCGCGAGTGTCCGCTCTGCAGCGAGCCGCGCCTCGGCGTGGTGACCGCTGAACCACTCGCAGTGCGCCAGTCTCGCCCAGGCGCGCGCTCGTCCGTCCGCGTCGCCGATTTCTTCGAAGACCCGGAGCGCCGCGCGGGCCTCCGCTTCGGCCGCTGCCACGCTGAACGCGGGGTCGACGCGCGTCCGAGCGTGGTCCCGATAGAGAACGGCGTAGCTGCGCGTTTGGCGGTCACCGGCCGCCTCCGCTCGCTCGACCGCCTCGTCGAGGAGCGCGAGCTCTCGCCGGAAGTCGCCGCACAGGCCGACAGCGCGCGCGAGATCAGGGAGCAGCCGCACTCGCTCGGGGTCGCGCTCGGGTAGGACGGCGACCGCTCGGGAGAGCAGCGCAGCCGCTCCGGGCCAGTCTGCGCGCGCAGGAGCTCGGCGACCGGCCGCGGCGAGCAAGCTCGCGGCGCGTCGTCCGAGAGCCACCCCGCGCTCGTCGCGAGGCATCAGCTCCTGCCGATAGCGCGAGGCTTGTTCCAGGTGGTAGCCGACGAGCTCGTCGGGCGCGGCCGCCACCTGGTCCAGCCAGTCGGCGTAGAGCTCGTGCGCGCCGATCCGCGACTCCTTCGTCATTCCGGCATATGCCACGTCCCGGACGAGGACGTGCTTGAAGCGGAACGCGTCCTCCGAGCCGGACCGCTCGGCGAGCAGGAGCCCGCGACGGACGAGATTCAGCAACCTGGCGTCGACGCCGTTGAGCTCCTCGGGCGGCGTCAACTGAAGGATCGCGTTCCACGGGCATTCCCGGCCGACGACGGCCGCCCGTTCGAGCAACGCACGCTCCGACCGCTCGAGGCGGTCGAGACGGGCGGCCAGGATCGCCTCGACGGAGGGTGGAACGCGGGTCACGGCGTCCGGTCCAACCTCGTCCGCGAGCGCGAGGAGCTGCTCCAGGAAGAGCGGATTCCCTTCGGCGATCCGCACGATCCGCTGCCGGTCCCGACTGGGCAGCTCGGCCGGAGCGAGCTGGTCGAGCACCAGGCGAGCGGCCTCGGGCTCCAACGGCTCGAGCACGAGGCTCGGCCTGCCGGAGCCCCACCTCGGACGCTGCTCGAGGAGCTCGGGGCGGCCAAGACAGACGAGCAGTAGCGGCGCCTCCGCCGGCCAGGCGTCGAGGTACTCGACGAGATCGAGGAGCGTCGGCTCCGCCCAGTGGACGTCCTCGAGCGCCACAACCACTGTGCGGTCCGACGCGAGCGCCTCGAGGAAGCGCCGGACGGCCCAGAAGGTCTCGCCCGTGGAGGCCGCGCCGTCCGCGTCGCCCGTCAGCTGGGTCACGCGTTGTGCGACCACCGTCGCCTGCTCGTCGGCGCCTAGCAGCGCGGCGATGGTCTCGGCCGGTCGTGACGGAGCCGCCTGCGCCACGATCTCGGCCAGCGGCAGGAACGTCGCGCCGTCGCCGTACGAGGCGCACCTCCCGACCAACGCCCGTTCGTCCCCGCCGAGTGAGGCGACGAGCTCCGACAGGAGCCGCGTCTTCCCCACGCCCGCCTCGCCGATCACGGTGACCACTCGGCTCCGACGTTCCGCCCGCACACCGGCGACAGCGGCGCGGAGGACGGCGAGCTCGTCGTCTCGTCCTACGAGCGAGGCAACTCCCAGCGGGCGAGCGACGGCACCCACCTCGATTAGACGGAACGCGTGGACGCGGCCGAGCGCGCCGCCGAGATCCACCCCCTCGATTGCCTCGGCATCGACGGCATAGGAGACGAGCCGGTGCGTCGTTTCCCCGAGCAGGATCTCGCCCGGCATCGCCGCCTCCTCGAGCCGGACGGCGACGTTGACAGCTGTTCCGGTCGCATAGGAGCCCTGCGAAGCGGGATCTGCGGCCAGCACTTCGCCTGTGTTCACCCCGATCCTGATCTGGAGCAGGGCCGTCGGGTGCTCCGCGTTGACGGAGTCGATCGCGTCGCGGAGCTCCCTCGCCGCGCGGACCGCCCGCAGCGCGTCGTCCTCGTGCACGGTCGGGATGCCGAAGGCCGCCATCACCGCGTCGCCGATGAACTTCTCGACGGTGCCCCCGTGCCGCTCGATCACGCCTTGCGCCACCTCGAAGTAGCGCCGCATCACGTTCCGCAGGACCTCCGCATCGAGCGAGGCGCCGAGCGCGGTGGAGTCGACCACGTCCGCGAAGAGGATCGTCACCGTCTTCCGCCGGTCCTCGGCTCGCGCGGACGGCGCCCTGGTCCTCGACGGCGCTTCGAGCGCCGGGTCCTGGCGGAGAATCGCCGCTTCGAGCCGCTTCAGCTCCGGCCACGGCTCGATGCCGAGCTCACCGACGAGCCGCTCGCGAGCGCGCTGGTAGGCCTCGAGCGCTTCGGCTTGGCGACCGGCCCGATAGAGGCCGAGCATCAGCAACGCCGTGGGCCGCTCGCGAAGCGGGTACTCCGCGGCGAGCGCCTCGAGGTCGGCGACGAGCTGCGCGTGCCGCCCGAGGTCGAGCTCGGCTTCGAGCTGTGCCTCGCGAGCGGCGGTTCGAAGCTCTTCGAGCCGACTCGCCTCGGCCGCGGCGAAGGCGCCAAGCTCGACGTCGGCGAGCGGCTCGCCCCGCCAGAGAGCAAGCGCCGCCCCGAGGAGCCGGGCGCGCTCCTCCGGGCCTTGGGTCGCACGTGCGCCGTCGATCGCTGCCTCGAACCGCCGCGCGTCGACGGCCTCGGGCTTGAGCGCAAGCGCGTAGCCCGGCGTCTGAGTCACGAGCACCTGCGGCGAAAGCGACTTCCGGAGATCGGAAATCACGTTCTGGAGCGATGCCACGGCGGTTTTCGGCGGTCGCTCACCCCAGAGCTCGTCGATGATCCGATCCCGCGAAAACACCTCGCCCGGCCGCAGGGCGAGCAGGGCGAGCACTGCCCGCTGCTTGCTGCGGCGCAGCTCGAGGCGGCCGGCCGCAACGTCCACCTCGAGGGGCCCGAGCAGGCGCACCTCGACGAGGGACATCCCGTCAATTGAACACCGAAGTCAACGCCGCGTACAGGGTCGCGTTGGCGCCGTATGAGTGCCACGTGATCGGGCCATGCGAAGGTCGGCCCATGAGCTTGGCCGAGGAAGCGCAGCGGTATCTCGCAGTGGTGGAGGCTTTCCGCGCCGCCGGATATGCGCCCCGGTGGCGAGCGGAACCTAGGGGCGACCTCGCCTTGCGGCCTGCGAGCACCGCTGTGCCGGGGAGAGGGGCGGCGAGCCGGATGCGGCCTCCG
>DATDKA010000006.1:0-5662 GCA_036520235.1 Gaiellaceae bacterium
GGACACCGTGATCCTGCTCGAGCACCCGCCGGTCGTCACGCTGGGCCGCCGCGCCGATTCGAGCGAGCTCCACGTGCCCGACGGAGCCGACGTCGAGATCGTCGAGACCGACCGGGGCGGGAAGTCGACCTACCACGCACCGGGGCAGCTCGTCTGCTATCCGATCTTCGACCTGACGCGCCACGGCGAGGACGTCAAGCGCTACTGCCGGGACCTCGAGACCGCCCTGATCGAGACGGTGGGGGCCTTCGGGGTCGAGGCGGCGACGATCGAGGGGCTGACCGGCATCTGGCTGGAACGGCCGCCGCGGAAGATCGCCTCGATCGGCGTCCACATCTCCAAGTGGATCACGACACACGGCTACGCCCTCAACGTCGACCTCGACCCGGCGCCGTTCACCGAGTGGATCACCGCCTGCGGGCTCGAGGACGCCGCATTCACGACGCTGGCGCGCGAGCTGGAGCGGCCCGTCTCGCTAGAAGAGGTCAAGCCGCATGCTGTCGCGGCGCTCGCAGAGGTCTTCGGGCTACGGCTCAGGGAGCCAGCCGCTCTCGTAGGCGACTCGGCGTGAGGGCGGAAGGTCCGCGTACGCCTCCACGGGCTTCTTCGTCTCCCGCTTGACGGAGATCCCGCGCTTCGCGGCGGCGCCGGAGACCGTGTAGACGAGCCCTGAGCGGCCGCCGCGTGCGCCCACCGCGACGACCACGCACGGTTCCTCGCCGGCACCGACGATCATGTGCTCGGTCCCGGCGGGGCAATGGAAGAAATCCCACCGTCCAAGCTCTCGTTCCTCGCCCTCGACGACGAGGACACAGGTCCCGCTGAGGACGAGGAAGCCCTCCTGGTGCGCCTCGCGGTGATATCGGCCGATGCTCTCGCCCGGCTGGAGCACGCTGATGTTGAAGCCGAGCTGGCGGAAGGGCCGCTTGCCCTCGAAGTCGCACCACCTGCCCAGGCGCTCACGTTCGCGCCAGCGTGCGTCTCGGGCGTTGACGACAAACCAGCCGTCGACGTCCGCGACGAGGCCGTACTTGGTCTCCCGGAGCGGCGCTTCCGGCACAACGCCGAAGGCTACGCCAGGCGCTGTACGACCGTGACGAGCGCCTCGACGACGGCCGGGTCGAACTGGTTTCCCGAGCCTCGGCGAAGCTCCCCGATCGCCTCGTGCTGGGGCATCGCCTTCCGGTACGACCGGTCGGTGGTCATCGCGTTGTAGGCGTCGCAACAGGCCACGATCCGCGCCAGCGGCGGGATCTCCTCGCCCCTGAGCCCGTCGGGATAGCCGGAGCCGTCGTAGCGCTCGTGGCAGGAGCGGATGATCCGCCCGATCTCGCCGAGCAGGCCGCCGACACGGTGGAGCAGCCGCTCGCCCTCGATCGTGTGGCGCTTGACGACGTCGAACTCCTCCGGCGTGAGCGGACCGGCCTTGTTGATGATCTCGTTCGGGATCCGGAGCTTGCCGACGTCGTGGAGCAGCGCCGCGAACTCGGCGTCCCGCCGGTCGCGCTCCGAGAGGCCGAGCTCGTCGACGACGCCGAGCGTGAGATCGACGACGTCGCGGCTGTGCTCGCCCGTATAGCCGTCGTCAGCTTCTACGACGTCCCCCAGCAGGAACGCCGTGCCCCGGTAGGCGTCGCGAAGCTCGAGCTCGTGGTCGATCCGGACCCGCCGCTCGCGCGCGAACACGGATAGGAGCCCGACCAGCGGCACGACGAGGAGCACGCCGTACGGTGACTGCGTGGCGGCGAAGGCGAATGCAAGCCCCGTCGTCGCGAGGCCGCTGTCGATCATGTAAACCCAGCCCATCGCCCTGAACTGCACCTTTGGCGGCACGCCGAGCGCCGACCACTCGCGGAGCGCCGCGCTGCCGTAGTCGAGTGCGAACTGCGACCCGAGCGCAAGCAGGTACAGCGGCCAGTTCGACACGCTCGGTGCCGGCTCGCCGGCGAGCGCCAGCACGAGCGCAGGGCCGATCGCGTGCCAGCAGTTCACGAGGCGCATGAAAACCCGCTCGAAGTGCAAGCCGCCGCCGGCGTACTCGGCCAGGCTGCCGAGGATCACGCCCGACGCCACGGCGATCGGAACGATCCCCGTCGGGAGGACGAAGAGCATGGGGACGAGGACGAGCTGGGTCGGGACGGCGGAGCCGGTGCCGATCTCGAAGTCGAGGCGGAACGCGAGGGCGTAGACGGCGACGAGGAGCGCCGTCGCAACGGCACCGGGAGTGCGGTCGGTGGGGATCGCCACCGCCATCACCGTCGCGACGGCCAGGAACAGGCCCGCCGAGACGAGCAACGACAGCCGCTCACGCCGCGCGAGCCGGCTCAGGCGCCGCGCGCGCTGTTCTTCGATCACCCGTTGGGACGCTGGGTCGAGGCCCGCCGACCCGGTTACCGCCGCAGTAGCCATCGGTGCGTTCGAAATCGGCCTCGAGGCGGCTCCGCAGGAGCCGAAATCCCTCCCCTCAGGGATCGATCGCCGAATACAGCACTCGATCGGGTGATGCAGAGGAGCGGCGGACCATGACACTGAGTCGAGTGACGACTGCGGCCCGTCATCCTCGGATCCTTTCCCTCGCGTTCGCCGCGGGCCTCCTGGCGGCCCTGGCGATGACGGTCACTCCGTCGGCGAAAGCGGGCCTGATCGGAACGGGTCCGGCCTCGGGTTGCGACGAGTCGTCCCAGGTGTTCGAGCGGTGGGGTGACAGGAACAGCTACGTGCTCGTTCCTGGGGGGTCCTTCGAAGCAGGCGGCCCGGCCTGGACGCTGTCCGGCGGCGCGGGGGTCGTGAGCGGCAACGAGCCGTTCTACGTGCGGTCGAGCGGGGACGGGAACTCGCTCTTCCTGCCGGCTGGAAGCTCGGCGCTCTCGCCGACCGTCTGCTTCGGGCTGGGCGACTGGCACAGTCGCTTCTTCGTACGCAATGTCGGGTCGGCCCGAGGGAGCTTGAAGGTGGACGTCGTCGTCCGCAGCGCCCTCGGGCTGCTCACCTTCCTCGACGGTGGGAGTATCAGCGGCACCGGCGTGTGGGCGCCTTCGCCCCGGATCGGTCTGACCGTTACGAACGTCTGCAGCCTGCTCGGCGTGAAGGCCGTCGCCTTCCGCTTCCGGTCGGTGGGGACCGGCGCGGCATTCCAGGTCGACGACGTCTACCTGGATCCCTGGAAGTCGTTCTAACCGCGGCGCCTGTCCATAGACTTCCGGCGTGAAGTCGCTTCCCGTCGCGGATCGCCCGCGCCGGCCGCCGTGGATGAAGGTCCGCGCGCCCAGCGCCGACTCGCAGTACTTCGACGTCAAGAAGCTGATCCATGGAGCCAGCCTCCACACGGTGTGCGAAGAGGCGCGCTGCCCGAACATCTCGGAGTGCTGGGGCCGCGGGACGGCGACGTTCCAGATCCTCGGCGACACGTGCACCCGGGCGTGCCGCTACTGCTACGTCAACTCAGGACGTCCCGAGCATCCGCCCGACCCGCTCGAGCCGCTGCGCCTCGCGCAGGCCACGGC
The DNA here is from genome assembly GCA_036520235.1 of Gaiellaceae bacterium. Taxonomy (GTDB): domain Bacteria; phylum Actinomycetota; class Thermoleophilia; order Gaiellales; family Gaiellaceae; genus JACDAN01. The sequence goes on from DATDKA010000006.1 coordinate 3,504, forward strand.
CCAGATGGGACTCCAGCACGTCGTCGTCACCTCCGTCGACCGCGACGACCTCGAGGACAAGGGCGCCGGGCACTTCGCCGCCACGGTTCGCGCGCTCAAGCGCCGATCGCCGCAGACCAGCGTCGAGCTCCTCACACCCGACTTCCTCGGCTTCGAGGAGGAGGCGCTGCGAACGATCCTCTCCGAGCGCCCCGACGTGTTCAACCACAACATCGAGACCGTCCGGCGCCTGCACCGCAGGATGCGCGGCGCCAAGGCGTCGTACGACAAGGCGCTGTGGCTCCTGCAGCGCGCGAAGGAGCTCGCCGACTACGACCTGATGACGAAGTCCGGGATCATTGTCGGGCTCGGGGAGACGAACGACGAGGTCGTCGAGACGATGCGCGACCTCCGCGCGCACGGCGTCGACGTGGTCACGATCGGGCAGTACCTCCAGCCGTCGGCGAAGCACGCGACGATCGACCGCTGGGTGCACCCGGACGAGTTCCGCTGGTTCCGCGAGCAGGGCGAGGAGCTCGGGTTCGGCTCGGTCTTCTCGGGCCCGTTGGTGAGATCCAGCTACCGCGCGGACGAGCAGCGCCACGCCGCGAAGACCGGCCGCGGCGCGGTCGCGTACTAGAGCTGAAACGAAGGGCCGCCCGGAGGCGGCCCTTCGTTTGCTGTGTTCCGGACTTGCTCTAGTGGATGTCCAGTGTCCAGGCGCCGAAGCCGTGCGTCGCCACGTAGAGGATCCCGTGCTCCTGGTCGATCTTCAGGTGCGGGATCGTCGTCGTGGGTAGGCCCGGATGTGCGTCCTTCCAGCCGCCGTCCGTGTCCTTCCGGACTGCGATGCCGAAGTCCGTGCCGATGTACAGCGTGCCGTTCGACTCGTCCCGCTCGATCGTGCCGACCGGGAGGTCGCCGAGACCCTTCTTGCCCGTGCCGTCGAGGCTCGTGAACGTCGCCGTCCAGTTGGCCGGGTTGACATGGACGTCGAACACGTGGCCCGGCGTGTCCGGCGTCACCGCGTTGTAGCCGCTGTACGTGATGTACGCGTGGTACGGATCGGACGGATCGACGTAGATGTCCGACGGGTACCGCGGCGGGTCAGCCGAGGACGTCGTGTCGACGCGATGCCACGCGATCGTGGCGGCGTTCGCCGCGTCCGCGTTCGACGTGACGAAGATGCGGCCGCCGCTCGTGCCGGCCCAGACGACAGCCTTGTCCGAGGCCGACGTCGCATCTATCGAGATGTGGCCGCCGGAGCGGTCCTCACCCCAAACGTACGGAGCCGGGCAGGGAGCCGTCCACGCGCCGGCCGGGTTCCCCGGCGGGCAGAGGGCCAGCGGACCGTAGGTGAGCCGGCCGAGGTGGCCCGGATCGCCCATCGGCTTCCAGTCGTCGCAGACGTCGATCGGCCGCTCGTACGTGCCGTTCTCGTTGATGTCACCGTCGCCGATCCAGAGGTTGCAGTGCTCCTTGACCTTCGCGTACGGGAAGGCCGGGTTGACGCCGCCGTTAAGCGAGCGGAAGACGTGCTCCCGGCCGGTGAACATCAGCTTGCTGACGTTCTGGTGGAAGATCGTCGGAGCGCTGAACGCCACGGCCTCGCGGTCGTAGCGGAACGCTGCGGCCAGCGGCGTCTTGAGCGTGTCGGAGACCCAGAAGCCCGTCTGCTGGTTTCGCGGCTCGTCCAGGATCGCAATCGAGCCGGCCTGCCACGAGAGCATCGAGTAGTTCGGGTCGGTGGCGTCGAAGCCGTTGTACGTGCCGTCGGCGACGAACGTCTCGATCCACGTCTTCGTCCCAGGCTGCCGCATCCACGAACCGTTGTCCTGCGCGCCGCCGGCGAGCTCGCCGGGACGGTTCGGGTTGAAGTCGATCTCGTAGAAGTGGAGCGTGTTCAGGCCCTTGTTGAGGGACTGGAGGCGCTCCGGAATGCGGCTCGTCACCGCGAGACACCTCGCGCGGGAGTTGCGCGGGTCGGAGGCCGGCAGGCCGTGGACCGCCGTGCAGTCACCCGAATCGTCGACGAAGGCGCCGTTCGAACGGATGATCCCGCCGTCGCCGGTCTCGATGAACTGCTTCCAGTTCGCGGGATTGGTGACGATCGAGTGCTGGTCCGGATGGATGCCCTGAGGCTGGTTGGGGTCGGCGTCGTCGTAGGTCATGTCGGTGAA
>DATDKA010000007.1:0-18199 GCA_036520235.1 Gaiellaceae bacterium
CTCGCGGGCGCTGCTCGATCGCTTCGACCTCGTGGTGGCGGTGCCGCGTCCGCGTGCGGCCGAGCTGAGCGGGAGGCCGGGGGCCCCGTCCGCTGAGGTGGGCGAACGGGTGGTGGCCGCACAGGCCAGGATCCGCGCGGGGCCGATCGTCCGCACCGAGGCTGCGAGCGCACTGCTCGACCGGGCCGTCGAGCGCCTGCCGCTCTCCGGCCGGGGCCGTGCCCGGGTGGCGCGCGTGGCCCGGACGGTTGCGGCGCTCGCTCAGTCGGAGGCGGTCGAAGATGAGCACCTTGCGGAGGCGCTCGCGTATCGCTCGCCGAGGGAGCTGGCCGCGTGATCCGGCTGGCGCGATCCGGCACGCTCTTCCCGCCGCGGCTTCGCGCCATTTTTGACCCACCGCGTGCGCTCTTCCTGCGGGGGGCGGGCGAGCCGGAGGTGCTGGCGCGGCGCGCGGCGGCCGTCGTCGGCGCGCGGTCGTGCTCGCCGTACGGCGCGCAAGTCGCGCGCATGCTCGGGAGAGAGCTCGCGGCAGCCGGGCTCGTCGTCGTCAGCGGCCTGGCGCGCGGGATCGACGGCGAGGCGCACCGCGGCGCGCTCGAGGCGGGCGGCCTCACCGTCGGCGTTCTCGGCTGCGGGATCGACCGCGACTACCCGGCTTCGAACGCGCAGCTCGCCAGGCGGATCGAGGAGCGCGGGCTCGTGGTCTCCGAGTACGAGCCCGGCGTCGAGCCGGCTCCGTGGCGGTTCCCGGCCCGGAACCGGATCATTGCCGGGCTTTGCGAGGCGGTGGTCGTGGTCGAGGCACGAGAACGGAGCGGCGCGCTGATCACGGCCGACTTTGCGCTCGAGGAGGGTCGCGAGGTCTTCGCGGTTCCGGGCGAAATCACCGCCTCGCTCTCCGCCGGCACGAACGCGCTGCTCAAGCTCGGCGCGACACCGCTCACCTCGTCCGTCGACGTGCTCGACGCGCTCGGGATCGACCGCCCGCAGTCCGACGTCACGCCGACCGTCTCGCCCGACGCCGCGAAGGTGCTCGAGCTCGTACGCGACGGGCCGGCGGGGGCCGACGAGCTCGCCTCTCGAGGCGCCCTCGCGGCCGGCTCCGTCAGCGTCGCCCTGACGGAGCTCGAGCTCGCCGGCCTCGTCGTCGTCGGCGACGGCGTCTACCGGATTGCGGTTCCGGCGTGACTACGATCACCGCGTGGCCGACTCGTTCTGGCTCGAGGCGCCGTTCGAGCCCATCCGCACCGAACGCCGGAACGGCCGCGTCGACGTCGCGGTGGTCGGCGCGGGAGTCACGGGCCTCTCCTGCGCGCTGGAGCTCGCGGCGTGCGGCCGAACGGTTCGCGTCCACGAGGCGCGCACGATCGCCTCCGGCGCCAGCGGGCGGAACGGAGGCTTCGCGCTGCGGGGCGGCGCCATGCCCTATGACGTGGCGCGAGCGGAGGTCGGGCCGGAGAACGCGAAGGCGCTCTGGGAGCTGACGGAACGGACGCTCGACCGCATGGAGGGTCTGGCGGGAGACGCACTCCGGCGCGTTGGAAGCCTGCGGCTGGCCGCAGACGAAAAAGAGAGAGACGAGCTGCGCGCGGAATACGACGCGCTCAGGGCCGACGGCTTCGCCGCGGAGTGGATCGACGAGCCCTCAGGCGCGTTGCAGGGGCGCTACCACGCGGCGCTCCTTCACCCGCACGACGGCGCGTTGCAGCCGGCGCGCTGGATCAGGCGGCTCGCAAACCAGGTCGCGGCCGCTGGAGCGGAGATCCGCGAGCACGAGCGGGTCGCGACGCTGGAGGCGCCGGACGCCGACGTCGTCGTTGTCGCCAGCGACGGGTACCCGAGCGGGCTTCTGCCGGCGATCGACGAGATCGTCCAGCCGACCCGTGGGCAGGTGATCGTGACGGAGCCGCTCCCAGAGCTGCTCTACGACCGCCCCCACTATGCGAGGCACGGCTTCGATTACTGGCAGCAGTTGCCTGACCGGAGGCTGGTGTTGGGTGGCCGTCGCGACGTCGACCTAGACGCGGAGTCCACTGCCGAGGAGGGGACGACGCCGGAGATCCAGTCAGCGCTGGAGCAGTTCGCTGCCGAGCTCGCCGGTGCCAGGCCGACGATCACCCATCGCTGGTCCGGGATCTTCGGGTCGAGCCCCGACCTGCGACCGCTCGTCGGCCCGGTGCCGGGCCAGGAGGGCGTCTGGGTCTCGCGCGGCTACTCCGGCCACGGAAACGTGCTCGGGCTCGCCTGCGGTCGCCTCGTAGCAAGAGCGATCCTCGGCAGGCGCGAGCCCGAGCTCGAGCTCTTCGATCCCGCGCGGCTGACGGCGAGCTAGCCGGCGGACTCGTCGCCCTGCCAGAGCGAGAAGGAGTTGCCCTCCGTGTCCTGCGCGCGTGAGAACCAGCCGAAGCCCGGCACGGGCTGTTTTTCCTCGGCGGCCCCGCCGAGCTCCTTGACCTTGTCGCGCGCCGCGTCGATGTCCTCGACCCCGAAATACGTGACGAGGCCCGACTGCCCCTGCCTCTCCATGACAGCGCCGCCCTCGTTCTCGCCGGTCTGGAACATGTGGTACTCGACCGGCCCGTCCGTCGACTGGAACTGGTAGCCGAAGAGCCCGCCCCAGAACTCCCTGGCCCGCCCGGTGTCGTCCGCCGGAATCTCGAAATGCACGATCCTGGACATACAGCCTCCTCCTCGACCCCTAGCCGATCTCGATCTCTCTGACGGTGGGGAAGCTACTCATGTCGGCGCCTCCGTCGTACCGCCTGACCACCTCGATACCGATCGCGAGGTCCTGGATCGCGAGCCCGGTGGAGTCGAAGACAGTGATTTCATCGCTCGACGCGCGGCCGGCCGCCGCGCCGGCGAGGACGTCGCCGAGCTCCGTCACTCGGTCGCGGGCGAGGACACCGGCCTCGACGGCGTGGACGAGATCGCCGTTGTGGCTCGCCTGCTCCCAGTCGTCGGCGAACACGCGGACGCGCGCCAGCTCGTCAGGCGCGATCTCCGACTTTCCGGGGCCGTCGGCGCCCATCAGGCTCACGTGCTGCCCCGCCTGGAGGCTCCCGGCCGGGTAGAGCACCTCGTGACCAGGCGTCACGGTCGCGACGAGCTCCGCCGCCAGCGCCTCCTCGCGGCTGGCCGCCGCCTCCGCCCCGAGCTCGGACGCCGCAGCCTCCGCGCGGACCGCGTCGACGTCCCAGACCGAGACCTTCCGCCTCCGGGCGAGGAAGGTGCGGGCCACCGCCCGTCCGTTCACACCGGCCCCGATCACCGACGCGTGCTCCGCGTCCGTCCGCCCGAGCGTTTCAGCGGCGAGCACCGCCGCGGCTCCGGTCCGTAGCGCCGTCACCGCGCCTGCGTCGAGCACCGCGACGGGCATCCCGTTCGAGGCATCCGAGACGAGGACGAGCCCGGTCACCGTCGGCAGCCCGAGCTCGGGATTCCCCGGGAACGAGGTCACCCACTTCAGGAGGGCAAATCCGCCGCCCAGCGCCGGCATCGCCCGGAAATCGCCGGCGGGGTAGGCGGGCACGTACACCTTCGAAGGCATCGTCCAGTCGCCGCGGGAGTACGCGATGAAGGCGTCGCGGACGACCTCGACGGCCCGCTCGGGCGAGACCGCGGCTTCGACGTCGGCCGCCCCGAAGACCGGGACCGAGCTCAAACGCCCTTGACCGACGACACGAGCTGCTCGAGTGCGGCCTTCGCGTCGGCGAAAAGCATCACTGTCTTCGGGTCGTAGAAGAGCGGATTGTCGACTCCGGCGAACCCGGGGGAGAGGCTGCGTTTGATCACGACCACGTTGTGCGCCTTGTCGACGTCGAGGATCGGCATCCCGTAGATCGGGTTGCCGGGTTGGTTCCGGGCGGCGGGGTTGACGACGTCGTTCGCACCCACGACGACGACCACGTCCGTCTGCGGAAACTCCGGATTGATGTCGTCCATCTCGAAGAGCTCGTCGTACGGCACGTTCGCTTCGGCCAGCAGCACGTTCATGTGGCCCGGCATCCGTCCCGCTACCGGGTGGATCGCGTACCGCACGTCGACGCCCTTGTCCTCGAGGAGCTCCGCGAGGTTGCGGACGTCGTGCTGCGCCTGGGCGACCGCCAGCCCGTAGCCAGGGACGAACACGACGCGGCGCGCGTAGGCGAGCATGAAGGCGATGTCGTCGGCGGAGGCGGTCCGGACGCTCCCGTCGCCGTCGGCCGCCGCCACCGCTGCGGCCGTCCCGCCTTCGGGCGCGGCGCCGAACGCCCCGAACAGGGTCTGCCGGAGCGGCCGGCCCATGGCCTGGCCCATCTTGATCGTCAACAGCGTTCCGGAGGCGCCGACGAGCGTCCCGCCGATGATCAGCGCCGTGTTGTCGAGCACGAAGCCCGTCGAGGCCGCGGCGAGACCGGTGAAGGCGTTCAGGAGCGAGATCACGACCGGCATGTCTGCGCCGCCGATCGGCAGCACGAACAACACGCCGAGCACGAGTGCCCCGACCATCGCGACCGCCAGCCAGATCCCCTGCTCGGTGATCGCCGTGAGCGCGATCGCCACCGCGAGCGTCGCGCCGAGCAGCCCGTTCGTCAGGTTGTGCGCCGGAAAGACGATTGGCCGACCGGGGACGAGCTCCTGCAGCTTTCCGAACGCCACGAGGCTCCCCCAGAAGCTCACAGAGCCCACGAGCGCCGAGAAGAGGATCCCGACGAGTTCCTCGCCCGCAAGATGCCCGGGGAACGGCGCGGCGCGGTGGAACTCGGCGGCCGCGATCAGCGCGGCGGCGCCGCCGCCCACGCCGTTGAAAAGCGCGACCATCTGCGGCATCGCCGTCATTCGCACCGTGCGCGCCGCAGCGACGCCGATCACCGTCCCCACGGCGATCCCGGCGAGCATCAGCCAGTAGGTGTCGATCTCCTTGATCAGGAACGTAAAACCGACCGCGATCGCCATCCCGACCGCGGCGATCCAGTTGCCGGAGCGCGCCGTCTTCGGATGCGAGAGCCGCTTGATCCCGAGGATCAGGCAGATCGCCGCGACGAGGTAGGCGAAATCGATCCAGGCTCTACTCATCGGTGCGTTCGCCGTCGCCCGGCCGCCGCTCCTTGAACATCTCGAGCATCCGGTCGGTGACCAGGAAGCCGCCGACGATGTTGATCGTGCCGAAGACGACGGCGACGAAGGCGAAGACTTGCTCGAGCGTCGAATCCGCGGTGCCGGCGATCAGCATCGCGCCGATCAGGACGATGCCGTGGATCGCGTTCGTGCCGGACATGAGCGGCGTGTGCAGCATCGTCGGCACCTTCGAGATCAGCTCGAAGCCGAGGAAGACGGCGAGCGCGAAGACGGTCAGCTCCGCAACGAGCTGGGCGCTCAAGCCGGCACCACCTCGCGCGTGACGCACGCGCCGGCCGTGATCTCGTCGTCCCAGTCGAGGGCGAGCTCTCCCTCGGGCGCGAGATGCGAGAGCAGCGCCTGCACGTTCCGCGCGTACAGCTGGCTCGCATGCACCGGCACGGTGCTCGGGAGGTTGGTGAGGCCGACGATCGTGACTCCTTCGCGGACGACCTCCTCGCCCGGCTCGGTCAGCTCGGTATTGCCGCCCGCCTCGGCGGCGAGATCGACGATCACGGACCCGTCGCGCATCGCGGCCACGGCGGCGGCCGGGATGAGCTTGGGTGCCGGCCGGCCGGGGATCAGGGCGGTGGTCACGACGACGTCGAACTCCGGGATCCGGCGCTCGAGCTCCTCCTGCTGGCGGCGCTGATCCTTCTCCGTGAGCTCTCGCGCGTATCCGCCCTCGCTTTCCTCGCCGATCACGCCGAGGTCGAGGAAGGTGGCGCCGAGGCTCTCGACCTGCTCGCGTACGACGGGGCGGACGTCGAAGCCTGAGACGACCGCGCCGAGCCGCCGCGCGGTCGCGATCGCCTGTAGACCCGCGACACCCGCGCCCAGGACGAGCACCTTCGCGGGAGGGACCGTGCCAGCCGCGGTCATCAGCATCGGGAAGAAGCGCGGCAGCCGCTCGGCCGCGAGCAGCATGGCTTTGTACCCGGAGACGGTGGCCTGCGAGGAGAGCGCGTCCATCGGCTGGGCGCGTGTGATCCGTGGAACCGACTCGAGCGCGAAGCCGGTGACGCCGCGGCGGGCCAGCCGCTCGACGCCCTCTCGGTCCGTGAGCGGCTCGAGGAACGAGATCAACGCCTGGCCATCGCGGAGGCGATCGACCTCGCTCTCGCTCGGCTTCCGCACCTTGACGACGACCTCGGCGTCCCAGGGATCGCCGATCGCGGCGCCCGCGGCGCGGTAGGCCTCGTCCGACCAGGACGCCGCTTCCCCGGCGCCGCTCTCCACGATCACGTCGAACCCGGCCGCCGCGAGCTTCTTGACGACCTCCGGAACGAGCGCGACCCGGCGCTCGCCGGGTGCGGTCTCCTTCGGGACGGCGATCCTCACGGCCGTGGAACTCTAAAGAGGAAGACCGGGCGTCGATGCGAACACGACCACGTGGTGCTCGCCGGACTCTCCAAGGCGATCGAGTCGAGAGACCCCTACGCCCGCGGCCATTCCGCGCGCGTCAGCGCGCTGGCGGAGATCGTGGCGCGCCGGCTCGGGTGGCGCAGCTCGCGGATCGCTGGACTCCGTCTCGGGGGCTTGCTCCACGACGTGGGGAAGCTCAACCTCGACGATGCCGTGCTCCGGAAGCCGGGGCCGCTGAACGAACGTGAGTACGCCGAGATCAAGCGCCACCCGCAGGCCGGCGCGCGGATGATCCGCGGTCTCGTGCAGCTCCGGCCGGCGCTGCCGTACGTGCTGTTCCACCACGAGCGCTGGGACGGCCAGGGCTATCCGAGCGGCCGTTCGCGGGAGCAGATCCCTGCGGGGGCGAGAATCGTGGCCGTCGTGGACGCCTTCGACGCGATGATCTCGAAACGGCCGTACCGGGCGCCGCTGCCCGTCGGCACCGCCCTCGCGGAGATCGACCGCAACGCCGGCTCGCAGTTCGATCCGGGGGTCGTTCGCGCGTTCCTCGCCGCGTGGGCCGAGGGCGAGTTCGACCGGTTCCTCCCGGACCACCGCCTCAGCGCCTAGGCGATGGACATCCCGGACAGGACCGCGCTCGTCACGGGCGGCTCGGCAGGCATCGGCCGCACGATCGCGCGACGGCTCCTACGCGAGGGTGCCCACGTAGTGGTCGCCGACCGGAATCGCCCCGAGGATCACGGCGTCGAGTTCCTCGAGGTCGACGTCACCGATCGTGCCTCGGTCGAGCGAATGATCCGGATCTCCCAGCCGACGATCCTGGTCAACAACGCCGGCGGCTTCACGGAGCCGGTGTTTCCCGACGCGCCGCTGGAGCATTCGGAGCAGCTGATGGAGCTCAATCTCGGCTCGGTGCTGCGGGCGATCCACTTCGTCGTGCCGGTGATGGAGCGCGAGGGCGGCGGTGCGATCGTGAACATCGCTTCCTCGGCAGGGGTAGGCCTCGGTGCGTACCCCTCGCCCGAGTACGCCACCGCGAAGGCCGCGATGATCCGCCTTACAGCCTCGCTCGCGACGCTGGGCGAGCGGGGAATCCGCGTCGTCTGCATCTCCCCGCACACGGTTGCGACGCCGGCCGTCCTGGCGAGGATCGACGACCTGCAGCGCGCCGGCGAGTCTCTGCCGGCCGATCTCGCCGTCGACCTGATCGACCCCGAGGAGGTCGCGGAAGTCGCCGTGACGCTCATCCGAGACGACGGGTCGGCGGGGCGAGTCGTGTTCCTAGGCCCGGAAGAAGGCGAGTAGCTCCGCGGCCGTCTCCTCCGGGCGCTCCTCGGCGAGGAAGTGTCCGCAGTCGAGCGCGCGGCCGGTGACCTCGACGTCGCTCCAGCTTCGCCAGACCTCGAGCACGTCGAACCAGTCTCCGAGCTCGTCCTGGCCCGCCCAGAGGACGTGGACCGGGCACTGAATCCGGCGCTGCCCGCGGTCGGCTTCGTCGGCCTCGTGGTCGTACGTGGCACCCGCGCGGTAGTCCTCGCACATGGCGTGGATCGTCTCGGGATTGTGGACGGCGAGGACGTAGTCCGACAGCGCCTCGTGGTGGAACCGGTCCCGACCCTTGCGGAAGTAGTAGGCCGAGGGGTCGGCGCCAATCACCCGCTCGGGGAAGTCGTACGGCTGGGCGAGGAAGAACCAGTGCCAGTCGACGAGGCCGAATTCCTTGTCGGCCCGCCTCCACATCTCCGCCGTCGGCACGATGTCCAGCACCGCCAGCCTCTCCAGGTGCTCCGGGTGGTCGAGCGCGAGCCGGTACGCACAGCGGCCGCCGCGGTCGTGGCCGGCCACCGAGAACCGGTCGAAGCCGAGCTGCCGCATCACCTCGACCATGTCGCGCGCCATCGCGCGCTTCGAGTACGGCTCGTGATCGTCGGTCGTCGCCGGCTTCGAGCTCTCCCCGTAGCCGCGAAGATCGGCGGCGACGACCGTGAGCTCGTCGGCGAGCAGCGGCGCGACCGCATGCCACATCACGTGTGTCTGCGGGTGGCCGTGGAGCAGCAGCACCGGCGGCCCACTCCCGCCATGACGCACGCGAAGCTCGGCCTCGCCGGTGTCTATTCGCGTCAGCTCGAAGCCGGGGAAGAGCGTCAGAGCGCTTCCCAGACGTCGAGCTTCTGCTTCGTCCGGCGGATCACCTCGTCGGTGAACTCGGAGCTGGAGGCGTGGCCGCTCAGGTCGGCCGTGCGCACGCCGTCGGCGACCGCCTCGAGCGAGGCCTCGCGGATCGCGCGGCCCGCGCGCTGCGAGCGCTCGTCGCCGTAGCCGAGCAGCGACGCGGCGGCCAGGATCATCGCCATCGGGTTCGCGACGTTCTTGCCCTGGAGCGCCGGCGCGGTGCCGTGGGCGGCCTCGGCCATCACCGCGTCGGGCACCTGATCCTCGTCGAAGGCGACGAGAAGCGACTCGGCCCCGGCGATCGAGCCGAAGAGCGGCAGGACGAGGTCGGACAGGACGTCGCCGTCGCGGTTCAGCGACGGGATCACGAGCGGCGCTCCGCTCGAGGTGACGAGGTAGGCGAAGGTCGCGTCGATGAGCTGCGGGTCGTAGGGGATGTCGGCGTGGCGCTCGGCCGCCGCGTCCATCTCCTCCTTCAGCATCCCCTCGTAGATCGGGCTGACCGTGTACTTCGGCCCGCCGAAGACCTTCGCGCCCGTGCGTTCCGCCAGGCGGAACGCGAACTCGGCGACGGCTCGGCAGACCTTTCGCTCGATGCGCTCGGTCCGGAAGGCGACCTCGTCGTCGCCCTCGCCCTCGCGCCACTCTTTGGCGCCGTAGGCGTCTCCGACTGCCATGCGCACGACCGAGATCGGCGCGTGAACGCCGCCGAGCGGCACGACCCCGGGGATTCGCCGCCCGGTTCGCACGATCACTCGCCCTCCGATCTCCTCGCGCAGGATGCGGTTCGGCGAGCCGACGTCGTCTTTGCCCTCCGGCGTGACCGTGGCGGCCTTCAGGCCGAGGCCGTGCTCCTTGATCGCCGCCGCAGCCTCGTGGACGACCTGGTTCGAAGTCCGGCGCCGCGATTCCAGCGAGAGGTCGTGACGCGGGAGGTCGAGCTCGAGCCCGATCACGTCGGTAGCGAGCACGCGCAGCGCTTCCTCGAGCAGCTCCTGACCGGTCTCGTCCCCTTCCAGGACGACGATCGTGTTCGCTTCCATCGGGCGCGATTGTAGGGGTGGATTGAAAACTGCCCGTGTGGGAGAGAGAAGTCTCCCGATGGCGAGAACGGGAGGGTGGAGACGCGAGGGTTCGTCGAGGCGCTTTCGCTATGTCGATGCGAAGGGGCGTCGGATCACGGACCGCGACAAGCTGGAGCGGATCGAGTCCCTCGTGATCCCGCCTGCCTGGAAAGACGTCTGGATCTCGCCGCGACCGGGTGCAAAGTTGCAGGCGACGGGGGTCGATGCGGCCGGCCGGCGACAGTACCTGTACCACCCGCGGTACCGCGCGCAGCAGGAGCAGGCCAAGTACGACAAGCTGATTCGGTTCGCCGAGCGCCTGCCGACGATCCGGAAGGCGATGGCGGAGCATCTGGACGGCGAGCAGTTCACGCGCGAGTGGACGAGCGCCCTCGCCGTCTCGCTGATCAATCTCGGCTGGTTTCGGGTCGGGTCGGAGCGCTACACGAAGCGCCATCGGACGTTCGGGATCACGACCCTGAACAAGAACCACGTGACGGTCCGCGGGAGCCGGATCAGCTTCCGCTACCGCGGAAAGCACAAGATCTGGGTGCACACCGCCGTTGTGGATACACAGCTGGCGAACGACATGAAGGCGCTCCGTGGGCTGGATGGCGGGCGGAGGCTCTTCCGCTTCCTCGTGGACGGGGAGCCCTGCAACCTCGACGGCCGAAAGCTGAACGACTACATCCGTGAGCACATGGGTGACGAGTTCACCGCGAAGGATTTCCGCACGTGGGGCGGCACGCTGACGGCGGCGATCATGCTGGCGGAGAAAGGCGTGGAGGAGACGGAGACGGCGGCGAAACGTACCGTCGCCGCGACGATGCGCGCCGTCGGGGAGAAGCTTGGAAATACGCCTGCGGTTGCACGCGCCTCCTACGTCAGCCCTGCGGTGGTCGAGCAGTATCTCGACGGCAGAACCATCGATGACTTTCGTCCACGCCATTTGCGAGTCGTGGGCGCCCGCGATATCGAGCTCGACTTCGAGGAACAGGCGCTGCTTTCCCTGCTGCGTTCGTGGCGAATTCGGCAGTCGCGCGCTGCTGCGTAGAATTTCACCTCCGATTTTTGTACTGTCAGCGACACTCGCTGTGGAAATGGGAGGTTGAACTTGGCTCGGAAGACCGTGCTGGTTTGCGACAACTGTGGCAAGGAAGTGGGCGAAGGCAAGGGCGCGACGATGCGCCTGACGTACGCCGACGCCCGTCGCGGCGCGAAGCAGGCCGACCTCTGCGACGACTGCGCCGGGAAGATGGCCGGACGCGCCGTCGCGCGCAGAGGCCGGCGCCCGAAGTCCGCCGTCGCAGCCGCGTAACACCCAACGTCCCGCCGGGCCGGGTCCTGGTGCCTGGCACCCGGCCACGGCCCGCTAAGGCGGTTCCTGTGGACAAACGGAGCGCCTGAAAGGCGCGTCGGGAGCCGTCAGAAGCCAGGTCTACGATAGGCCGATGGCCCTGACGCTCCTTGTCGGGCCGGCGAACGCCGGCAAGGTCGAGCGCCTGCTCGACCGGTACCTGGCCGCCCTCGACCGGGACCCGATCCTCATCGTGCCGAACCGGCCGGACGTCGAATGGGCGGAGCGTGAGCTGCTCGCCAAGAGCCCGGCCCTCCTCGGCGGCTGGATCTGCACCTTCCCCGACCTCTTTCGGCGGATCGCCGACGGCCACCCGGACTACCGGCGCGTGCTGACCGACACGCAGCAGGCGCTGGCGCTTCGCACGGCCGTCGCGCGCACGCCGCTTAACGGCCTGGGCCCCTCAGCGCGGTCCGCCGGCTTCGCGGACGCTCTCCGCGACGCAATCGCGGAGGTGGAATCGGGCCTCGTCGCCGTCGACGACCTCCAGGGGCCGCTGCGAAAGCTCTACGGCTCCTACCGCGAAGAGCTGGACCGGCTCGAGCTCTGGGACACCCATCTCCTCCGTGCTGCGGCCGCGGAGCGCCTCGCCGGCGATCTTTCGTCCTGGGGCGGGCAGCCGCTCTTCGCCTACGGGTTCGAGGACCTGACGGCCGCGGAGTGGGGGCTCCTCGAGGTGCTCGCCGGCCGGACGGAGGTCACGGTCTCCCTCCCCTACGAGCCGGGGCGGCCGGCATTCGAATGGCTCCGCGACACGTCCGAGGACCTCCAGCGGCTCGCCTCCGGCACCGTCGAGGAGCTCGCGCCCCGCTACGAGGACGTGGCCCACCCGGCCCTCGCGCACCTCGAGCGCGCGCTCTTCGGCGGGCGCGACGAGGAGAAGTTGCCGATCGAGGGCGCGGTCCGGTTCTTCGAAGGCGCCGGTTCGCGGGGGACGCTCGAGCTCGTCGGCGAGGAGGTCCTGGCGCTGCTTCGGGCCGGCACCGACCCCGCGCAAATCGGCGTCGTCGTTCCCTCGCTCGAACGCTGGCGGGCACCCGTCGAGACGGCCTTCGGGACGCTCGGGATCCCATTCGCGGTGGACGCGCCGCTCCGGCTAGCCCAGACGGGTTTCGGGCAGGCGCTGCTATCGATGCTCCGCTTCGCCTGGACTGGGAGCGACCGCACCGACCTCTTCCACTATCTCCGCTCGCCCTACTCGGGGCTGAAGCGAAGCAGCGTCGACTTCGTCGAAGGGCGCCTCCGCGGCCGGGCGATCTCGACACCCGGCCGCGTGGAGGAGGAGCTGGAGGCGCTCCGCGAGGCGCGGCTGCCCGCGCTCGACGCCGTCAAGGCGGCCGGCACGCCGCTCGAAGCGGTCCGCGAGCTCTCCCTCTCGATGGTCCGCGCCGCGTACGGACTCGAGCAGCCGCCGGCGGACGAGTCGTCCCGCGAGGACCTGCGCGCCTACGAGAGCTGCCGCCGCGCGTTGGCCGAGCTCGAGGGCTGGGAGCAGCTTGCCGGATCGCTCTCGCGCGAAGACGTCGTCGCCGCACTCGAGCGCTACGCCGTCCGGCAGCCGTCCGCGACCGACGCGGGCCGCGTGCCCGTACTCGACCTGATGCGCGCGCGCACGCGTCGCTTCGAGCATGTGTTCGTGCTCGGGCTCGAGGAGGGAAGCCTCCCGCGGCGCTCGCAGGCGACGCCGTTCCTCGATGACGACGAGCGGCGCCGGCTGGGCCCGCGCCTCCGACGCGCGGACGCAGTGACGCGTGACCGCTACCTCTTCTACACCGCCTGCACTCGTCCGACGGAGCGCCTTTACCTCGTCCGCGAAGCGGCCACGGACGACGGGAGCCCTCGCGAGGCGAGCGCGTTCTGGGAGGAGGTCGCAGCCGCCTTCGACCCGCAGGACGTCGCCCGCTGGACGACCCGCAGGCCGCTCTCCTCGCTGACCTGGCGGCTCGAGACGGCGCCGACAGAGCGGGAGCGCCTCCGCGCGCTCGCAACGCTGTCCGCCGACGACGATCGCCGCGACGAGGCGGATGCGCTCGCGACCGCGAACGGCTGGGAGCGGCGCCTCGGCCGTGCGCGCAGCGCCCCTCGCCGCCAAACGCGCCTCACGCACCCCCTTGTGCTCGAGCAGCTGCAGAGCCGCACCGTGTTCAACGTCACGGAGCTCGAGCGGTTCGCCGACTGCTCGTCGGCCTGGTTCATCGACCGGATGATCGACCCGAAGACGATCGACCCCGAGGTCGATCCGCGGCTACGCGGCTCGATCGCGCACAACGCGCTCTACAAGTTCTTCACGGGCCTGCCGAAGGTGCTGGGCGGCTCGCGCATCCGGCCGGAGCAGGTCGACGACGGGGTGCGCTTCATGCGCGAGTGCCTCGACCAGGCGCTGAACGCGGTCCGGCTCGAGATGACCGAGCTGCAGCGCCGGGAGCTCGAGCTGACGCTGTCTCGCGACCTCGAGCGGCTCGTCCGTCTGGAGGCGCAGAGCGACTCGCCGCTGGAGCCGCGCCAGTTCGAGGTGTCCTTCGGCCTCGAGCGCTCGGCGCCCGAGCTGCAGCGCGGGCTCGAGCTCGGCGACGGCGTGATCCTCTCGGGGAAGATCGACCGGATCGACGTCGAGCCGCTGAGCGCGCGCGGGATCGTCCAGGACTACAAGGCGGGCAAGCACGCGCCGTCCGCCCGCGAGATGGAGAAGGAGCTCCGGCTTCAGATCCCGCTCTACATGCTCGTCCTCCGCGACCTGGTCGGGATCGAGCCGCTCGGGGGCCTCTACCGCCCGCTCGCCGGCGGACGGAAGCCGCGCGGCCTGCTTCGCGAGGACGCGAAGGCGGACGCGCTCGCCGGCTACTCGCGGAACGACTACCTCGACGAGGACGAGTTCTGGGCGAAGGTCGAGGCGGCGCGGACGACGGGCCGCGAGCTGGCGGGCCGGATCCGGGCCGGCGACGTCCGCCACGATCCGAAGGGCGGCGAGTGCCCGTCCTGGTGCGATCTCTGGCCGATGTGCCGCGTGGAGCGCGCATGAGCTGGGCCCCGAACCCGGAGCAGCAGGCTGCCGTCGAGGCGACCGGCCGCGTCTTCGTCTCCGCAGGAGCCGGTACCGGCAAGACCGCGGTGCTCGTCGAGCGCTTCGCGCGGGCGGTGTGCGACGAGGGGATCGACGTCGACTCGATCCTCGTCATCACCTACACCAAGCGGGCGGCCGGCGAGCTGCGGGCGCGCATCAGGCAGGAGCTGCGGAACCGCGGCCGGGCCGACCTCGCGCGGGAGCTTGACGCCGCCTGGATCTCGACGATCCACGGGTTCTGCAACCGACTCCTGAAGACGTATCCGTTCGAGGCGGGCCTCGACCCCCGCTTCCGCGAGCTCGACGAGACGCAGGCGCCGGTGCTCTCGGGCGAGGCCTTCGACGAGGCACTCGAGGGCTTCTGCGCGGAGGAGCAACCCGAACGACTCCAGCTCCTCACGACGTACGGCGCTCGGGGCCTGCGCAGGATGATCACCGGGATCTACGAGACGCTGCGCTCGGCGGGCCGCGACCTCGTGCTCGAGCTGGGGGAGGGATCATCGCTCCCCGAACGACTCGAGGAGCTGAAGACCGCGGCGCGCTGCCTCGTCGACGACAGCGCGGCGACCGACCTCCAGCGCTCCAACGCAGCCGCCCTGCTCGAGCTCGTCTCGGCCGACCCGCGCCCCGACGACCTGCTCGACCTGAAGGCGCACCGCGCAAGCGGCGAGCGGGCCGCGAGCTATGAGGAGGCGCGGGTCGCCACACAGCACGCGGCACTCGACCAGCTCGCGATGCGGGACCGCGACCTCGTTCAGGAGCTCTTGAACCGCTTCGCCGACGCCTACGCCGCCGCCAAGCGCCGCGAGTCCGCGCTCGACTTCGAGGACCTCCAGCTCCTCGCGCGGGACCTCCTTCGCGAGCATCCGGAGATCCGCGACAAGGAGGCGCTCCGCTTCCGCGCGATCATGGTGGACGAGTTCCAGGACACGAACCGCCTCCAATGCGATCTCATTGATCTGCTCGCCGGCGGCCCGGGCGAGCGGGACGTCTTCGTCGTCGGCGACGAGTTCCAGTCGATCTACGGCTTCCGTCACGCCGACGTCCAGGTGTTCCGTGAGCGGCGCGAGGCGGAGGGCGGCGGGCTCGTGCTCTCCCGCAACTACCGCTCGCGCCCGGAGGTGCTCGCGGCGGTCAACCACCTCTTCCGCAGCGACTTCGGCGACGACTTCCAGCCGCTCACCGCCTCGGGCGAGTTCCCGGACCCGGTCTTCGGCCAGCCCGTCGAGCTGCTCGTCACCGACAAGTCGACCTACGCGGAAACTGGCACCCACTGGCGCCGGGCGGAGGCGCGGCACATCGCGCGCCGCGTCCGCGAGCTGATCGACTCCGGCGCCGCGACCGCCGGCGAGATCGTGCTGCTCTTCGCCGCCGGCACCGACGCCGAGTGGTACGAGCAGGAGCTCCGGCGCGAGGGCATCCCGACCTACCGCGCGACGGGGCGCGGCTACTTCGGCCAGCAGCAAGTCGTGGATCTCGTCTCGTACCTGCGGCTGCTCCAGAATCGCTACGACGACCAGGCGCTCGTCGGCGTGCTCGCCTCGCCCTTCGTCGGCATCTCGAACGACGCGCTGCTGCTCCTCCGCCGCGCCGCCGGCCGGCGGCCGCTCTTCGCCGGCCTGGAGCGCTCCCTCCCGGAAGGGCTCGGTCCCGAGGACGAGCGCCTGCTCCTCGCGTTCAAGCAGCGGTACACGCGGCTCGTCGAGGCCTCAGCTCGGATTTCGCTCGAGCGGCTCTGCGACCTCGTCCTCGTCGAGCACGACTACGACCTGGCGGTGCTCGCGCAGTGGGACGGGCGGCGGCGGTACGCGAACATCCGCAAGCTCGCGCGGCTCGCGCGCTCCTACGAGGAGCTGCGGGGCCGCGACATCGAGGGGTTCCTCCGCTTCATGCGCGACCAGGAGGCCGTCGGAGCGAAGCAGCTGGAGGCCGTGGCAGAGGAGGAGGGCGCCGATGCCGTCCGCCTCCTGACGATCCACGCCGCGAAGGGCCTCGAGTTCAAGGTGGTCGTCGTCGCCGACGCGGGTCGCGACCGGCCGGCGCCGGCCGCCGACGAGCTGCTCGCCCTCTCCGACGGCCGGTTCGGCTTCCGCGTCGTCGACCCGCTCACGAGCGAGCGCCGCGGCGCGTTCGGCTACGACGAGGTGCGGCAGGCGCGCGAGGACCAGGATCGAGCCGAGCGCCTGCGTCTCTACTACGTTGCGATGACGCGCGCCATCGACCGGCTGATCGTCTCGGGGGCGGTTGATCCGCAGAGCACCGCCGACGCATCGACGCCGCTCGGCTGGGCGCTCGGTCGCCTCGACGCCGACGAGGCCATCGCCGGGGCAGGCACCGACCCGGTCGAGCTCGAACGCGGCGACGCCAGGATCCTGATCCGCGTCGACCGCTTCCGGCCCGAGCAGGACGAGCCGCAGCCCGCCGAGGCGGTCGAGGTGGGCTCGGAGGGGCAGCTCGAGCTCTTCGCGGTGAACGGGGGAGGGGCACTGCCGCCGCCCGCGCCTCGCCTGCCGGAGCTGGTGCCGGTGCCTCCGCCGCCGCTCCATACGCTGCGCTCGCTCTCGTACACGTCGCTCTCGCTCTTCGAGCGCTGCTCGTACCGCTACTACGCAGAGCGGGTGGTCGGAATGCGGCCGACGGACGCGTCGTACCGGCTCCCCGGTCAGACCGGCCTCGCGGCGACCGAGATCGGCGACGCGGTTCACAGGCTCCTCGAGCTGGTGGACCTCGCCGCTCCGGTGCCGCCCGACCTGGATCAGGTCCGAGGCTGGTATCCGGGCGTGACGGACGAGGAGCTCGCCCGCATCGCCGCTTTCGTCGATTCCTACTGCTGCTCCGAGCTCGCGCAACGCGTCGCAGGTCTCCAGGGCATCACGGTTGAGCGACCGTTCGCCTTCGAGCACGACGGCGTTCTGCTCCACGGCCGCCTCGATGTCTTTCACCGCGTTGGGGCCTGCGCGCTCGTCCTCGACTACAAGACGAACTCGCTGGAGGAGGCCACCCCGGAGGAGATCGTTGAGCACGAGTACCGGGTGCAGAGGCTCGTGTACGCTCTCGCCTGCTTCCGCGCCGGAGCCGAGGAGGTGGAGGTCGTCTACCACTTCCTCGAGCGGCCCGACGCCGTCGTCTCGACGACCTTCCGGCGCTCGGAGCTCCCCTCGCTCGAGGACGAGCTGACCGCCGCGATCGACCGGATCAAGGCGGGCGAGTTCCGGCCGACGCCGAGCGAGTTCGTCTGCGCCGGCTGCCCCGCGCTCGACGTCGTCTGCGCGGGTCCGCGGCTCCCACGCCAGCCGACTCCGGTGCCGCCCGCAGCCGCCGTTGGCGCGTAGCTACACCGCTGAGGCGCGCAGGCGCGTCGGGCCGAAGCGCGCGCGGATCGTCCCGATCGTCGAGCGCCTACTGGCCGAGCACGCCGACGCCGCGATCGCGCTCCGCTTTCAGAGCGACCTAGAGCTGCTCGTCTCCGTGATGCTCTCGGCCCAGACCACCGACGTGAACGTGAACCGCGTCACCGAGCGGCTCTTCGTCAAGTACCGGCGGCCCGAGGACTACCTCGCCGTGCCGGCCGAGGAGCTCGAGCGGGACATCTTCGCGACCGGCTTCTACCGCCAGAAGGCGAAGGCCATTCGCGGGACGATGGCGCTGCTGATCGAGGAGTACGACGGCGTCGTCCCCCGGCGGCTCGAGGATCTGATCCGGCTCCCCGGCGTGGCGCGCAAGACGGCGAACGTCGTCGCCGCCGAGTTGGGGGAGCCGCAGGGGATCGTGGTGGACACGCACGTCCGCAGGCTGGCGCAGCGCCTCGGCCTCACGAAGGAGGAGGACCCCGTGAAGATCGAGCGCGACCTCCAGAAGCTCGTCCCGCGGGAGTACTGGGGGATCTTTCCGCACCTCCTGATCTGGCACGGACGCCGCGTCTGCGACGCGCGCAACCCACGCTGCGAGGTCTGCGTCGTGAACGATTTGTGTCCCTCCAGCCGCGTGTTGCAGGCTTAGGACGATGGACGTCGGCGGAGTCGTCATCCTGGTTCTCGCGGCCGCGGGGCTCTTCTGGATCTCGAGGCCGCTGTGGCG
>DATDKA010000008.1:0-3499 GCA_036520235.1 Gaiellaceae bacterium
ACCTCGGCGACCGACGCGCCGAAGCGGTTCTGAAGCTGCGCCTTCGCCGATTTCACATGCTTCCGCTTGCCCTTCAGCGACCCCGCCTCGGGGAAGTGGAGCTCGACGGTGAGGATGCCGACGTAGCCGGCGCCCACGAGACCTACTCGGTCGCTGTGGTGGCCGGCTCGGGCGCCGGCGCGCTCAGGTCGGTGCGCTCCACCTGGCGCGTCTCGAAGACCTCGAGCACGTCGCCTTCTTTCACGTCGTTGAAGCCCTGCAGGAGGATGCCGCACTCGAAGCCCTCCTCCACTTCGCGGACGTCGTCCTTGAAGCGCTTGAGCTGCTCGATCGAGGTCTCGTAGATGACGGTGCCCTCGCGCACGATGCGCACCTGCGCGTTGCGTCGGACGACGCCGCTCGTGACGTACGAACCGGCGATCGTGCCGAGCCGCGAAACGCGGAAGAGCTGCCGGACCTCGGCCTCGCCGATCGTCCGCTCCTCGGTGACCGGCGCGAGCATGCCGACGAGCGCCTGCTCGATGTCCTCGGTCAGCCGGTAGATGACACGGTAGGTGCGGATCTCGACGCCCTCGCGCTCCGCCAGCTGGCGCGCCTCGGCGTTCGGCCGCACGTTGAAGCCGACGACGAGGGCGTTCGACGCCGCCGCCAGGTTGACGTCGCCCTCGGTGATGCCGCCGACGCCCTGGTGGATCACGCGGACACCAACTTCCGGGTGCTGGATCTTCCGGAGCTCGGAGACCGCGGCCTCGACCGACCCGTCGACGTCGCCCTTGAGGACGATGTTGAGGTCCTGAACCGCTCCCTCCTGCATCTGGGCGAAGAGCTTCTCGAGCGAGACGCCCGAGCCGGCGGCGGCGGCGAGCTGCTCGCGGCGCAGCCGCTCACCGCGGTTCTGCGCGAGGTGGCGCGCCGACCGCTCGTTCTCGACGACTCGGGCCAGCTCGCCGGCGGGCGGCGGGTGGTCGAAACCGAGGATCTCGACTGGATCGCCGGGACCGGCCGCCTGAACCTTCTCGCCGCGGAAGTCATAGAGCGCGCGAACCCGGCCCCACGCGTCGCCCGCGACGAGCGCGTCGCCGACCTTCAGCGTGCCGCGGTGGACGAGCATCGTCGCGACCGGACCACGGCCGACGTCCAGCCGCGACTCGATGATCGGCCCCGACGCCTCGGCCGACGGGTTCGCCGTCAGCTCGAGCTCGGCGTCGGCCACGAGCAGCACCTTCTCGAGCAGGTCGTCGAGGTTCTGCTTCTGCTTCGCGGAGACGTCCGAGAACTGCGTCGTCCCGCCCCACTCTTCCGGCTGCAGACCCTCGCCGGCGAGATCACCGCGGACCCGGTTCGGGTCGGAGTCTGGAACGTCGATCTTGTTCACGGCAACGACGATCGGAACCTCGGCGGCGCGCGCGTGGGAGATCGACTCCCGCGTCTGCGGCATCACACCATCGTCGGCGGCCACGACCAGAACCGCGATGTCCGTCACCTTGGCGCCGCGGGCCCGCATGGCGGTGAACGCCTCGTGGCCGGGCGTGTCGAGGAAGGTCAGCTTCCGCCCGTCGTGTTCGACCTGGTAGGCGCCGATGTGCTGGGTGATCCCGCCGGCCTCGGTCTCGACGACTGCGCTCTCGCGGATCGCGTCGAGGAGCGTCGTCTTGCCGTGGTCGACGTGGCCCATGATCGTGACGACCGGCGGGCGCGCCTCGAGCAGCTCCTCCGGGTCGTCGAACGACTCGGGCTCCTCGTCCTCCTCGGCCGCGTGCTTGATCGTGACCTCGCGCTTGAACTCGGCGGCGATCAGCTGGACGGCCTCGTCCGAGAGGGACTGGGTGATGGTGACCATCTCCCCCAGGCCCATCATGATCTTGATGATCTCGGCGACCGGCTTGCCGAGCGCCGCGGACAGCTCCTTGACGGTCACGCCCGACTGGACGGTGACCGGGCCGGTGGGCTGGACGACCTCGCGCGGCTGCTTCGGCCGCTGCTCGGAGCGGTCGCGGGCCTGACGCGCATCGGGGCGCGGCCGGTTCGCCTGCGAATCGATCACGACACGCCGCTTCCGCCGCCCGGTGGGCGACTGGCGGGGCCGGATTGGTCGCTTTTTCCCTTGATCAGCCATCTTCAGCGTCCTTCAGTTTAGAGCCGTTCGAAAACCTGAGAGAGGTCTGGCGAAACGGCGATCTTGCGGCGCAGCGTGCGGTTGAACGCATTCTTCGAGACCGCCCGCTCGAAGCAGGAGAGCCTGCGACACGTGTAGGCGCCGCGCCCCTCGTCCGGACCGACCGCCAGCTCGCTGTCTCGCGCGACGAAACGGAGCAGCTCGTCCTTCGGCGCCTTACGCCCGCAGCCCACGCACGTCCGGACCGCGGCTTTCTCCCTAGGCAGAGGTGGAGTCGCCCCTCTCCTCGACGCCGACCGGCGCCGGCGGCACCTCGGCCGGCTCGGGCGACGGAACCTCGGCCGGCTCCGGCTCGGGCAGGTCGGGGCTCGGCTCCGGCGAGGGCATCGGCGACGGCTCCGGCGTGGGCACCTCGCTCGGCTCCGGGGCGGCGGCCTCGGCGCTCTCCTCCGCGCCCTCGACTTCCGCGACCTCCTCGGGCTCGGACTCGGCCCCCGCGACCGGCACGGCCTCCTCGACCGTCTCGCCGCGCGCCTCGCGCTCGGCCAGCGCGGTATGCGCCGGGATCCCGCAGAACCGGGTGCCGGGGACGGCCGCGTTTGGGCAACGCTTCCCGTTCGAGAGAATCGCCGCGCAGCGGCCGGAGAAGTCCTCACCACCCTCGCCGCCGGCGAATGCCGCCTCGGCCTCGGCCTCGGCGAACTCGGCCTCCGACTGGATGTCGACCTTCCAGCCTGTCAGGCGCGCGGCCAGGCGGGCGTTCAGGCCCTCCTTGCCGATCGCGAGCGCGAGCTGGTCCTCGGGGACGATCACCGTCGCTTCCTTCGTCTCGTCGTCGATGTAGACCTCGCGGACCCGCGCCGGTGACAGCGCCTTCGCCAGGAAGCGCGCCGGCTCCGTATTCCACGGGATGATGTCGATCTTCTCGCCGCGGAGCTCCGAGACGACCATGCGGACACGCGAGCCGCGGGGGCCGACGCAGGCGCCCACCGGGTCGACACCCTGGGCATGCGAGACGACCGCGATCTTGGAGCGATACCCTGGCTCCCGGGCGACGCCGCGGATCTCGACCAGCCCGTCGGCGATCTCCGGCACCTCGAGCTCGAAGAGCGTCTTGATCAATTCCGGATCGCGACGCGACAGGATCACCTGTGGCCCCTTCGTCCCCGAGCGGACCTCCGTGATCACGGCCTTGATCCGGCTGCCCTGCTCGTAGCGCTCGCCGTCGACCTGCTCGGAGCGCGGGAGCAGCGCCTCGACCTTGCCGAGGTCGACGAGCACGTTGTTGCGATCGCCGGCCTGCTGGACGATGCCCGTAACGACCTCGCTGACGCGGTCGACGTACTCGTCGTACATCATCGCGCGCGCGGCCGCGCGGATGGG
>DATDKA010000009.1:0-9326 GCA_036520235.1 Gaiellaceae bacterium
GCACGGTCAGCAAGCGGCTAGGCGGCGTCGTCGAGGATGACTTCCCAAGAATTTTTCAGAGCCGCCGGCACTGGCTGACCGGCCAGCCGGAGTAAGTGAAGTAAGTCAAGTAACGCGGCCCGAATCGAGTGTCACTCGAACGAGGGACACCGCTAGGCCTGACTGAGACACGCCGAGAGCGGGCTTCGCCCGGTTTGAGCACAACCCTCACGGGTCAAACGAAATTGGCCCGAAGTCGCCAGACTTCGGGCCAGACAAAAAGTGAACCCCCGGGCTGCGGCCCCCGGGGGTTCGCATTTCTCTGCGGCGAGCCCCACCTCCCGTTGGTGGTGGCCCGGAGGCCTTGACTCTGCGGCCCAGCCAAATCCTCCGGGGCTCCACCTCTGTGGCGCGCCGTTCCTCGCAGCTCAATCCTTTTGTGTGGATCTTGCTGCTCGGTGGACGGACTATAGGACGAGATCCAGGTCGAGTCAAGTACCTCGGTCAAGTGATTCTGCGCTAGGCTTGGTTGACACGTTTCCCGTGGAGCCGTGACCCTTTAGGGGGATTTCAACCGGTATGGAGGGCAAGTATGGTCAAGTTGTCGCGTAGCGCCGCACAAGGACTCCCGACTTGACCAGAGCGACCAAGACCGCACTCCCGCAGCGAATCGGCCGCCTCCCGAACGGAGGGCTGGGCGAGCGCCTTCGGACGCTCCGCGTGAACGCGGGGCTGACGCAGACCGACCTCGCGGGCGAGCGGTTCTCCAAGGAATACGTCAGCCAGATCGAGCGCGGGAAGACCAGGCCCACGCAGGAGACGATCGAGTGGCTGGCCCAGCGCCTGGGCGTCGACCCGGGCTTTCTCGCGAGCGGCGTCTCTGCCGACGAGCGCGGGCGGATTGAGACCGCTCTCGCGCGCGCCGAGGCCCTGAGCGAGAACCACGAGTATCCGGACTCCCTCGCGGAGTTCGAGAAGATCCGGCCGGCCGTACTGGGCATCGCGTCGCCCGAGCTCGAAGTGCGCTCCCTGGCCGGCGAGGCGTGGGCGTTGATGCGCACCGGTGAGGTGAAGCCGGCGATCGACCTCTTGAACCGCGCCAGGACGCTCGTCGAGGACTCGATGTTCTCGGACGTCGACCGGGCGGACGTGCTTTTCCGGCTCGGCGCCTGCCGCGTGGAGCTCTCGAGCATCCAGACGGCGATCGGCCTCTTCAACGAGGCGCTGACGCTCGCCGAGCGCTCCGAGCTTCCTTGTGACCGCCTCCGTGCCGAGATCCTCCGGCTCCGCTCGCGCTGCTACCGGCGCCAGCGGGACTACGAGGCCGCCCGCGAGGACCTCGAGCGCGCACTGGAGCTCTCGGAGGCGCTCGACGATCCCCGCGCCGTCGCGCGTGTCTATTTCCACGCGTCGCTCGTCGCCGAGCGGCAGGGCCAGTGGATCCTCGCCCGGAAGTACGCCGAGCAGGCCAAGGCCCAATTTGAAGAGGTCGCCGACCGCGCGACCGTGGGCAAGGTCTTGAACAACCTCGGGGGGATCAGCTTCCTCCTTGGCAAGCCCGAGGAAGCGATCGAGCAGTTGAACGAATCGTTCAAGGTCCTGCTCGAGTACGGCAGCGAAGCGGATGCCGCCCGCGCCGTCTCCTCGTTGGCGCAGGTCCACCTGCGCACCGGTCAGGTCGAGCCGGCCGAGGAGCAGGCTCGCCAGGCTTTGAAGCTCCTCGGCGATCGGGTCGACGTGATCGACGAGATCGGCAACGCACAGCTCGTGCTCGGCCGCTCACTGCTCGAGCAGGGCCGGCTCGAGGAGGCCGAGGAGGCCTTCGAGGCCGCCGAGCGGAACTTCGACCAGCTTTCCTCCATCAGCCATCGCGCGTCTGCGTGGGTCGCCAAGGGCGATCTGGCGGCGCGGCGCGGTCAAGACCAGGTTGCCGCGCAGCTCTACCGGCGCGCTG
Organism: Gaiellaceae bacterium; assembly: GCA_036520235.1. GTDB lineage: Bacteria > Actinomycetota > Thermoleophilia > Gaiellales > Gaiellaceae > JACDAN01. The sequence goes on from DATDKA010000009.1 coordinate 1,934, forward strand.
CTGAAGCGCTCCAGGACTTCAGGTTCTAAGGGAAGGAGGTGATTGCTCTGTATCTGCACCTGCACACCTTGACTCGCATCAAGTTCGTCGTTCTCATCGCCCTTGCCGTCGCTACCGCCGTGAGTGGTGGTGGCTTCTTCGACGACTGCTTCCGCTGGTTCGGACGCCACTAGCCCAGGCGGTAGCACGAAGCTGCCGACGGCGCGGCAGTGACGCCGCCGCGGGGGGTCTGGTCTTGCGGAAGGCGTCAGTTCACCAGGGAGACGCGCGAACGAGGAAAACGGTTCTGGGGGGAGCCGGCTCGGTTCACAGGAGGCGCGGGAAAGTCCTGCGGTTCCTCTTACGTGCGGACCGGTAGCCCCGCTGCCATTGGCGCTACGCATTCAGCAGCTCGGCCCGCTCGGGCGGCTACTGGAAGATTCTGCGCACTCCCGGGTCTTTGTAGGAGAGGAGGGCCGCAAGTCGAATGCAGCCTTCGAAAGCTCCTCCTCTCCCCTGAAATCCGGGCGACGTCCTCGTACGTTGTCCGGATTTTTTTCTGCGAAGGCGGGAATGGGCGGAGACGGGCCCGCGTTGCGGTTTCAGAAGGCCATAGGCACCATTCGCGCCCAACGGAGGCCCAGCCATCGAACTCGGTTCCTCAACGATCAAGCTCACCGACCTCGCGTCCTGCGGCGGCTGCGCGGCGAAGTACTCGGCTGCCCGGCTCGAGGAGCTCGTGCGCGGCTTTGTCCCGGTCGACTCGGAGGACCTGCTCGTCGGGCTCGCACCCGCGGACGACGCCGCGGTCTACCGGCTCGACGACGAGCGGGCCCTGATCTTCACGCTCGACTTCTTCCCGCCCGTCGTCGACGACCCGGGCGACTACGGTGCGATCGCAGCCACGAACGCGCTCAACGACGTCTTCGCGATGGGCGGCTCGCCGATCCTCGCGCTCTCGATCGCGGCCTTTCCGGAGTCGCTGCCGACCGAGACGCTCGGCTCGATCTTCGCCGCGGCCGACGCGCAGGTCCGCCAGGCCGGCGGGCTCCTCGCCGGCGGTCACACGATCCGTGACGAGGAGCCGAAGTACGGCCTGGCGGTGATCGGCACCGCGCATCCCGACGGGATCTGGCCGAAAAACGGCGCCCGGGCCGGCGACATCCTCTTCGTCACGAAGCCCCTTGGAACCGGCCTGATCATGAGCGGGTACAAGGGCGGCGACGCCGGCACCCAGCAGCTGGAGCGGGCGGTCGGCTGGATGCGGACCTTGAACAAGGACGCCGCCGAGGTGTTGCGTCCCCTCGACCCGAATGCCGTCACCGACGTCACGGGCTTCGGCCTCTTCGGCCACGCCTACGAGATGGCGGACCGGAGCGGTGTGCGGATCCGGCTCGAGTCGGAGCGGTTCCCGGCGATCGACGGCGCCCTCGACCTCGCGCGGAAGGGCGTCCGTACGAGCGGTGACCCGAGGAACCGCGAGTTCGCGGGCCCGCACGTCGAGCTGAACGGAATCCCGGAAGCGCTCGAGGCGCTGGCATTCGATCCGCAGACCGCCGGCGGGCTGTTGATCTCGATCCCGTCCGACCGCGCCCCCGCCCTCGAGGCGGAGTTCTCGGCGCGGCGGCTGTTCGCCCGGCGGATCGGCAGCGTGGAGGAGGGCTCCGGGGTCGTCGCGCAGTGAGCCTCGGCATGGTGCACGGGCGATTTCAGCCCTTTCACAACGGCCACTTTGAGTACCTGCGCGGCGCGGCTGCGCGATCCGACGAGGTCTTCGTCGGGATCACGAACCCCGACCCGACCCGGATCAAGCCGGAGGAGAGCGACCCCCTCCGGCATCTCCCCGAGTCGAACCCGTGGTCTTACACCGACCGGCTGCTGATGGTGAAAGCGGCCGCGGCGGATCTCGGGCTCGACCTCTCCCAGGTGCACGTGATCCCTTTCCCGGTGAACGAGCCCGAACTGTGGCCGGCCTACGTGCCTGACGGCGTGACCCAGTACCTGCGGCTCTTCTCCGCCTGGGGCGGGACGAAGCTCGAGCGGCTGCAGGAGGCTGGGTACGAGGTGGTCATCCTGGACGAGGGCGCCGAGAAGGAGATCTCCGGCGCCGACGTGCGGCTGGCCCTGCGCGAGGGCGGCGACTGGGAGTCGCTCGTGCCGCCGGGGGTCGCGCGGGTGATCCGCGAGCTCGAGCGCGTTCCGGTCTAGCGTTCCGCGCGTGCAGCCGATCGTTGTGGTCCTGCTGGACGGGCTCGCCGACCGAGCCCACGAAAGCCTTGGTGGGCGCACCGCCAACGAGGTCGCCTCGACGCCGAACCTCGACGCGCTGGCCGGCCGCGGCTCGAACGGCGTCCTGTACGCCGTGGGACCGGGGCGCGCGCCGTCCAGCGAGGTCGCCCATTGGTCGATGTTGGGCTACCTCCCGGAGGAGTTCCCGAACCGCGCGGTGTTCGAGGCCCTTGGCGGTGGACAGGAGGTCGAGCTGGAGGAGGTGCTCGCCTTCGCGGCGCTCCGCCCGGCCGAGTTGCGCGACGGCGAGCTCTGGCTGACCGGCCGGCCGAGGTACGGCGAAGACGAGGAGGAGGCGGCCGCGCTCATCGAGCGCTGCGCGGAGATCGACGTCGACGGCCTGCGCTTCCGGCTCGCCCACCTCCGCCGCGGCGAGGCGGTCGTGCGGGTCTCGGGCGGCGCCGACGACCGCATCACCGACTCCGACGCTTTCTTTCGCGACCGCCATCCGGTGCTCCGGCCTCAGCCAGCGCACCCGGACGCCGAGCGCACGGCCCGCGCGGCAGAAACCTGGACGCGCGAGGTGATCGACCGCCTCCGCGGCGAGCGGTTCAACGTGATCACGCTGAAGTGGTGGGGTCGGCGCCGCGCTGCGCCCACCTTTGCCGAGCGGCACGGGCTGAGCGGCTCGTTTATCGCCGACTCGCGGTTCCTCCACGGTCTCGCGCGAGCCGTCGGCCTGACGCCCGTTCACGCAGCCGAAACAGACGATCCGGCGGCGGACCTCCGCAGCCGCCTCGAGCTGATCGGCGAGCGGCTCGACGCCGGCGACACGTTCGTCTTCTCGCACCTGAAGGCCACAGACCAGGCCGGCCACACGAAGGATCCGGCGGTGAAGCAGCGCACGATCGAGGTGCTGGACACGGAGCTCGGGGCGCTGCCGACCGACAGAGCGGTCGTCTGCGTCACCGGCGATCACGCGACCCCGACCTATCCGGACGTGATCCACTCCGGCGACCCCGTCCCGCTCATCGTCGCCGGCCCCGGCGTCCGGCCCGACGACGTCACCTCCTTCGGCGAGCTCGACTGCTCGCATGGAATCCTCGGGCACCTCCGAGGCCCGGACTTGATGCCGCTGCTCCTGAACGCCGCCGACCGCCCGCTCTTCCTCGGCTCCCGGCCGACCCCCTACGCCGCCGCGGACGGCTACCCCGCAATCCTGGAGCCGCTGAGGCTGTGAGAGCGGTCGAGGGTCGGATCCCGTTCCGCGGCTTCGAGACGTGGTATCGCGACGTCGGTCCCGAGGACGGCGTTGCGCTCCTCTGCCTGCACGGCGGCCCCGGCTCGACGCACTGGTACTTCACGCCGCTCGAACGGCTCGGCGAGGAGGGTCGCCGGGTCGTCGTCTACGACCAGCTCGGCTGCGGCAACTCCGACCGCCCGGACGATCCGGAGTTGTGGACGGTCGAGCTCTTCCGCTCGGAGGTCCAGGCGGTACGCGACGCCCTCGGCCTCGATCGCGTCCACCTGCTCGGAACCTCGTGGGGCTCGATGCTCGCGATCGAGTACATGCTCACGAAGCCGTTCGGTGTCGTCAGCCTGACGCTGAACTCGCCCCCGACCGCCTCCGAGACGTGGACGGCCGAGGCCGGGCGGCTCAAGGACGAGCTGCCGGAGGAGCTGCGGCGGGCGCTGGACGAGCTCCCCTCCACGCATCCCGACCACATCGCTGCGCTGGACGAGTTCTGGCGCCGCCACATCTGCCGGCTCGACCCGCCGCCGGACTTCGTCGTCCGCGGCCGCAAGGAGAAGAACGACCAGGTCTACCAGGCGATCTGGGGAGAGAGCGAGTGGAACGCGAACGGCCTCCTCCGTGACTGGGACGTCCGAGGCCGCCTGTCGGAGATCAACGTCCCGACGCTCGTCACCTCGGGTCGCTACGACGAGTGCACCCCGAAGCTCGCTGCGGAGGCCGCGCGCGGTATCCCCCGAGCCGAGCAGGTCATCTTCGAGGAGAGCTCCCACTCCGCCTATGCCGAGGAGGCCGAGCACTTCCGCGGGGTCCTGACGGACTTCCTGCGGCGGGCGGAGGGCGCCTGACCCAGCAGCGCTTCCGGTGGCTGGCGACGGCCTCCGCGGTCGCGCTCTACGTGATCGTGATCACGGGCTCGCTGGTGCGCCTGACAGGCTCGGGGCTCGGCTGCGAGGGCTGGCCGGGCTGTGAGGAGGGGGCGTTCTTCCCTGCCGCCGACTACCACGCCTTCGTCGAGTTCGGGAACCGCGTCGTCGGAATCTTCCCGATCACGCTTTCGATACTCACCGCCTGGTTCGCGCGCCGGCGCCGCGACTGGGTGTTCAAGCTTGCGGTGGCCGTCGCTCTGTTCACTCTCGCCGAGGCGCCGCTGGGCCTGGCGACGATCCGTTACGACCTCCCGCCGGAGATGGTGATCGTCCACTTCCTGGTCGCGCTCCTCGCGCTCGGCGGCGCGGTCGTGATCGCCCTCGAGGCGTATCGGGAGGAGCGTGGTGCCGCGCCGCTGGAGTTCCCGAAGGAGCTGCGCTGGGCGGGCGTCGTGCTGCTGACCGCCTGCCTCGGGCTCGTCCTCTCCGGCACGTTCTCGACGGCGGCCGGGCCGCACTCGGGCGACCCTGACGTGGTCGACCGGCTCGGCCACCTGCCCGACGCCGTCTACGTCCACGTCCGGGTGACGGCGGTCTTCGGTGCCTTCTTCCTGTTCGTCCTCGGCTACCTGGCCCAGCGGCGGCAGAGCGCGCCCGGGCTCTGGCGGGCGGCGCTCCTGCTACTCGGCGTGCTGCTCGCGCAGATGGTGGTCGGGGAGATCCAGTACCGCCTCGAGCTGCCGTGGGGGATCGTCGCCGTGCACGTGGCGCTCGCGGCCGCCGTGTGGGCACTCACGGTGGCATTGGTGACGCTGCTGTGGCGCCCTCCGGCCTGGATCACGCCTCGGCAAGGCTAAGCTCCGCGAAATGGCCGACGAGCTGCACGTTCACGACCAGCGGGACCTCGAGCGTCCGATCATGATCACCGCCTTCCGGGGGTGGAACGACGGCGGCCAAGGGGCCTCTCTCGCCGCGAGCTATCTGGCCCGGCTGTGGGATGCGGACCGGATCGCCGAGATCGAGCCGGAGGACTTCTTCGACTTCCAGGCGACGCGGCCGCACGTCAAGCTCGTGGACGGCCTGACGCGGCAGATCGACTGGCCCGAGACGGCGTTCTACGCCGCGCGGCCGGAGGGCTACGACCGCGATGTCGTGCTGCTGCTCGGCGTCGAGCCAAACCTCCGCTGGCAGACCTTCACGGGGCTGATCGTCGACTTCGCGCAGCAGCTCGGCGTCGAGCTCGTCGTCACGCTCGGCTCTTTACTGGCCGACGTGCCGCACACCCGTGAGACGCCGGTGACCGGGAGCGCGACCGATCCGGAGCTCGTCCAGCGGCTCGGGCTTCAAGCGTCGCGGTACGAGGGGCCGACCGGCATCGTCGGCGTCCTCCACGACTTCTGCCGCCGTGAGGACTTGCCGTCGGTGAGCCTTTGGGCCGCCGTGCCCCACTATGTCTCGCTGACCCCGAGCCCGCGCGCCGCGCTCGCCCTCTGCGAGCGGCTGGGGTCACTGCTCGACTCCGACATCGACGTCGGCGAGTTGCGGGAGGCCTCGGAGGGCTACGTGGAGCAGGTCAGCCGCGCCGTCGCGAGCGATGCGGACACGCAGGCGTACGTCGAGGACCTCGAGGAGCGCGCCGACGAGATCGACGAGGCGGACCTGCCGTCGGGTGAGGCACTCGCCGCCGAGCTCACGCGCTTCCTCCGCGAGCGGGACCGCGAGAACGGCCCGCCCGACGCGGCCACCGAGCAGTAGCTAGCGCCTAGCCCGTCGCGGCCTTGGGCTCTGCGGCCGGCTGCTCCTGGGCTTGCTCGGCCGGCCCGGCGCCGTTCTGTTGCTGCTGGCCCTGCGCCTGCTGGCCCTTGCCGCGCTTCTTCCGGCGCCGGCGGCGGCGCGAGCGCGACTGGAGCTTCGGCTGCGGCAGATTCTCGGCCAGCGCTGCGGAGACCTCTTCGACCGTGCCGAGCTCCTCGCGCGCAGCTTCGATCAGCCGCGTGGCGCGGGGCGTGTAGCCCTCCGCGGAGGCGAGGAGCGCGGCGCCGACCTCGATCGGCAGCTCCTTCGCGGTCTGGACGAGCTTTTGCGCGTTGTCCTCGTGCCGGTGGCCCCGCGAGTTCGCGAGCGCACCGAGCAGCCGCTTCGCCTCCGGGTACTCCGCGCTCGCGCGGCGGTCCTGGATCTTCCGCGTGGCGCGAGCGAGCCGCCACGTCCAGCGCCACAGGATCTGCTCGGGAGCGTCTGCCTTGCCCTCGGCGAGGCCGCGCAGCAGGATCCGCACGCCCTGCGCCCGGTCCTTCTCCCAGGTCGGCGCCTGGGTGACGAGCGTGACGAGGTCGTCGAAGCTGGCGCGGTCGACCCCCATGCCGACTCGGTCGGCGAGCGCCGTCATTCGGAGTCGCCGGTTCGGATTCTCGGCGGCGCACGTGAAGAGGAACTGCTCGAGCGTGCCGCGGCTCGTCCGGCCCTCGGTGAGCTTCTTCGCGAACTCCACCCGCTCCTCGAACCGCACCTGGCGGCCCGCGATCGAGGCCCAAAACCGCTGCTCCTCCTCGTCGAGGTACTTCGGGTCGACCCGCTGCCACTCGCGCCCGATCACGGACAGACGGCGGCGCACGTCGGGCGTCACCGGCACGAGCCATGGCGCCGGCGAAAGCTTCCGCCGGGCGCGGCGCTGCGCGCGGCGTCTCGGGGCTGGTGTGACGCGGGCGCCTTCGCGGTAGAAATCTGCGTCGAGGAGGCTGTGCAGCGAGACCACGCGCTCGTTGTGCGTCGCGCCCTTTGGAACGAAGTCGACCACGATCCCGGCCTCCTTCCGCGGGTGGAGGCGCATGATCCGGCCGATCCGCTGCTGGTAGACGCGGCGGCTCGCCGTCGGCGCGAGATGCATACAGACGGTCGCGCGGGGCGAGTTCCAGCCCTCGGCGAGCAGCATCGCGTTGATCAGGATGTCGATCTCGGCGCGCTCGTAGGCGGCGAGGATCTCGGCGAGCCTGACGGGCGGCGTGCGCCCGCTGACCGCCTCGGCCCTCAGCCCGGCGGCGCGAAATTCGCGCGCCAGGTTGTA
>DATDKA010000010.1:0-3188 GCA_036520235.1 Gaiellaceae bacterium
GATCTCGGCGCAGCAGATCTCGCTCCGCGCCGCCTCTGCCGTGCGCAGCCGGTTCGTGGAGCGCTTCGGCGTGCGCCTCGAGCTCGCGTATGCGTTCCCGACCCGAGACCGCGTCGCCTCCCTCGCCCAGGAAGACCTCACTGCGGTCGGCTTCTCCCGCCGGAAGGCCGACTACATCCTCGCGCTCGCGCGCGCCGACCTCGACTTCTCTGCCCTCGCTTCGCTCCCGGACGAGGAGGTGAAAGCGGCGCTGATTCAGCTCCCGGGGATCGGCGAGTGGACGGCGGACTGGTTCCTCGCCCGCCACCTGGCGCGGCCGCGGGCCTGGCCGGCCGGCGACCTCGCCCTGCGCAAGGTGGTCGAAGGCTTCTATGGTGACGGCCGTCCCCTGACCATTTCGGAGGTCCGCGAGATCGGCGACCGCTTCGATCCCTTCCAGAACCTGAGCGCGCACTACCTCCTCACCGGCTCGAGGCTGCCCGCATGAACGTCCGTCGCGAGGGCCATGCGTTCGTGGTCGAGGAGAACGGCTCGGTGCTCGGAACCGGGCGGGCCACGGGCGACGGCGTGACGCTCGAGCTGGCGGATGCCCGCGAGGGCGTGGCCCTAGCCCTGCTGCGGGCGCTTGCGGCTGCCTCCCGCGAGGAAGGCGGCAAGGGGCCCCAGCTGGAGGCGTTCGGGTCGATCCACCTCCAGACCGACAACCAGGACGAGGTCGTCGGCGTGGTGCGGCGGATCGTCCCGCGCGTCTTCCCATCGCCGGTCTCGGTCGTCGTCCCGCCGCGCAACGGCTGGATCGCGGTGTACGACCGGATGGCCGAAGGCGATGCGAAGCACCTGCGGCGGCTCGGACAGGAGCTGTCGGCGTCGACGGGCCTCGTCACCTTCGCGATCGGGGTGGAGGGCCCCGTCGTCCACTACACGGCCTTGGAGCGCGGCCGGGTGATGGACGAGTACGACTCGGTGCCCGGGTACCGCGAGCCGCTGCCGCCGGGCGACGCGATCGCGCTGCGGGCGAACCCGACGGTCGTAGCCCGGCTGACAGGGACAAGCGCCGCCGCAGTCCGGGCGGCCGCTCTCAGCGCAGGCTCGCCAGACGACCTTCCCCCGGCGGATGAGCTGATCCGCCGGATCGCCGAGGTGATCGGCCTCGAGGGGACGCACTACCGGCTGGAGGACGCCCGCAACCTCCCGGGCGCGGTCGTGGTGGACCACGGATGAAGCTCGTTCTCGTCCACGCGATGCCGCTCGACGAACGGATGTGGGCGCCGCAGCTGGATGCGCTCGCCGATGAGGACGTCGAGACGCCGAACCTCTATGACTTGGGCGGCGCCTCGATCGACGACTGGGCGGTGAAGCTGCTCGACCGCTACGAGGGCGAGATCGCCGTAGTCGGCGCTTCGATCGGCGGCTACGTCGGGCTGGCGATGGCGCGCGCAGCGCCGGAGCGGATCCGCGGTGTCATGCTCGTCGGCTCACGAGCCGCCGACGACCCGCCGGAGCGCAAGGCGGCGCGGAACGAGGCGATCCAGACGCTCGAGCAGGAGGGCCTCGAGGCCTGGGCGCCGAATGCTCCCGCGCTGCCGCCGCCGGAGCGGACCGTCGACGAGGTGGTGCGAGCGGTGACCGCGCTGCGCGACCGGCGTGACTCGAGCGACGTCGCAGCCAGCTTCGACGGGCCGCTGTGGGTGGTCGCCGGCGAGAGCGACCCGTTCCTGTCGCTCGAGGAGGCGGAGCGAATTGCATCGAGCGCGCGAAAAGGTCGCCTCGAAGTCTTCGAGGGCACGGGCCATTTCCCGAACCTCGAGCAGTCGGACCGCTTCAACGAGCTGCTGCGCGAGTTTCTCGCCGCCGTCAGGTAATCGTCACGCCGAGCCGGCCCAGGCCCCCGAGCTCGACCTCGACTTCGTCCCCTGTGGCGACGGGCAACTGGACGACCGCTCCGGTGATCACTCGGTCGCCGGGCTCCAGACGCTCGCCTGCCGCCTCGAGGAGCTCCGCCACCCGCTCCAGCAACGCCGGGTCGTAGGCGGCCGCGCCCTCCGCGCGAGCCTCGCCGTTCACCAGCACACGAGCCCGAAGCGGGGTGGGGAGGTGCGGCAGTGACGCGCTGAGCACGAACGCCCGGTGGAAGACGTTCGACGCGACGACTGACTCGACCTCGTCCGCCGGGCGGTCGAGGTCGACCAGCTCGAGCGCGGCCGCGAAGCCGCGCGCCTCGCCGTCAGGGCCGACCTCGACCGCGAGCTCGGCGTCGACCCGCAGATCGGTCGTGGCGGCGGCATCGAAGGAACCGCCGGGATCGAGCCGCGTCGCGGACGTGAGGTGACCGACGACCGGCCCCCACGGCTCCGCCTCGGTTCCACGACCGATCTTCCAGCCAACCCGCTCCGCGCCGGTGGCGAGCTCGGCGCGCCACTCGAGCAGCTGCTGCTGGAGCGCAAACGTGAGCCGCTCGTCGACCACCTAGGACACGGGAACCTGGGCTTCCTTCAGCAGCTGCCGGAGCGACTGCGCATTCGTCGCCGCCTGCGAGACCCAGCCGCCGTCGCCGCCGGGGCTCCGGTTGTTGTTGTTGAAGAGGACGTAGGCGTTCTCGGCCTGCTCGGAGAGCTCGCGCAGCGGCCCGACCCACTCGCGCAGCTCGTCGTCCGAGTAGAGGTAGTCGAAGCGCTCGGCGGCGCTCCGGCCACGCACGTTCCAGGTACCGGCGTTGCGTCCGTGGAAACGGACGTAGAGCGTCGGAGAGGGGAGGGCGAGCAGCGTGGGCGGGACGTTCTTGGCTTCGACCTTCGGCGCGTCGACGACGACGAGCGACATGTCGTGCTCCTCGAGATACGAGAGCACCTCGCTCCGGACGTCCTCCTCGTACCAGCTCGTGTGGCGGAACTCGACGAGCATGTCGTCGTCGGCCATCTGCTCCCGGGTCCAGGTCAGGTAGTCGAGCGACGCGGGCTTGTAGACGACGTACGGCGGAAACTGAAACAGGATCCCGCCGAGCTTTTCCGCCTGCCGCAAGGGGTTGAGCGCGGCGCGGAACTGGCGGAAGACCTCCGCGCGGAACTCGCGCGGCGGGCGGTCGACCCGCCCCCGGCCGTCGACCGGTGCCTCGTCGCGACTGTCTGGCGGCAGCTGCTCCCGCTTCACCGGATGGCGCGTCATCACGCCGAACGCCTTCACGTGCATCA
>DATDKA010000011.1:0-5253 GCA_036520235.1 Gaiellaceae bacterium
AACGAGGACTCGCGCGCCGACGTCCTGACCCGCTCGCGCATGCTCACCGCGATCCGGCGGCGGCTCGACGGGTGGGGGTTCGTGGAGGTCGAGACGCCGGTGCTCCAGCCGCGCTACGGCGGCGCCTTCGCCGAGCCGTTCGTGACGCGCTCGAACGAGCTCGACACCGATCTCTACCTCCGCATCGCGACCGAGCTCTACCTCAAGCGCCTGATCGTCGGCGGCCTCGACCGGGTCTACGAGGTCGGCAAGGACTTCCGGAACGAGAGCGTCTCCTACAAGCACGCGCCGGAGTTCACGATGGTCGAGTGGTACGAGGCGTACGCCGACTACCGCGACACGATGGAGCGGATCGAGCAGCTGGTCGCCGGCGTCGCCGAGGATGTCCTCGGTACGACGAAGGTCACCTTCCGCGGTCACGACGTCGACCTCGCGCCGCCTTGGCGGCGGCTGAAGCTGATCGAGGCCCTCGAGGAGGAGGGGCTCTGGACGCGCGACGCGGAGGAGCTCCGGGAGCGCCTGACCGCGCGTGAGGTCGACACGACCGCCGACGAGAGCTGGGCGCAGCTCGTCGACCACGCCCTCAGCTCGTTCGTGGAGCCGAAGCTTGTCGACCCGACGATCCTGCACGACTACCCGGCCGAGCTCTCACCTTTCGCGCGTTCGACCGACGACGACCCCTCGATCGTGGAGCGATTCGAGTACTTCGTCGGCGGGATGGAGCTCGGAAACGCCTTCACGGAGATCAACGACTCCGACGAGCAGGCGGCGCGATTCGCGCAACAGGCCGAGCAGGCAGGAGGGGAGCCCGGCGACCCGGACTACGTCGAGGCGCTCGCCTATGGGATGCCGCCGACCGGCGGGCTCGGGCTCGGGATCGACCGCCTGGCGATGGTGCTGACCGGGGCGGATTCGGTACGCGACACGATCCTCTTCCCGCAGGTACGAGAGAAGACCTGACGCCGTCCCTCGTTCGAGGGACACTCGAAGGAGCCACTAGCCACGCGGGAGCCCTTCCGATGGAAGGTGCGTGCCGAGGGGTCTTCGCCGCACAGCCGTTCTCGTCGCACTTGGAGCGATGCTGGGGCTCGCAGCGACGTCCTCCGTCGGCGCGGACAGCGGCGCCTGGTCGGGCCGCGTCGGCGTCGCCGGCCACCTGATCTGGTACGCCGACCAGCAGTCCGAGATGACGCGCCTGCGCGCCGGAGGCGTCGACTGGACGCGCGAGGACTTTCTCTGGGACACGATCGAGCCGACGAAGGGCAGCTTCAACTGGTCCTGGCCCGACAAGCTGATGACCTCGTCCTCGAGGACGAGGATGAAGGTGCTCGCGATCCTCGACTACTCGGCCAGGTGGGCCTCGTCGGGCCCGAACGGCGCGGCGACGTACCCGCCCCGCGATCCCGCCGACTACGCCAACTACGCATCCGCCGTGGTTCGCCGCTACGGGCCGGGCGGCGCCTTCTGGAGCGCCCATCCGGAGCTCGCGCCCCAGCCTCTGACCGCGGTCGAGGTCTGGAACGAGCCGTGGGGCTACTGGGACTGGAAGCCGAACCCGGACCCGGCTGCCTACGCGCGGCTGACCAGGGCAGCGGCGGAGGCGGTCAAGGCCGCGAACCCGGGCGTCAAGGTGCTGATGGCCGGCGACGTCCTGCAGGCTCGGACCGACGGGAAGATCGTCGACTGGCTGAAGAACGTCCTGGCCGCCGAGCCCGCGCTGAAGTCGCTGGTCGACGCGCTCAGCGTCCACCCGTATCCGTACCCACGCAACCTCGGCCCGTACGACGACCGCCCGGATCCACGCTGGGATTTCCGCCGGCTCGAGCTCGTCCACCAGACCGACCCGAACCACCCGATTTGGGTCACGGAGGTTGGCTGGAGTACCGCGCCAGGCGTGGACGACGCCGTCACCGAGGCGACGCAGGCGACCTACGTCCGCGGCGCCGTCGAGCGGGCGCTCGGCCAGTGGGGCAGCTACGTCGAGCGCGTCTTCGTGTACTCGTGGGACAAGTCGAACGGAACCGCCGGCGACCGCGAGGGCAACTTCGGCCTCCGCCGCGCCGATGGCAGCACGAAGCCCGCCTGGGCCGCGCTGACGAGCCTGCTCGATACGACAGTCGTCCTCCCGACCCCGCCCCCACCGCCGCCCCCGCCTCCGCCCGCACCGGTTGGCGGATCCAGCGTCCCGCTTCCCGTCTTCACGCTCACGGTCGCACCGCAACGGGCAACAATCGGACGCGGCGGGCGTGTCGACTTCCTGCTGACGGTCGCCGGCAGCGGTTTGCCCGGGCCCGTGAATGTGGGCGTCTCTGGGCTCCCGCGCGGCGCGACGGCTACCGTCAGCGGCTCCCTCGGCCCCTCCTCGCCGGCCGCGGTGCTCGTTCAGACCGGAAGCACCGTTCGCGCCGGCACCTACAAGCTCACGTTCCGCGGCTCCCTCGGCGGCACGTCGCAACAGGCCACGGCCATCCTCGTCGTGACCCGCAAGACCGCTCCGCTCTCGCTCTTCGCCTATCTCTCGAGGTCGCGGAGCTGGAGTTTGCTGACGCGCGGCTAGCGGGAATGCCGCGCTAGCGCGTGCAAGTGGTCATCCTCGCCGGCGGCTTCGGGACTCGCATCAGCGAGGAGAGCGCCGTGCGCCCGAAACCGATGGTCGAGATCGGGGGCAAGCCGATCATCTGGCACATCATGAAGATCTACGACGCGCACGGCATTCGCGACTTCGTGATCGCCGCGGGGTACAAGGGCTACCTGATCAAGGAGTACTTCGCGAACTACTCCCTGCATGCCTCGAACGTCACCTTCGACCTCGAGCGCGGCACCATGACGACCCACCAGAACGGCGCCGAGCCGTGGCGGATCACGATCGTCGACACCGGCGAGCAGACGATGACCGGCGGCAGGCTCCTCCGCCTCCGCGACTTCCTCACCGGCGACCGGTTCTGCCTCGCCTACGGCGACTGCGTCGCCGACGTCGACCTCACGCGGCAGCTCGCGTTCCACGAGGGGAGCGGCGGGTTGGTGACGATGACCGCGGTGCAGCCGCCCGGGCGGTTCGGCGCCGTGCACCTCGGCGAGGACGACCGCGTCGTCGAGTACACCGAGAAGCCCGAGGGCGACGGCGGCTGGATCAACGGCGGCTTCTTCGTCGTCGATTCGGAGGCGGTCGACTACGTCGGCGGCGACCACGTGACCTGGGAGCACGAGCCGCTCGGCCGGCTGGCGAAGGACGGCAAGTTGAGCGCGTACCGCCACCGTGGCTTCTGGCATCCGATGGACACGCTGCGCGACCGCGCCGTGCTCGAAGAGCTGTGGGCCTCCGGCGAGGCGCCGTGGAGAGTTTGGCCCTAGGAAAAACGAGCGTCCTGCTCGCGTCGTAGCTCGTCCACGACCCTGCCCTCCGGGATCCCGACCTCGTCGTACGTGAGCACCTGGTCCTTCGGGACGTCGCGGGCGAGGGTCGAGCCGGGAGCGAGTCCGAGCGGGATCAGGTTCTCGCTGCGTGCGGTCTCGACGTTCTCCGCCAGCCCGTAGAGGTGGTAGCCGCCGAGCGAGTCGAGCTCGGTGCCGGCCTCGAGGTCGACCTTCGCCGCGGCGACGACCTCGACGAGCGGCCCGCCCAGCGGCCTGATCGCCGCGTCCTGGAAGTCCACGGCGCGGGCGACGGTGATCGGCACCTCGAAGTGGCACAGGTGCCACGGCGTGTAGAAGCAGTAGAGCGGGCCCTCGCCCATCTTGTAGAGGTTGAGGTAGTGCTGTTGCGTCGGGTGGTCGTGCGTCCCCAGCACGAAGACCCCTGGGCTCGGGACCGCGCCGACGACGTAATCGACGATGCCGGGCCCGCCCGTCAACTCCTCCACGTCGAAGAGGTCGCGCGTGACGTCGATGTGCGTTCCCGTCTCCACCGTCGGGCCGTGCATGCCGCGCTTCGCGACTCGCATCCCCGTCGCGTTCGCGACGATCGCCTGCTCGTACGAGATCTTCGTCCCGTCCGCGAACGACGTCACCATGCGCGGGTTCTGGCCCCACTGCTTTGCGAACCCCTCCTGCGTCGTCGGGTTGCGATAGGGGTCGTGGAGGCCCTTGATGTTCCCACACAGGACGGGCGTCACGCCGATCGAACGGACGAAGCGGTACAGGTTGAGCTGGACGCCGGGCTGGTCGCCGTCGGCGTTCGTGTAGACGACGCCGGCCGCCTCGGCCTTCTCGCGGAGGATCGGCCCGACCGTTCCATCGAGCTCGGCGTTCATCAGGATCACGTGCTTGCCGTGGTCGATCGCGGTCGAGACGGCGCGGGCGCCGTTCTCGATCGAGCCGGTCACCTCGATCAGCGCGTCGATGCCGGGCTGGCGGGCCAGGAGCAGAGGATCGTCCGTGACTGCGTAACGGTCGGCGGCGATCGCCGCCTCGAGCTCATCAGGCGTCGAGACCTCGACGACATCGTCCGCGCCCGCCTCCCGAAAGGCCTGGTGGGCCTTGTCGAGCGTCCGGTTCGCGATCGCGACGAGCCGCATCCCGGGCACCGAGCTGAGGATCTGGAGCGCGATCCCGCGCCCCATGAACCCGGCGCCGACCATGGCGACCCTGATCGGCCTCCCCTCGCGCCGGCGGCGCTCGAGTGCGGTGTCGACGATCTGCATCAGCCGTCGAAGTCGGGCCAGGCCGCGTCCTTCGGGGACACGAAGGCGTTCGCGGGATCGGGCCACTCGATCCCGAAGGCGGGGTCGTCCCAGCGGAAGCCCCCTTCGGCCTCGGGCGTGTAGAACTCGGTCACCAGGTAGTGCACCTCGGTGTCCGGCTCGAGCGTCTGGAAGCCGTGCGCGAACCCCTCCGGGACGTAAAGCGCGCGGCGGTTCTCCTGCGTGAGGTCGACGCCGATCCACTGCTTGTAGGCCGGCGAGTCGGGCCGGAGGTCGATGATCACGTCGTGGATCGCGCCGCGCGTGGCGCGAACGACCTTGACCTCCGCGTGCGGCGCTTTCTGGAAGTGCATGCCCCGCAGGGTTCCCTTGCGCGGGTTCCACGACGTGTTCGCCTGCACGAGGCGCGCGTTCAGGCCGTGATCCGCGAACTCGTTCGCGCAGAACGTCCGGGCGAAGAAGCCGCGTTCGTCCTCGCGCCGCTCGAGGTCGATCACGAACGCGCCGGGGAGCTTCGTCTCCTCGAAGATCATGCCGCGCGCCTCCACCGGAGGGTCGGGTCGAGGTCGCCGCGCTCGAGCAGGAGCCGCAGCCGCTTCAGGCGCGTGAAGCG
>DATDKA010000012.1:0-11764 GCA_036520235.1 Gaiellaceae bacterium
CGACGACGAAGACCGGCTCGGAGTGCGTCGTCGGGTGTGAGGTCTCGACGCAGCCGCCCTGGTCGATCGCCACGTCGGCGATCACCGATCCCTCCTTCATCCCGGCGACCATCTCGCGCGTGATCAGCTTCGGCGCCAGCGCGCCGGGGATCAGCACGGCGCCGATCACCACGTCGGCCTGCGCTACGGACTCCTGGATCTGGAGGCTTGAGGACATCAGTAGCGTCACCCGCGCCCCGAGCACCTCCTCCAGATGTCGCATCCGGTCGATCGAACGCTCGAGGATCGTCACCTTCGCGCCGAGCCCGAGGGCGATCACGGCGCTGTTGTAGCCGACCATGCCGCCGCCGATTACGACCACCGAGCCGGGCGAGACTCCCGGGACGCCGCCGAGCAGGAGCCCCTGCCCCCCGAGCGGCTTCTCGAGGAAGGTGGCGCCGGCCTGCGCCGCGAGCCGCCCCGCGATCTCGCTCATCGGCGCCAGCAGCGGCAGCGCCCGGTCGTCGGTCTCGACGGTCTCGTACGCGACGCACGTCGCGCCGCTCTCAATCAGCGCGCGGGTCAGCTCCTCGGTGGCGGCGAGGTGGAGGTAGGTGAACAGGATCTGGCCGTCGCGGAGCCGCGGGAACTCCTCCGGCAGCGGCTCCTTGACCTTGAGCACGAGCTCGGCGTCGGCCCAGACGTCCTCGACCGTGCCGACCCTGGCGCCGACGCGCTCGTACTCGGCGTCGGCGAACGCGCTCCCCTCCCCCGCGCCGCTCTCGACGAGCACCGCATGGCCCTGCTGGACGAGCTCGAGCGCGCCCGCCGGCGTGAGCGCCACGCGGTACTCGTCCGGCTTGATCTCCTTGGCGACGCCGATGTTCAAGGCGGCGGAACCTTACCCCGCGAGGTCCTCGACGAGCCGCCGCTCCTCCGGCCCGAACCAAGGTGGCTCGCCGGCCCGCGCGTTCTCGGCGGCGTGCAGCGGGTTCCGCGTCGCCGGGATCACGACGTCCACCCGCTCGTCGGACAGCGCCCACTTGAGGAGCGCCTGCGGCCAGGTCTCCACCTCGAACTCCGCCAGCGGCTCGAGCTCCTCCGGCCCGGGGGGATCCTCGAGCAGCTCGCCTTCGCCGAGGGGCCGCATCACGATCACGGGGATTCCGAGCTCGGCGGCGAGCGGCAAGAGCCGGCGCTCGGCCAGGCGCTCGCGAGGGTTCAACGGCAGCTGCACCGTGTCGAAGCGGCCGGTTCTGAGCGCCTCCGCCACCTCGTCGAGCGCCAGTGGGCTGTAGTGCGTGACGCCGATGCGGTCGACGGTGCCGGCCGACCTAGCCTCCTCGAGCCACGGGAGGTGCTCGCGCCAGGAGACAAGGTTGTGCACCTGCTCGATCTCGACGCGCCCGAACCACTCGAGCTGCCGCAGGAACTGCTCGCTCGCCTGCTCGACCGTCGGCGCCCAGATCTTCGTCGCGACGACCGCGTCCTCGCGCTTCCCCTCGAGGGCCGCCGCCAGCGAGGGCTCGGCGCGGCCGTACATCGGCGAGCTGTCAAAGACGCGGGTGCCCGAAGCGAACGCCGCGCCGACGACGTCCGTCGCGAGCTCGACGTCGCCGCCGAACGTGTTCCAGGTGCCGAGCCCGACCACCGGGCCGAGCCGGCGCTCCTCCATCAGGCGACCCGCTCCCGGGCGACGCGGCCGGCTGCGAAGGCGGTCATGAAGAAGCAGGGGTCGTCCTCGAGGCCGCGTCCCATGTGGGAGAGCGGGAGTCGCCCGCAGTCCTCATGCCAACCCTCGACGTCGACCTCCTCGCGCGGGTCCAGCCACTCCGGGGCGTCGAGGCCATGCGGCCACGCGATCGTCACGCCCGGGCTGCAGAGCCCGAGGACCGACCTTGTGTGGTGCGAGACGCCGCGGTGGCGTTCCCGCGAGTCGACATCGGAATACCGCACCGCGAGGATCGGCTCGCCGCCGAGCGCTCGGGCCGTATTCGCGACGTCGGCCGCGGCGAGGCCTCCGTGGCCGAACGGGCTCGCAGTTCCGACGATGCCCGGGCCGACCGACGAGACGACCGCGTCGTACCCCTGGCCCCCGGCCCAGGCGAGCGCCGACGCCACCGTCACCGCCTGCTCGTCGCCGTCGAGGCACGGCGCCACGGCGACCGCGATGGAGATCAGGCCTTCCCGCTTCAGCGCGCGTAACGCGTCCGACAGCGACACCGGCAGGGCGCCTCCCGCCACCTGGACGTAGGCGACCCGCAGCCGCCGACGCCGGAGTCCGGCGCAGACCGGGGCGACCTGGCTGTGGACCGTGCAGCAGACGACCGGCAGCCCGTCCAGCGTCTCGACGAGCGGGCCGTCCTCCTCCACGTGGCGTGTGGCGGTCTGGAGCGGCGTATAGGGGAGGCTCATCACGTGCGCATCCGGCTCGCCGCCGGCGTCGAGGCCGCGGGTGAGGTTCACGTACAGCACGTCGAAGCCGCCGGAGCCGAGGCCCAGCGTGCGCGCCTGGACGTTCACGATCACTTCGTCGCCCACCTCGACCGGCCCCGTCAGCCGCGGGTAGGCGATGGCGGGCCGTCCATCCACGGAGAGGTGCAGCAGCTCCTCGTGGGGCGTGACGGCCGTGACCGTTCCGCGCCTGAGGCTAAGCCGCATCGGCTTCGCGCGCGACGTCCGCGAGGGCCAGTGTGACCTCGACCATCCGCTCGAGGTCGGCGACGGCGATGTGCTCGTCCGGCGTGTGGATCGAGGTCATCCCGTTGGCGAGGTTCACGCACGGGAGGCCGCGCTCGTTGAAGACGTTCGCATCTGCGCCGCCGCCGCCGAGCCCGTACACCGGCTCGATTCCGGTCCGCGTGAGCGCCTCCGCGGCGAGCCGCACCACGAGATCGCCGCGCGAGAAGCGGTAGCCGCGATAGCTTTCGTCCACGGTCGTGTCCGCTTCGCACTGCTCGAGCGAGGCGGCGAAGGTGATCGTCTCGAGCAGCTCCTGCACGAGGTCCGAGAGCTTCCGTTCGTCGTGCGAGCGCACGTCGATCGAGAAGGTGCAGCGGTCGGGGACGATGTTCTTCGCGGTCCCGCCCTGGATCAACCCGACGCTGGCCGTCGTTTCGTCGTCGATTCGGCCGAGCCGGAAGTCGGCGATGGCCCGCGCGGCGGCGGCGATCGCGGAGCGGCCTTCCTCGGGCGCCATTCCTGCGTGCGCGGCGCGCCCCCGCATCGTCACGTCGAGTGCACGAGCGTGCGGCGCGCCGAGCATGACCTCGCCGACGGGCGCCGCGTGGTCGTAGACGAAGCCCACGGTCGCCTCGAGGCGCTGCGGGTCGAACGCCTTGGCGCCTTGCAGGCCGACCTCCTCCTTCGGCGTGAACAGGAGCTCGATGCCCGCGTGGGGACGGTTCTCGGAGAGGATCAGCCTCGCCGCCTCGAGCATGGCCGCGACCGCCGCCTTGTTGTCGGCGCCGAGAATCGTCCCGCCTGCATTTCGGACGACGCCGTCATCCACGACGGGCTCGAGCGGCCCCGTCGGCTGCACGGTGTCGAGGTGCGCGCAGAGGAAGATCGGGGTGCCGCCGTTCTGTTCGGTCGGCGCCAGGCGGGCGAGCAGGTTTCCGGCTGTCGACCCGATCCGCGCGCCGGCGTCGTCCTCGGTCACCTCGAGGCCGAGGCCCTCGAGATACGAATGGACGCGGTCGGCGACCTGCCGCTCCGAGCCGGGCGGGCTCGGGATCGCCGCGAGCTCCGTGAAGAGCGCGACCACGTCGGGCGCCCAGCTCGACATGGCGGAATCGTAATGACGAGTGCGTGCCGTCTCTGTGACTTCTCACGCACGCGGGGCGGGAACCGGCTTTCCGAGATCTATCGTTGTCTTACTCGACAACAAGGAGCTCACAATGAAACGCCTGATCCTGCTTGCGATCCTGATCGTCGGCCTCCCCGTCGTCCTGGCGGCCGCCGCCCCGGCAGCGGCCGCAGACGACATGTGCGCCTGCTACGACCCGCCGCCGCCACCTCCGCCGCCGCTCCCGCCGCCTCCGCCGGCTCCTCCGCCTCCCCCTCCGGCGCCGCCGCCTGTGTTCCCTCCGCCGCCGCCGCCATCGCCGCCGCCGAGCATGGACGCCGAGCTACGGGTGGACGCGTTCAGCTTGGATCCGGCGTTCTACGAGTTCTCCGGCACGATCCGCTGCAAGACCCAGTCGTTCACGCAGCACTTCACCGAGGCGGGGCTCGTCCGGGTCCTCACCTACAAGGGGATGTTCCGGGTCTGCTACCGGCACGGGAACGGGATCGTGTCCCTCTCGGATGTGCGCGGTGACGCCACGTGGACGCAATTGCCGTGGACGTGGAAGGGCAACGACCCTGGCTATCCCTACGGTGTCCGTTACAGCCGTGTCGCAACATTCCACTATCGCGGGACGGCCGCGATCTGCATCTTTACCTGGGGGTGCGGCCCCGAGAAGCACCCGTGGGTGACGTTGACCTTCTACGACAACAACACGATGACCAGGACCGCCGGTGTCGTCTGAGCGCGGCGGGCGGCGCGGCCTGCCGGCGTGGCAGTGGCTCGTGATCGCCGTGGTCGTGGTGCTCGCGGCGATCTACGTCGCGACACAGCTGCTGACCGCGGACTAGCGGGTCAGGCCGGGACGCCGGCGGGCCGCTCGATCCGAGCTCCGCGCGCCCGCGAGCGGTCGTACGCCGCGCCGACGAACTCGCGGAACAGCGGCGCGGGCCTCGTCGGACGCGACTTGAACTCCGGGTGGAACTGGCTCGCGACGAACCAGGGGTGGTCCGGCAGCTCGACGATCTCGACGAGCCGGCCCTCCTGGTACGTGCCGGAGACCACGAGGCCGGCCTCCTCAAGGCGCGGCCGGAAGTGATTGTTGACCTCGTAGCGGTGCCGGTGGCGCTCGTTCACGACGGGCTCGCCGTAGGCGGACCGCGTCCGGGTGCCCTCGGTGAGCTCAACCGCCTGGGCGCCGAGACGCATCGTGCCCCCGAGGTCCTCGATCTCCTTCTGCTCGGGCAGCAGGTCGATCACCGGATAGGGGGTCTCGGGGTCCATCTCTGTGGAGTTCGCGCCCGAGAGGCCGACGACGTGGCGGGCGAACTCCGAGACCGCGACGTGCATGCCGAGGCAGATGCCCAGGTAAGGGATCCCCTGCTCGCGGGCGACGCGGCAGGCCATGATCTTCCCCTCCCACCCGCGTGAGCCGAACCCGCCCGGCACGAGGATGCCGTCGACGGACTCGAGCTCGGACTGGAGCTCCTCGAGCGTCGCGCCCTCCGCGTCGACCCAGCGGACGCGGACGCCGACCCCGTGGTGGATGCCGGCGTGCTTGAGGGCCTCGTGCACCGAGAGGTAGGCGTCGTGCAGCTGGACGTACTTGCCGACGAGGCCGATCTCCACGGGAGCCTCGAGCTTCTTGATCCGGTCGGTAAGGTCGTTCCACTCGCCGAGCTCGGCGCCGCCGCCGGGCAGGTTCAACTTCTCGACCACGAGCGAGTCGAGGCCCTCCTCCTGGAGCGCTTGCGGGACGAGGTACACGTCGGGGACGTCCCGGTTGACGATGACGGCGCGCGGCTCGATGTCGGCGAACATCGCGATCTTGTCTCGGAGCTCGGGACTGAGGCCCTCGGTCGAGCGCGCGACCACGATGTCGGGGTGGATTCCGATGCGGCGGAGCTCGTTCACCGAGTGCTGGGTCGGCTTCGTCTTCAGCTCGCCGGCGGAGTCGACGAAGGGCACGTAGGTGACGTGGACATAGACGACGTTCTCCGGCCCAGCCTCGCGCCGGAACTGGCGGATCGCCTCGAGGAACGGCAGCGACTCGATGTCGCCGACCGTGCCGCCGACCTCGCTGATCACGACGTCCGTGTCGCTCGCCTCCGCGACCCTGCGGATGCGCTCCTTGATCTCGTTCGTGATGTGCGGGATCACCTGGACGGTCGAGCCGAGGTACTCGCCCTTCCGCTCCTTGCGGAGCACCGAGTACCAGATCGAGCCGGAGGTGTGGTTCGCGTTACGCGAGAGGTTCTCGTCGACGAAGCGCTCGTAGTGGCCGATGTCGAGGTCGGTCTCGGCCCCGTCCTCCGTGACGAACACCTCCCCATGCTGGAAGGGGCTCATCGTCCCGGGGTCGACGTTCAGGTAGGGGTCGAACTTCTGCACCTGCACCTTCAGCCCACGCGCCTTGAGCAGGCGGCCCAGCGAGGCCGCGGTGATGCCCTTCCCGAGCGACGAGACCACGCCCCCGGTGACGAAGACGTACTTCGGCGGGTACGGCTTCACGGCTCGCGCCCTAGCGCGTCGAGCTGCGAGAGCACGGGTGTGCGCTCGATCAGCTCACCCAGCGAGCGGCGTTCTCCGAGGGCCGTGAGTCCGGCCAGCGCTCCAATCGCCAGCCAGCGGGCAGAACCCCCGAGACGACTCACGGATCTCAAGCCTAGCAGCGCCCCCAGAGCATTCGATCCGCAGTCACCCAGCATCGTCTTCTCGCCGAGATCGTAGGGAAGCAGGAGGACGGCGACCGCCTTCGGGGCGTCGACGGCGACCGCACCGAGCAGGTAGGCCTTCAGGGCGCGGCCGGGCCGGGTGTCGAGCTGGTTGAGGAAGTTGGCCGTGAGACCGACGAGGAGCGCGCCGGACACCTTCCTCGTCGCAAGGAGGCCGGCGACCGGGATCACCACGAGCTTGAGGACGCCGGTCGTGCTGCCCGAGCGGAGGTGCGCGCGGAAGCCGCGCTCCGGGCCGCTCCAGAGGTCGTCCGCGAGCCCGGCGGTCGCGGCAGCCAGGACCGCACGGGGCTGCCCGGCGGCCGCGGCCGCGCCGACGAGCGGGAGCCGGAGCCCGCGGAAGTTACGTCCCTGCGGCCCACACGCCAGCAGCGCATCGAGCAACTGGCGGCCGCGATGGAGGAACCCGGACGCGTCGCGGCCCGTCGTCCGGTGCCGGAGCGGCAGCTCGACCTCGGCCAGGCTCAGCCCGGCCCGTGCCGCGTCGATCGAGGCGCCGACCTCGCAGCCAAAGCCCGCGGCGAGCGGAAAGCAGGCCTCCCGCGCTTCCTGCGAGAAGGCGCGCTGGCCCGAGAGCGGCTCGGCGGCCACAAAGCCCGACCGGGCGCGAATCAGGCCGCGCGCCGCGCGCTTTGCGATCCCGAAGCCTCCGCCCTCGCGCTGCGCGAAAACCGCGACCGCCAGGTCGGCATCCGCGTCGGCGAGCGGAGTCAGGTCACCGTCCAGGTCCGCGTCACAGACGATCAGCGCGCCCTCCGGCGCCTCGCGCTCGGCCAGCGTCAGCGCCTGGCCCTTGCCGCGGTGCGGCAGCCGCACGACGCGCGCGCCGGCCCGCTCCGCCGCCTCAGCGGTCAAATCGCGGGAGCCGTCGTCGGCGACGATCACCTCGGCTTCGGGGAACGCCGCCCGCAAGCGCTCGACCGTTCGTCCGATCCGCTCATCCTCGTCGCGGGCGGCGACGAGGATCGCCACCGGCCTAGCCACCGGGCGGCGGCGCCAGGGCCAACGGGTCGATGGGCGGCGTGACCCCATCGGTGGCGCTGGCCTTCAACCCGTACTGCCCGGGCTGCCCGCCGGCGAGCAGCGTGGCGAGCGCGACCCGGCCGAGTGTGGTGTCGACGGAGTCGACGGTCGAGAGACGGTGCGACTTGTAGAGCGGCACGCGTGACGGCCGTGCATCCGTCGGTTCGATGCCGACGGCGGGCACGCCGCCGGCGGCCAGCCCGGCGTAGAGCCCGGCAACGAAACGCTGGGTGGGGCCGTGCACGAGATGCCTGGTCTGGGCCATGACGACAGCGTCCGCGGCAGGGCCGTTCCCGCCCTGGCTGTCCGTGACGAGAACCGGCGCGAGGGCGTCCGACAGGGGCGTGTCCCCACCGTTCACCAGCTCTTCGCCCAGCCGGCGCCCGACGTCCTCGAGGCTCAGCGCCGCCAGCTCCGGCGGCAGCGCCGCGCGGATCGCAGCCGGATCGATCGGCAGCTCGAGCGCCCGCATGCGCGCCAGCGGCGGGCCGGAGGCGTCGGACAAGGTCTTGGCGGTTGCGGCCTGCAGCTCCGGATCGGTCTGGCCGATGAAGACGAGGGCGACGCGCTTCCCCCGCAGACGCCCGTTCATCACAGCGTCGTACGACCGGTCCTCGATGTAGTCCGTCGCCGCCGTCTGCTGGCGGCGGAGCAGATCAGCGGTCGCGGCGGAGTCGTTCTTCGCCTGCTGCGCGTCCGCCAGCTGGCGCTCCAGAAGCCGCAGCTGGCTCTTCGAGACGTCGGTCTGGGACGAGATCCCGACGCCGACGAGAATCCCGATGATCAGCGCGATGAAGACGGCCGCCAGCGAGGCGACGTGGTACCGGAGGTCGAACAAACCGCGAGAAGCCTAGAAGCCGAGCAGATCGCGGAGCCGCAGTCCGATCAGCTCGAGCCACGACCGTAGCTGCGGGGAGACCAGCACGGCGACGACGAGGGCGCCGAGGCCGGCCGCCGAAAGCGCGATCAGAGGCCCGAGCCCGACGCGCCGGGAGAAGAGACGCGAGACGCCCTTCGCGTCGATCAGGATCTCCCCCACCCGCAGGCGGGTGAGGAACGTGGACGACATCCCGGAGCGGTCGCGCTCGAGAAACTCGATCAAGTTCAGGTGGCTGCCGACCGCGACGATCAGCTCCGCTCCCTTCTCGAACGCGAGCAAGAGCGCGACGTCCTCGCTCGTCGCCGGCGCCGGGACGACGTGATGGGCGAGCCCGAGGCTCCGGAGCCGGTCGGCCCCCGGCGCGCGTCCGTCTTCGTACGCCTGGACGACGAGCTCGGCACCGGACGTGAGCGCTCTGTCGGAGACCGAGTCCATGTCGCCGACGATCACGTCCGGCTTGTAGCCGGCCTCGAGCAGCGCGTCCGCGCCGCCGTCCACCGCCACGAGTACGGGACGGAAGTCGCGAACGTACGGCCGGACGATGCGGAGGTCGCGCTTGTGGCCGGGACCGCGGACGACGACCAGTGCGTGACGGTCGCGGAAGCGTGTGTCCATCGCGGGAAAGCCGATTCCCTCAGAGAGCAGCCGCCCCTCCTCGCGGAGGTAGCGCATCGTGTTCTCCGCGAAGGACTCGAGCGCCTCGGTCACGCGCCCCCGTTGGTCGCGCAGCGCGTCGGAGAGCTCGTCGGCCCGGAGCTCCCGGCCGGCAACGAGGCGCGTGCCGTTCCGGAAGAGCCCGGCGCCTCGCACGGTCAGTAGCTCTCCCTCGCTGACGGAGTCGAAGAGGTCGGAGCCCGGCGCGTCGATCAGCCGGACACCGCCGCGGACGAGCAGCAGCGGCCCCGGGTTCGGATACCGGCCGGTCTGCGAGTCGGCGACGTTGATCACGACGCGGACGCCTGACTCGAGCAGCTCCTCGGCCGAGACGCGGTCGAGGTCGGCGTGGTCGATGATCGCGATGTCGTCCGGCGACAGGCGGCGGACCAGGTGCTTCGTCCGCCGGTCGAGTTTCGCTGGTCCTATGTGCTCGACGAAGCTCATCTGACGGTCGAGAGAAATTCTCGACCGCCGAGCATACGTTCTAGTTCGTCGCGCCGATCGTCCTCGGCGAGCGGCTCGATGCGGGTGTGGGTCGGATCGCCGGGGATCTTCTCGACCCGGAAGTGCCGGTCGGCCACGCTCGCGATCTGCGGCAGGTGCGTGATCGTGACGATCTGCGAGCGCTCGCCCAGGCGTCGGAGCGTCTGCGCGACCGCGTGCGCCGTCTGACCGCCGATCCCGGCGTCGATCTCATCGAAGACGAGCGTCATCCGAGGCGCTGAAGCAGCTGCGATCGCGAGTGCGATGCGGCTGAGTTCGCCGCCAGACGCCGTCTCGGCAACCGGCGCGAACGGCAGGCCGGCGTTCGGCCGGATCAGGAACGAGACCGTGTCGCCGCCGGCCGGAGACGGGTCGCGCTCGCAGAGGTCGACGTGGAACTCGCCCTCGCCGAGCCCGATCCCGTGGAGCTCGGACGCGACGGCGGCCGCGAACGGCTTCGCCGCGGAGCGCCGCGCCTTCCGCAGCGCGCCGCAGAGCTCGTCCACCGTCGCCTGCGCCGCCTCGAGTGCAGCCCGGGCCTCGGCCTCGGGATCGGCGCCCGCCTCGCGCGCGTCGAGCTCGCCTCGCGCCTCGGCGGCGCGCTGCAGCAGCTCCTCGTACGACGCGGCGCCGAATCGCCGGCGGGCGGTCGCGATCCGGTCGAGCTCGCCCTCGACCTGCTCGAGCCGCCCCGGCTCGGCCTCGAGCGAGGCGAGGAACGACCGAAGCTCGACTGCCACCTCGCGCAGCCGGACGCCGGCCTCGCGAAGCTCGTCTCCGGCCGGCACCAGCTCCGGCGCGATCCGCTCGAGCGGCGCGATCGACCGCTCCGCGCGCGCCGTGAGGCCCGTGGCGCCGTCGCCGTCCTCCGGCGCGAGCGCCTCGGCCGCCGCCGACGCCCCTTCCGCCAGCTCCGTGACGTGCCGCAGCCGCTCTCGCTCGGCGAGGAGCGTCGGCTCTGTCTGCTCCTCGAGCCCATCGGTGTCCTCGACGAGCGCCCGCAGCTCCGCGAGCCGCGTCTCTGCAGCAGCCGCGTTCGTGGTCACCTCGTCGTGGCGGCGACGTGCGGCGGCGAGCTCGCGCCAGGCGAGACGCAGCACGGCGCGCCTGCGAAGCTGCTCCTCGCCGACGAAGGCGTCGAGCACGTCGAGCTGGTAGGCGGGTCGGGCGAGCCGCCGCTGCTCGAACTGGCCGCTCATGCCGACGAGGAGCTCCCCAGCGGCGGCCACGTCCTCCCGGGCCGCCGCGCGGCCCCAGGCGTAGGCGCGCGTCCGGCCGTCCCCGAAGATCCGCCGCGCGATCACGAGCCCCGGCTCGTCCTCGGGCCGAAGCTCCGCCAGCGACTCGAGCCCCTCGTCCTCGAGGAAGCCAGCCGGAGGGTCGAACTCCGCCTCTACGTACGCCTCCTCCGCCCCGGGGCCGATCGCCTTCGCGTCGCCCCTGGCGCCAAGTAGCAGGCCGATCGCCTGCGCGAGCACGGTCTTTCCCGCACCGGTCTCGCCGGTGATTGCGTTGAGGCCGCTCGACAGGTCGAGTTCCGCCTCCCGGATCAGGACCAGGTTCTCGATGCGCAGCCGGCGCAGCACGACGCCGATGCTACGCGCGGCCTAGGACGCGAACGTCTCGCGGTAGCGCCGAAAGAAGGTCGATTCCGGCAGGGTGGCCAGCAGGCTGTAGGCCTCCGCCAGACGGATCGCAACTGACTCGCCGAAGCCGAGCCTGCCGATCTCGTGCCCGTCGGCCAGAACGGCAGTGTCGACGTCGCGCGTCTGGTGCGTCACGACGAGCTCGCGGTTCCGCGGGACGACCAGCGGGCGGGCATGGAGCGAGTGCGGCGCGACGAACGTGATCGCCATCGCGTCGAGCCCCCAGACGAGCACCGGCCCGCCGTTGGAGAGGTTGTAGGCGGTCGAGCCGGAGGGAGTCGAGCAGATCAGGCCGTCGCAGGGAACCGACCCCAGGTCCTCGCCGGCGATCGCCCACTCGAGCTCGATCATCCTCCCGAGCGAGGCGCTCGCGACGACCACGTCGTTGACCGCCGGATGCGCGCCACCGGAGAGGTGCGCCTCGAGGGTCGGCAGCTCCACGGTCACGAGCTCGCCCGCGAGTGCGCGCCGAAGCCCGTCGTCGAGCTCGTCCTGCGCGATGCTCGTGAGAAAGCCGACGCGGCCGTAGTTGACGCCGAGCACGGGAATGCCCGTGCCGAGGAAGCGCTGGAGC
>DATDKA010000013.1:0-3794 GCA_036520235.1 Gaiellaceae bacterium
CAGAGCGAGGCGATCCCTTCCTCGCCCTGGTTTGCGGTGACGAGCTCGGGCAGCTCCGTCCACGACTCGACGAGGCGCTGACGCCGCTCGGGATCGGGCTCGATCTCCGCGGACGTCGTCAGCGAGATCGGGACACCGGGACACGCTTGGCGCACGGCGCGGATTGCGGGCGCGCAGGCTCCCGCCTCCAGCGACTGGAGGCCACCGTCGTCGTAGGCGTGGAAATGCAGCACCTGCGCGCCTGCGTCGACGGAGTCGCGCGCCGCCGCGGCCAGCTCGGTCGGCTTGCGCGGGATCGACGGGTGCTCCTCGGGCCGGCGTGCGCCGTTCAGCGCCACCTGGAGCAGGGCTCCCATGCGGCGAATCTACTTCGCGCGAGATCGCGAGGCGGCGGCCGGAGAGCCGAGGGCGAGTGCAAGATTTCGGCCGACCTCCACGTCTTGTGACGATGGGCACGAGACAAACGAGGGGGACGATAAGGAGCCGATCGTCCAGGCAGGTGGTCTTCGCAATCGGCGCAGCGGTGATCCTGGCAATCGCCGGCGGGGCATTCGCCCGAGCGTCCGCGGCCTCGCCGAGCAGCCAGCAAGCCTTCGGGGTGAAGTTCCTCGTGACCTACGAAGGAAGCGTCGAGGCGACCTGGCACAACAGCAGCCCGGTGGAGGTCCCCGACCCGAATCACACGTTCCGGTGCGGCGGAGGCGACGCCTCAGGTGCGCTGACAAGCTCGGTTCACCCAGGCAGTAAGCGCTTCTTCATCCGTGTCGGGCACGAGCCTGGCGGCAGCTGGCTCTCCCTCGCCTTCCAGCCGCCGAACGGAAGCGTCCAGGCCGTGGTGGCCTCGAACCGCACGGCTCAGGAGTGGTACATGCGGTACTCGGGTCACGAGTGCAAGCGGTTCGACTTCGAAGAGCCGGGCTGCGGAGCGCACACGCTGAACACCGACGTCGCGCCCGTGAGCTCCGCCAGCGGCCGCTTCGACTCGGGCGTCAGCCCCATCTACCACGTCAGCATCGCCTGGCCGCTCGAGCCGGAGACGATCGGCTGCGGCGACGGGATCGTCTTTCCCGGGGGCTACCGCTACGGCTGGGAGGCGGCTCAGCTTCGGCTGAAGCCGCTCTACCGTTGCGGGATCCGGAAGCCGCGGAGCTGCAAGCTGACGATTGGCCGGGACCGCACCTACGTGTACGACACGACCGACCGCGGCGTTCACTACACCTCGACCGTGCACGTCAAGTGGTCGGTCACGTTCCTCGCCCGGGGGCGCTAGCGCCTACGATCGGCGCATGGCGTACGACGAGGAGCTCGCGGGGCGGATCCGCGAGCTCGTCAGGGACGAGCCGAACCTGACGGAGCAGAAGATGTTCGGCGGTCTCGCCTTCCTGATCGGTGGGAACATGGCCGTTGCGGCGAGCGGCCAGGGCGGTCTGCTCGTCCGAGTCGACCCGGAGGAGTCCGACAAGCTGGTCGAGCAGACCGGCGCGCAGCCGATGGAGATGCGTGGCCGCGAGATGGCGGGTTGGCTACGGGTGGACTCGGCGGACGTCGGCGGCTCAGAGCTGGCCGAGTGGGTTGCCCGCGGCACGAGCTACGCCCGCTCGCTTCCACCCAAGCGCTAGCGCGCACGGTCACCCCGCCGCTCCGGACGGCTCGAGAAGCTCGCCGCTAGACCTCCAGAGCAGAGAGCAGGACGAGGACGATCGTCGTCACGGCGAGCAGCCCGTGCAGCGCCACGACCGGCACCGGGAAGTGCTGCTCCGCGGGCCCGGCGCCCTCGGCCACCGCCCCCGTTGCGGCGCCCAACTGGCGCCGCCGCCACCAGATCGCGAACATCGTCCAACCCAGGACCGCGACGACAAGGAGCATCGCGAACGCGATCCACGCGAGCGTCTCGCTGTCATTGACGACGTACACGATCCAGAGCACGAGGCCGGTCGCGGCCAGCCCGAAGTGGCTGAGGATGAGCGCCGGCCGAATCCGCGCTCCCTCGCGCTGCTGCATGCCACCTCGGCCGAACCAGATCGCCAGCAGGACGAAGCCTCCCGCGGCTGTGACAATCCAGCTGATGAGTGCGGCCCATTCCATCTCGACGCCTCCTTTTTGGGCCTTGCGAAGCGGCGGATCTTAGGCGAGCAAAGTTCGCTGCGCGAAGGCAAGCGGACCGTCGTGACGGGAACCAACCAAGCGTCAGGAGGATTCCGATGAAGCTCACCTATCTCCTCAAGGGCCTGCCGGGACACCCGCTGCACCCGCCGCTCACGGACGCGACGATCGGGGCGTACACGGCGGCGACTGCATTTGGACTCCTCAGCGTGCTCGGCGTCTCGGACCACAACACCGCCACGGCGTGGTGGCTCGCTCTCGTCGTGGCACTCGTCGTCACCGTGCCGACGGCGCTGACCGGGTTGATCGAGTGGCTCTCCATCACCTGGGGGAGCCCGGTCTGGCGCACGGCGACGGTGCACATGTTCGCGATGCTCACCGCGACGGTCTTCTTCCTGCTCGCCGCGATCTTCGGGCACGGCGGCTACGTTGACGGGGAGGTCACGACCGGATCGCTGCTGCTGACGCTCGTCGGCTTCGGCTCACTCACGCTCGGCGGCTGGCTCGGCGGCACGATCGTCTTCGTGCATGGGATGCGCGTGCTGAACCTCGTCGACGAGCCGGCGGCGCGCGCGGCCGCGCCGGTCGCCACGCGCGAGAAGGAGGCGGCGGAGTAAGTGGGTCGGCGGCGGGACTGACGCGCGGGCGGCGCGCGTCGGCGCGCCGCCCGCGAGCGTTCACTAGGGCGTCGTGACCTCGCAGTTCGCGATCTGGTCCACGCCTGGGCCGCCCGTGCAGTCGTCGTTGTTGCCGCCCGGTGGGAACGGCGGCCCGCCTGGAGGCGGCGGCGACGGGTTGTCGCCGTCGATGAAGTCGTCACCCACCCCGCCGGAGATGACGTCGCTGCCGAAGTTGCCGAAGAGGACGTCGTCGCCCGGGTCGCCGCTGACGTTGTCGTCGCCGGGGCCGCCGAACGCCGTGTCGGCGCCGGGTCCGCCTGTGATGTTGTCGTCCCCGCCGAACCCGATCAGCGTCTCGTCACCGGGTCCGCCGATGAGCGTGTCGTTCCCGCCGAGGCCCGCGAGCTCGTCGTCGCCCGGCCCTCCGCTCAGTCGATCGTCGTTGTTGCCGTTCGACGGGAGGAACGGCGGCAGGTCGAGCTCGTCGCCGAGCAACGAGTCGGCGCCCGGCCCGCCGTTCACGTCGTCGTTCCCGCCCTCGCTGCAGATGATGTCGTCGCCGAGTCCGCCGTTGATGCGGTCGGCGGCGGGGCTCCCCACGATGACATCGTCCCCGGGTGTCCCCTGGATGTTGCCGGCGCCGACGATCGTCGCGGGCACCTCTTCGCCGGGCGGGCCGCACAGCGGCGTCTCCTGCGCCGCCGCGCTGGTCAGCAGCGACACGGAGAACACGAGCGTGAGCGCGCCGACCACGAGCAAGGTCCGTTTCATTCGTTGGTCTCCCCTCTGTAAAGGCAGCCGCAGTAGCCGCAGTAGCCGCCGATCTTCGCAGAATGGCTGTCTCGTCGCGACGAAGGATTGTTCGTGGCTGGCCTACGGGCGGGCGAGAAAGAGGCGCCGCTCGGTGCTGAGCTCGTGCGGCCACGCGAAGCGGCTTGCGCCCGCAAAGGCGAGGTACGCGCGAAGCGCGTCGCGCATGGCGTCGACGAAGCCGTCGGCGCGGCGCGGCGCGAAGCCATCCTCCCACCAGACGTTGAGCACGCGCACGACGCCGTCGTCACGCTCGATGCG
>DATDKA010000014.1:0-6977 GCA_036520235.1 Gaiellaceae bacterium
GCGCATTGACGTCCGGCGCCTTGACGACCACGTTGGCCGGCAGCGCCGTGCCGGGGAACGCCTGCTGCATCCGCTTGTAGGTCTTCACGACCTGGAGCGACTGCGGGAACGTGTCCGGCCCCGGCTTGACCATGTGGAGCTGGAGCGCCGGCAGCGCGAGCGCCACCAGCACGCCGGCCGCGAGACCTGCTGAGACGACCGGCCGCCGGAGGACGCGGTCGATGATCGCGCCCCACATCCGGCCTTCGCCGTCGTCGCGCCGGAGCCGGCCGACGAGCGGGACGTGAACGCGATCGACGTTG
The DNA here is from genome assembly GCA_036520235.1 of Gaiellaceae bacterium. Classification (GTDB taxonomy): domain Bacteria; phylum Actinomycetota; class Thermoleophilia; order Gaiellales; family Gaiellaceae; genus JACDAN01. Next base: position 303 of record DATDKA010000014.1, read on the forward strand.
TCGCCGAGCCTCGAGAGCAGGGCCGGCAGGACGGTCAGCGATCCCAGCATCGCGATCGCGACGACCGTGATCGTTGCCACCGCGAAGGAGCTGAACGTCGCGTCGAAGGTCAAAAACATTCCGGCCATCGCCACGATCACGGTCAGGCCGGAGATGAGCACCGACCGCCCGGAGGTGGCAGCGGCGATCTCGAGCGCCTCTCGCTCGCTGCGTCCGGCGGCCCGCTCCTCGCGTTCCCGCTTCAAATAGAACATCGAGTAGTCGACGCCCACTGCGAGCCCGATCAAGAGCACGACGGCAGCGGCCTCCTGCGCCACCGGCAGCACGTGGCTGAAGAGCCCAACCAATCCGAACGTGGCGAGGACGGCGGTCAGGCCGAGGAGCAGCGGGATGCCCGCCGCCACGAGCGCCCCGAAGGCCACGATCAGGATGAGGAGCGTGAGCGGGAGGGAGTAGACGCCCGCCTTGCCGAGGTCCTCACCGAAGGCCTTGTCGGCCTCGTACGGGGCACTGGCCTCCCCTCCGAACTCCCCGATGAAGAGCTCAGGGTGGGCCTCTTGCGCCGACTTGACGTAGTCGAGTACCGGGGCGACCTTGTCGGACGCCTCGCTTTTCTCGCCGCGGATCTGGAACTCGACGAGCGCCGAGCGGCCGTCCTTCGAGATCTGGCCGGCATTGGCGGGATCCAGCGGCGATCGGACGTTCTGGACCGCCGCTAGGCCGGAGATGCCCGAGACGACGTCGACGATCGCGGCTTTGAATGCCGGATCGGTCGTTTGGGCCGAGTCGCTCTGGATCAGCACGGTCTCGGCCGCCGGCTGCTTGAAGCCGGCGTCGAGGATCCGGTCCATGCGGCCCGACTCGCCGGGGCCGGCCGTATTGGGGTCGATGAGCTTCGTCCCGACTGCGCTGCCGATCGCGAAGGCGACGATGACGATGGCGAGCCAGCCGAAGGTTGCCGTCTTCCAGTGGGCTGCGCTCCAGCGGCCCATCCGGGCGGCGATGTTGTGCGAGTGCGACATGGTCTGTTTCTCCTTTCGGACGAGACCGAGTGCCATGCCGTCGACGCTACGGCGGCCGCACGGCGGCGGCGTCGTCGGGAGGCCTGATTCGCACTCGGCCCAACCGACGAGGGCGTCTCCTACCTCGGTAGGAGACGGTCGAGCTCGGCTAGGCGGCGGCGACCGGGAGCACGAGGCCCTCGCGCGCCAGCGTCGGCCGGTCGTACCCGTCGTCACGGAGCTCGGCGGCCCGCTCCTCGAGGCGCCCCAGCACCTCGTCGTCGTGCCGCGGCTCGTGATGGAAGAGGACGAGGCGGTGCGCCCCGACGGCGTCGGCGAACGCGACGGCGTCGTCGACGCTCGAATGCCCCCACCCCACCCGCTCCTCGTACTCCTCGGCCGAGTACTGGGCGTCGTGCAGCAGCAGGTCGACCTCCTCGGCGACACCCGCGCCCGAGATCCAGTCCCTCGTTCGTCCGGTCACCCCTGCGAAGGCCGGCTCGTGATCCGGGACGTAAGCAAGCGTCCCCCCGTCGGCCTCGATTCGGTATCCCAACGTGGGGCCCGGATGCAGCACGAGATCCGCAGAGATCACGGCTCCGCCGCGCTCCCACGCCTCGCGCGGAACGTCGCGGAACCGCACCCTCGCGGGCACATCGTGGAGGTCGATCGGGAAGAGCGGCGGCGAGAAGGACCGCGCGATGCGCTCGCGCAGGCTCGAGACCGGCGAGGGCGGCCCCCAGATGTCGAGCTCGACCCCCGGGTCCCACATCGGCGCGAAGAAACGGAGACCTTCCAGGTGGTCGAGATGGAGGTGGGTCAGGAACAGCTGGACGTTCCGGTCTCCACGGCGGGCGAGCTCGAGGCCGAGCTCCACGATCCCGGTGCCCGCGTCGAACACGAGCACGGTCCCGCCGTCGAGGCAGACCTCGACGCAGGAGGTGTTCCCGCCGTAGGCCACGGTCTCGGCGCCGGGCGTCGGCAGGGAGCCGCGGCAGCCCCAGACCTTCAGGCGCATCTCAGCCCTGCTCCTCCCGCCAGAAGATCACGACGATGCCGACGAACTCGTCGGCGTGGGCGAAGAGCGGGAACGCCGTCACGGCGACGTCGCGGTCGACGCCGTCCCGGCTCGTGATCCTGAACTGCTCGTGCGCGGCGCGCCGCTCGTCGAGCGCGATCCGCGCCGGCCGCTCCTTGACCGGCAGCGGCTCACCCTCCGCCGTCCGCGGCCCAAAGCTCGTCGTCCACTCGTCGAGATCCACTTCGCCGAGGTCCGAGAACGGGCTGCCCACCACCTCCTCGGCCGCCTCGTTGTAGAAGACGACGCGCCCGTCCGCGTCAGCGATCACCGTCGGCGTTGCCAGGTTCGAGGCGAACTCGCGAGCGAGGATCAGGACGAGATGCTTGGAGCGGCGCTCGGCCACGCCGCAAGCCTATGACCGATGCGAGGCTACGAGTCGTCGGGCGGCTAGCCGCTCGGCGGCCGAGGCGGTGGAGCCGCCGTCGGCGTCCGCTCGCTCGTAGACCTCGCGGAGCGTGTCGCCGATCCCGACGAGGGCTGCCATCAGGTCGTCTCTCGACCAGCCGAGCTGCTCCAGGCCGACGATCGCAATCGCGCCACCGGCGTTGATCACGAAGTCAGGCGCGTAGAGAATCCCGCGCTCGCGGAGGAGCTCGGCGGCCTCGGGCTCCCGCAGCTGGTTGTTCGCCGACCCCGCGACGATCCGGCAGCGCAGCCGGGGCACTGTGTCGCTGCTGAGCGTGCCGCCGACCGCGCAGGGGGCGTAGACGTCGCACTCGACGTCGTACACGGCGTCGGCCGGGACCGGCGCGCCGCCGACTGCACGGGCGACGTCCTCGGCCCGCGCAGCGTCGACATCGGCGACGACGACCGAGGCGCCCGCCGCCGCCAGCTGCTCCGCGAGCACCGAGCCGACACCTCCGGCGCCCTGCACGAGCACCGTCCGGCCTGCGGGATCGCCGGTTCCGTCGAGGTGCGACAGGCTGGCCCGGATGCCGTGGGCGACGCCGGCCGCCGTCGGGAGTGCCGGGCTTCCTGAGCCGCCGGCCTCCACCGAACGGCCGAACACGTACGGGGTTCGCTCGCCGATCACATCCATGTCCGCTTCGCCCGTGTTCATGTCCGAGCTCGTCAGGTACGTCCCTCCGAGCGAGTCCACGAGCTCGGCGTAGCGGAGCAGCAGGGCACGCCTTGCGTCACCCGTCGGAAGCTCCGGGACCGCGAGCACGCCCTTACCCCCGCCCACCGGCAGCCCGGCGACCGCGAGCTTCATCGTCATCGCACCGGACAGCCGCATCGCGTCGGCCAGGCCGTCGGCCGGCCGATCGTAGACGCGCATTCGCGTTCCGCCGCCGGCCGGGCCGAGACGGGTCGAGTGGAGGCAGATGAAGATCCAGGCTCCGCTCGCCCGGTCGCGCCTGATGATCGCGGTTTCGCCATCCCAGCCCTCGAGCAGCTGCTCGAAGCTCGTCATCAGCGGCCGGCTGCCCGGTGGAGCCCTTCGGGATCTATCGCGGCGACGGGACGATCCGGATGTACGGCTTGGGCGACTGCCAACCCTCCGGATAGCGTTCCCTCGCCTCGTCGTCCGAGACCGAGCCGGCGATGATCACGTCCTCGCCCGGCTGCCAGTTCACCGGCGTCGAGACCTGGTGCTTCGCCGTCAACTGCAGCGAGTCGATCACGCGCAGCACCTCGTCGAAGTTGCGGCCCGTCGTCATCGGGTAGACGAGGATCAGCTTGATCTTCTTGTCCGGGCCGATCACGAAGACGTTGCGCACCGTTTGGTTATCGACCGGCGTCCGCTCCGCGGCGTCACCGGAGACGTCGCCGGCGAGCATCCCGTAGGCCTTCGAGATCTCGAAGTTGTCGTCGCCGACGATCGGGTAGTTCGGCGCCGCGCCTTGGGTCTCTTCGATGTCGTTCGCCCACTGCTCGTGTTTGTCGGTGGGATCGACCGAGAGCCCGATGATCTTCACGTTGCGCTTGTCGAACTCCGGCTTGATCTGCGCCATGTAGCCGAGCTCGGTCGTGCAGACCGGGGTGAAGTCCTTCGGGTGCGAGAAGAGCACGGCCCAGGAGTCACCGATCCAGTCGTGGAAGCTGATCGGTCCTTCGGTTGTCTGAGCCTGGAAGTCCGGCGCGGTGTCGCCGATCTGCAGCGCCATCGGTTGCGCTCCTTTCGTTTCGGGGGGTCTGCCAAGGCTACTGCTCGGGCGCCGGTCTACGCCTTTTGGGGGATAGACAGAGCCGATTTACCGATTACAGTCCGCAACTTACGAACAGGCCAGGGCTGCGCCCGCACGCGGTTTCCCGCACGCGCGGCCCGACTTGCTCTCTCGTCATGCCGCCTTCCGCTCGCAGCCGCCTGCTTGCGTTCGCACTCGCCGCGTTCCTCTTCGGCTGCGTCGCGCCGGGAGGGAGGGCAGCCCTGGACGGGCCGCCGCGCCGGGAACCCGTCACGCCGAAGCCGACGCTCGGGCAGCGGGCGGCGAGGGTCGCGCTCCGCGCCGTCGGGGTTCCGTACTCGTGGGGCGGAAGCTCGCCCTCGAGTGGCTTCGACTGCTCGGGGCTCGTGTACTGGGCCTACGGCCGGCTCGGCGTCAGCGTCCCGCACAGCTCCTACGCGCTCTATGGGGTGGGCCGGAGCGTGCCGAGGCGGGCGCTCCGCGCCGGTGACATCCTCTTCTTCTCGGGCCTCGGCCACGTCGGGATCTACGTCGGCCGCAACCGAATGGTGCACGCGCCGCACAGCGGCACCCGCGTCCAGGTCGTCAGCCTGAGCTCGAACTACGGCGGCCGACTGGTCGGCGCCCGGCGCCTCGTTCGCTAGCGTCGGCGGGTGGCACGAGCGCCGAGCGAGGAGCCCGAGGGGCTCGTCTACCGGCCGGACCTGATCTCTGAGGGCGAGGAAACTGCCCTGCTCGAGATCCTCGAGGAGCTGCGCTTCGACCCGATCGTCCTGCACGGCCAGGCGGCGAAGCGCACGGGGCGGCACTTCGGGCTCGACTACGACTACGGCGCGCGCGCCCCGCGCCCGGGCGAGCCGGCGCCGGACTGGCTGTTTCCCGTACGCGGGCGGGCGGCGGAGCTCGCCGGGTACGAACCCGCGGAGCTCGTCGAGGTGCTGGTGCAGCGCTACCCGCCCGGCTCGACGATCGGCTGGCACCGGGACGCGCCTGCCTTCGGCACGGTCGTCGGCGTCTCGCTCGGCGGATCGAGCCGGCTGCGCTTCCAGCGCGGGAAGGGCGACGCCCGGCGCGTCTGGGAGGCGGAGCTGGAGCCGCGCTCGGGCTACGTCCTCGGCGGCGCGGCGCGGAGCTCTTGGCAGCACTCGATCCCGCCGACGAAGGAGCTGCGGTACTCGATCACCTTCCGGACGCTCCGGCGCTAGGGTGGAGCATGTCGACGAAGGAGGAGCAATGTTCGCTCGCATCGCCACCTTCGAGAGCACCGATCCCGCCGCCGACGCGAAGCTGATGAACCAGGCGACGGAGATCGTGGAGCCGATCATCCGCGGGATGAAGGGAATCCAGGGCTACATGGAGCTCAGCGATCCCAACTCCGGCAAGGCGCTCTCGATCAGTTTGTTCGACACCGAGGCGAACGCGGCCGCCGCCGAGCCGATCTTCGACGAGGAGATGCCAAAGGCGCTCGGCGAGCTGATGGACAAGTTCTCCGGCAGGCGCGTCAGCGTCGACCGGTACGAGGTGCTGATCGACGAGCGCGTCCCGAGCACGGCGCCCGTCAGCTAAGCGTCAAGAGAAACGCCCGCAGGGCTTCGAGGTCCTCGCGTCCGAGCTGCAACGGATGCAGCTCGCTCCTGCCGCTCAGTCGATGAGCTTGCGCGTCATCGCGTAGATCGCGATGCGCCACATGATCAACCCGAAAGCGACGAGCAGCCCTGCCCGCCAGAGGTCGTCCCAGCTCCACGTCGAGAACACGGCGTCGCGCACGAGCACGACCGTCTGGTGCAGCGGGTTGAGATTCGCGAGCACCTGCAGCCATCGGGGGAAGCCGCTCAGCGGGAAGAACGACCCCGCGAGCAGGAACAGCGGCGTCAACACCGCGCTGACGATGTAGTTGAAGTTCTCGATCGACTTCGCGAAGCCCGCGGTCATGATCCCGAAGCAGGCCCAGCCGAAGCCGGAGAGCCAGCCGATGAAGGGCACGGCCAGCATCCCCCAGGACGGGTCGAGCCCGAAGGCGATCGCGACGAGCATCGGAACGCAGCCGTAGATGCCGGCGCGAGTGGCCACCCAGAGCGCCTCGGCGGTCACGAGCTCCTCGGTGTCGACCGGCGCCGCGAGGATCGCGTCGTAGGTGCGCTGGAACTGGTATTTGACGAACGTCCCGAACATCGCCGGGAACGCGGCCGAGAAGAGGACGGCGGTGGCGACGGTTCCCGTAGCGACGAACTGGACGGGATCCAGCCCGTTGATGTTGTTGACGAGCGCGCCGAAGCCGAAGCCGAACGCGAGCAGGTAGACGGTCGGCTCGACCGTGGCGCTGAAGGTGGACGAGCGCCAGAACGAGCTGAAGTTGATGATCTCGCGGACCAGCACGCCCATCAGGGCGGGCTTCTCCAAGCGCCCGATCTTGTCCCTCACGAGATCTCCTCCCCCGTGAGCAGGACGAAGACGTCCTCGAGGT
>DATDKA010000015.1:0-23148 GCA_036520235.1 Gaiellaceae bacterium
GTGCCGTAGGACGCGTGCGTCGCCTCGTAGAGCCCGTCCTGGACGGCGCGGAGCTCGTCGGCCCGCACGTTCACCTGGTGCGGGGGCGGCGAGAAGATCGCCTTGACGGCGCCACGGTTTCCGGCCTGCTCCACGCTGGAGACCACGTGCGGCGTCACGAGCTTGCCGCCGTTCGCGATCAGCGCGTAGAAGCGGGCCATCTGGAGCGGCGTCACGAGCAGGTCCTTCTGGCCGATCGCGAGCTGCACCGAGTCGCCCGACTTCCAGAGCTTGTCGATCTCGCTCGAGAAGGCCCGGCGGCGCCACTGCGGCGTCGGCAGCAAACCGGTCTCCTCGCCGCCCACGTCGAAGCCGGTCTTCCGGCCGAACCCGACCGCTCCGGCCCACTCCTGGAGCGGGCTGCCGTACTGCGCCGGCATGTTGTAGAAGTCCAGACCCAGTTGGTAGAAGTACGTGTCGCACGACGCGGCCAGCGCGTGGGCCAGCGTCATCGACTCGTTCGCGTAGGGGTCCCAGTTCTTGAAGGTCGTCCCGTCGATCTTCATCGAGCCCGTGCAGGAGAGCGGCGTATAGGCCGAGACCAGTCGGTTGTGCAACGCGGCGAGCGCGGTGACCGGCTTCCACGTCGAGCCCGGGGGATAGAGACCGGAGGTTGCCCGGTTCAGACCCGGGTGGTTCTGATCCTCCGCCGTTCGCTCGTCGAGCAGCGGCTTGAGATTCCGCGGGTTGACCTTGCCGACGTAGACCCGCGGGTCGAAGGTCGGGGACGACGCCATCGCCTTCACGGCGCCGCTCCGCGGGTCGAGCGCGACGATCGCGCCGCCGTCCGCCGCCCACGCGTCGTTGTCGCGCGCGACGCGGATCCCGTACGCGAGCGCCTTCTGCGCCGCGTACTGGAGGTCGGCGTCGACGGTCAGTCGCACGGCCAGGCCCATCTCGGAGAACGCGCTGAAGCGCGGACGCCCCCGCGGCCGGCCCAGCGAGTCGACGCGCAGCACGGCCTGACCGGCTCTGCCGCGCAGGTAGCGATCGAACGACGCCTCGATCCCGCTCTGGCCGACGTGGTCGCCGCTCAGGTACTTCTTGCTCTTCACCTGCTCCGGCGTGACCGACCCGACGTGTCCGAGCAGCTGGGCGGCCAGCGAGCCGAGCGGGTAGTCACGGAGGTAGGTCTCGTCGATCGTCAGGCCCGGGTACTCGCGCTGGCGCTCCCGCAGGTAGACGGCGACGTTCTTCGAGATGTCTTCCTCCAGCGTCACCGGCTTCAGAGGGTCGGCCTTGAGCTGCTCGCGGAAGCGCTGCTGCAGCTCGGCGGCCGGGACGCCGAGGACGGCGCCGAGCTTGCGGAAGAACCGCGGGCGCTGCCGCCGGGGCAGGCTCGCGGGCCAGACGCGGACCTCGAGCGCGAGCTTGTTGCCGACGACCGTGCGGCCCTTGTCGTCGTAGATCGGCCCGCGAGGCGCCTCGATCCGGATTGTCCGGAGCTGGTTGTTCTGCGCGGCGGCCAGGTACGTCTCGCCTGCCAGGACCTGGAGCGCCCAGAGGCGGAAGAAGAGCACGGCAAAGACGAAGAGGACGATCGCGCCGAGCACCCCGAGCCGCAGCGCGATCTGCGGCGTCATCCGGTACGGGCCCTCGACGCCGGGGGTGCGCGGCATGAAGCGCGTGCGGTTCGCCGGGATGCGCGTGACGGTCGCCATCTAGTTGGTGCCGAACTCGACTTCCATCGCCGGCCGCGAGCCGGGCCGCGTGAGGATCCGGCGGCAAAGCGCGTACACCGGCACGGTCAGGACGAGGTTGAGCACGATCTGCGCCGGGAGCGCGCCGATCAGCCCGGCGCGGACGGAGACCGGGTCGCCCAGCAGGTAGTGCATCCCGAGGTCGCCGAACGCGTAGAGCACCGTTACGACGGCGATCGCAAGCAGGGGCGCGTGCGCCCGGTCGCGGCCGGTCGTTTCGCCGTAGCGCCCGATCCAGTACCCGGCGAGCGTCAGTAGGAGCGAGCTCGTGCCGAGCGTCTGCAGGTTCGCTGCGTCGACCAGGAAGCCGGCGTAGAAGCCGGCGACGGCGCCGAAGATCGAGCCGCGAAGAAGCGCGACGGCGGTGAGGGTGACGAGGACGAGGTCGGCAGACCCGCCGCCCGGCTCGATCCCGGAGAGGATCGCGCTCTGGAGCACGACGGCTGCGAAGAAGACCACGCCGGCCTTCAGGACGTCTGAGAGCATCTCAGCGACCCCTGCTCTTCGGGACGAGGATCCAGATCGAGCTCAGCGAGGAGAAGTCGGCGAGCGGCGCGATCTGCACCGACTGGTAGATGTCGACGTCGGACTGACTCCTGGACGTCACCGTGCCGATCGGGATGTCCTTGGGGAAGAGCGAGGGGAGCTTCCCGCTCCGCCTGCCGGCCGTATAGATCAGGTCCCTCCGGCGCACCACCTGGTCCTTGGGAACGAGGTCGAGGATCAGCGACTCCCCCGCGCCCTGGCCGTGGCTGACCAGGCCAAAGGTTCCCGTATAGGCGTCGTAGCCCGAGACCGCGAAGCTCGAGTCGGTCAGGAGCGTCACCTGCGCCGTCGCTCGGGTCGTCTTCGTGACGTTCCCGACGAGATAGCCGGAGCTGTCGACCACCGGGTCGTAGAGCCGGATGCCGTCGTTCCGGCCGGCGGAGACGACGAGCTCCTGCTGGAACTCGGTCGCGCCGCTCGAGATCACCGCCGCGCCCACCTGGTTGCAGCACGCCGGGAAGGTCGGGCCGGCCCGGTACCGCAGCGCCTTGCGCAGCTCGCGGTTCTCGCGGGCGGCGGTCATGTTCTGGGCCGCCTGGATCTCCAGGAGCTTGAGCTGCTCCTTCAGCTTCTCGTTCTCGGACTTCGCGTGGACGAACCCGGCGACCCAGCCGTACGCGTCCTGGAACGGCCTTGCGACGCGTTCGGCGCCGATCTGGAAGGGACGCAGGACCGTCGCGGCGGCGCCCTGGACGCCGTGGAGCGGCCCGCTCTCCGACTCCCGGAAGTAGCCCGTGATCACGATCAGCGAGATCGCGACGAGCACGCCGGCGAGCACTCGGCGCCGGAGCGCGCGGGCGCTCGCCGACCTCGACGAGGAGTACGCCGGGGACGCGGCCCGCTGCACCGTCGAGCCCAGTGCCGCCAGCCGCATGCTGCGGTTACGAGGCACGAAGGACAAGTGTAGGAGAGACGTCGGGCAGGATTCTCCTTCCCCGGTGTGGGGACCTAGCGCCGGTAGCCGTTGCGGCTCTTGGCGCTCTTCGACGTCCGCTGCATCACCTCGAGGAGCTCGAGGCTGCGACCGGAGCCGACGGCGACGCAGGTTAGCGGCGACTCTGCCAACTGAACGGGCATCTGCGTCTCGTGCCGCAGCCGCTCGTCGAGCCCCGTCAGGAGCGCGCCGCCCCCGGCGAGGACGATGCCGCGATCCATGATGTCGGCGGCCAGTTCCGGCGGCGTCTTGTCGAGCGTGGACTTGATCGCGTCGACGATCTGGCTCACCGGCTCCTCGAGCGCATGCCGGACCTCCTCGGAGCTGATGATCACCGTCTTCGGGAGCCCGGTCAGCATGTCGCGGCCGCGCACCTCCGCCTGGACCTCGTCGCGCATGCGGTGGGCGGAGCCGACCTCGAGCTTGATCTCCTCCGCGGTCTGGTTTCCGATCAGCAGCTTGTACTCGCGCTTCGTGTGGCTGATGATCGCCTCGTCCATCTCGTCGCCGCCCACGCGCAGGCTGACGGAGACGACGATCCCGCCGAGCGAGATCACGGCCACCTCCGTCGTCCCGCCGCCGACGTCGACGATCATGTTCCCGGTCGGCTCGGAGACCGGTAGACCGGCGCCGATCGCGGCCGCCAACGGCTCCTCGATCAGGAAGGCGTCCCTCGCGCCTGCGTTGCGCGTCGCCTCCTCGACCGCGCGCTTCTCGACGCCCGTGACGCCGGAGGGCACGCAGACGACCACCCGCGGGTGGGCGAAGCGGTGCTGGTGGACCTTCTGGATGAAGTGCCGGAGCATCTGCTCCGTCACGTCGAAGTCCGCGATCCCGCCGTCCTTCAGCGGGCGAATCGCGGAGATGGTGCCGGGCGTGCGGCCGAGCATCCGCTTCGCCTCGACTCCGACCGCGTGTACCTCGCCGGACGCGTGGTCGATCGCGACCACCGACGGCTCGGAGAGGACGATTCCCCGGCCGCGGACGTAGACGAGCGTGTTCGCGGTGCCCAGGTCCACTGCCATGTCGCGGCCGCCGAAGCCGTTCAAGTACCCCAAGATCCCCATCTCCCGGCGCGAGTCTAGCTAGCCGTATCCGTAGCTTCCGGCGAAACGCGCTGCAAGCAAGCGGATTAGCAGTGACCCCGGCAAGCCGACGACGTTGAGGTAGTCGCCCTCGATTCGCTCGACCAGACCGGCGCCCAGGCCCTGGATCGCGTAACCGCCCGCGCGCTCCTCCCACTCCTCCGCGGCGAGGTAGTTCGCGATGTCCCGGGCGGTCAGCGGACGGAAGGTGACGCGCGTCGTCTCCGCGTGGAGCTCCTCCCAGGCAGGCGTACGGAGGCAGAGGCCGGAGACGACCTCGTGCGTCTTCCCGCCGAGCGTTTCGAGCATCCGCTCGGCGTCGGCGGCATTCCGCGGCTTTCCCAGCACCGCGCCGTCGCAGACGACGACGGTGTCCACACCGAGAACCGGCCGCTCGCCGCTCTCGACCGACCGCGCCTTCCCCGCTGCGTGCTCGAGGGGATCATCCCCGCGCTCCTCGTAGTCGGGAACGACGACGACGTGTGGGATCGCGAGCTGCGTGAGGATGGCCGTGCGCTGCGGCGAGCGCGAGGCGAGAATGATCGGCGGCGCCGGCGGGACGCTCACGCAGCCTTGCGGGCGACCCAGATCTCCTCGGCGGGCCAGCGTCGCGCCCAGTCCGCCGGGACGAAGTCGTAGTACTCGTGATCCTGGGTGGAGGCCGGGGCGAGCCGCTCGTGGAGCGCCAGCACCTCGAGGCCGTTCGCCGTGAGGATCCGGATCAGCTCACCGTGCGCGAGGTGGTAGTTCACGCCCTCGTCCTCGCCCGGCCACTCCATTCGGCCGAGGTCGGCATGCCCTCGGTGGAGGCGCTCGTCGACCTTGCCCTCGTCGGGTGCGCAGAGGATCGCAAGCGTCGAGTTGCACAGGAAGGCGAGTCGGCCGCCGGGCCGGAGCAGCCGCGCGGCCTCGGCGATCCACCGCTCCGGGTCGCACCAGATCGAGGCGCCGTACTCCGAGACGGCGAGGTCGAAGCTCGCGTCCGGCAGCGGAACGTCCTCCGCACTCGCCTCGACGAGCTCGATCGGGATCCCGAACTCCTCGCTCATTCTTCGGGCGGTCTCGAGTTGCGCCGGCGTAACGTCGACGCCGGTCACGCGGGCGCCGCGCTTCGCCAGCCAGGCCCCGAAGTACGCCGTCCCGCACCCGAGCTCGATCACGTCCTTGCCGGCGAGCTCACCGAGTGCGCCGAGCTCCGACTCGGGGCCGGAGAACATGCCCCAGTCGATCTCGTCCTTCGACCAGGACTCGCGCGCCTTGCGGTCGGTGTACTCCGCGTTCGCCTTCGTCCAGACCTCGCGGTTCTTGAGCGCGTCGTCAGCGTGCGTCATCGGGGAACCACAGGGCGATCTCCCGCTCTGCCGACTCCGGGGAGTCGGAGCCGTGCACCAGGTTGTCGGGCATCGAGAGGGAGAGGTCGCCGCGGATCGTCCCCGGGGCCGCATCGGCGGGGTTCGTCGCCCCCATCGTCGTCCGGACGGTTGCGATCGCGCCCTCGCCCTCGACGACGATCGCGAGCGTCGGGCCGGAGGTGATGAACTCGATCAGCTCGCCAAAGAACGGCTTCTCGGTGTGCTCGGCGTAGTGCTGCTCCGCGAGCGCGCGGTCGACGGTCAGGAGCCGCGCCGCGCGCAGCTGGAGGCCGCGCTGCTCGAGGCGTCCGACGATCTCCCCGGCCAGCTGCCGGCGCATAGCGTCCGGCTTGACGAGCACCAGTGTCCGCTCCACGGCCATCGAGCGGGAGAGGTTAGCGGCGTCTAGGCGGGTCGTTCGCGCTGCGGCGCGGGCGGAAACTCGATCGTGGTCGGCGTCTCGACCGGCGTCTCGCAGTACGGGCACACCTGCCAGAGCGTCTCGAGCGGCGCCTTGCAGTTGACGCACGCCTGCCGAAGCTTGGTCGTACAAACGGGACAGACGAGGTACGAGTCCTCCACGTGCGCCCGGCAGACGGGGCAGTGGAGCTCGCGCCGCGCCAGGCGCTCCTCCATCGCCTTGATCTCGAGCTCACGCTCGCGGACGTCGTCGAGGTACTCCGGGGGCCGGAAGAGCATGTAGATCAGCACGCCCAGGATCGGGATCAGGCCGAGGATCGTCGCGATCGCGATCAGCCACGGGTCCTCGATCCGGCGGCGCGCGTCCTTGAACACCCAGTAGGCGAGCGCGAGCCAGAAGACGACCAGGAAGAAGATGCCGAGGTTCCGCGCGACGACCCAGGACTCGGAGCCGAAGAAATCGCGGAGGTTCTCGAAGACGTCGTTCACCTGTTCACCTCAGAGCAGGAGCTGCCCCACTACGTACCCGACGGCGAAGGCGAGCCCCATGATCGCCAGCACCACCGCAGCCGCGAACGCGAACACGCTCAGCCGCTCCGCAACCTTCGTCATCGTACGTTTTCTTCCTCTGCGGCGGCTGCGCCTCGCCGGCCTACGAGAGGTCGGCGAGGAGGTAGAGCGACCCGGTGACGAGGATGCCCCCACGCGTGGATTCTCGCGCCATCGCGAGCGCCGCGTGGGGAACCGGCTCGACATCGACCTGGGCGAAGTGCTCGACGGCCCGCGTTGCCAGCTCCTCGGCCGGGAGCGCCCGCGGGTTCTCCGACCGCGTCGCGATCAGCCGCGGCGCCAGGGCGGCGAGGTCGGCGAGCATCGCGTCCGCGTCCTTTTCGGCCAGGATCGAGGCGACGACGACGTCGAATTTGCCCCCAGCGTGGTCGCGCAGCCACGCGGTGCCGGCCGGGTTGTGGGCCCCGTCCCAGAGCTCGCGGCCGCGGCGCTCGAGGCGGCCGGCGAAGCGCGGGTCGACGGCGGTCTCACGGGCCAGTGCGTGGCCGAGGAAGGCCTCGGCAGCCTCCCGAGCGCCTCCCGTCACGATCTCGGCGCTACCTGGTACGAGATTTCGGTACATGTTGTCTGGTAAGACAACTACCCTGGCCGCATGAGCTACCGCCAGCTTCTCCCGGGCAATCTCGTCCGTCGTCTGGCCGAGCACCTCGGTGTGTTCGAGCGAGACGTTCGTCAGCAGCACAACCTCGGCGTCGACCACGTTCGTCGCGTCGAGCCGGCCGCCGAGCCCCGCCTCGACGACAGCGACGTCGACGCCCTGCTCGGCGAACTCGACCAGGGCGGCGGCGGTCAACGCCTCGAACTGCGTGGCGCCCAGGGCTTCCGCCGCGGGGCGAATCCGCGCCACGGCCGCTTCGAACACCGCGTCGCCGCCGTCCACCCAGATCCGCTCGGCCCATCCACTCACGTGTGGCGAGGTGTACGCGCCCGGCCGCCTCCCCTCCGCTCGCAAGAGAGCGGCAATCGTGCGTGTAGCGGTGGACTTGCCGTTCGTCCCGACAACGTGAATCGCCGGAAAGGCGCGCTCGGGGTGACCCAGAAGCTCGAGCAGCTCCCGCATCCGGTCGAGGCCGAACTCCGCCGGCCACGGGCTCAGGGAGGCGACCCAGGCCGTCGCCGGCCCAGCCCTAGCCGGTGAGAGCCTCGAGCTCACGCCGGTAGCGGGCGAGCTTCTCCCGCTCCGCCTCGACCACGTCGGCCGGCGCGCGCTCGACGAAGCGCTCGTTGCCGAGCATCCCTTCCGCGCGCGCGATCTCCTTGCGGAGCCGCTCGATCTCGGCGCCGGCGTCGCCGTCGGCCTTCACCCGGGAGGGCCGGACGACGGCTTCGAAGATGCGCCGCTCGTCACCGTCGAGCTTCGCGGTGACCCCGCTCCGGCGGAAGAGCGCCGCCGCCTCCTGGACCCGATCGAGCGCCTGCACGTCCGCTGAGAAGCGCTCGTCGGGCTCCGGCCAGGGCGCAACGATCAGACGAGACTGCCGGTCGGGCAGCTGCGACCAGATCTCCTCCGTCACGTGGGGCATCACCGGGTGGAGGAGCGCGAGCAGCCGCTCGAGCGCCGCGAGCGCGGTCGCGCGCACCGCCCGATCCGTCGGATCCTGGAGCCGCGGCTTGATCGCCTCGGCGTACCAGTCACAGAAGTCGTCGAAGGTCAGGTGGTAGAGCGCGTTCGCGCCGGCCGCGAACTCGAAGAGGTCCCAGTGCTCCTCGAGCTGCGCTCGGGTCGCGTCGAGCCGGGCGAGGATCCACCGCTCCTCGAGATCCCGAGGCTCGAGCGCCGGCTTTGCGTCGCCCGCGTTCGTGAGGATCAGCCGCGCCACGTTCCAGAGCTTGTTCGCGAGCTTGCGACCCTCTTCGATGAAGCCGTGCGAGAAGCGGACGTCCTGAGTGGAGGACATCTTCAGCAGCCCGTAGCGAGTCGCGTCGGCGCCGTATTCCGCGACCACATCGAGCGGGTCGATGCCTGTGCCCAGACTCTTCGACATCCGCCGGCCGTCGGGTGCGAGCACCGTCGAGTGGATGATCACGTCGGTGAAGGGCACGTCACCGAGCAGCTCGAGACCCGACAAGATCATCCGGTTCTCCCAGAGCCTGATGATCTCCCGAGCGGTTGTCTGAAGGTCGCCGGGATAGAACGACTTCAAGTCCTCGGTCTCGTCGGGCCAACCGAGCGTGGCGAAGGGCCAGAGGGCCGACGAGAACCACGTGTCGAGAACGTCCTCGTCGCGCTTGAGCTCCTTGCCGCCGGCGAGCTCGCGGGCCTCGTCCTCGGTCTCAGCGCAGTACGTCTCGCCGTCGGCGTCGGTCCAGATCGGCAGCTGGTGGCCCCACCAGAGCTGGCGTGAGATGCACCAGTCGGGTGCGTTCTCGAGCGAATCGATCGCGAAACGGTGCTGAGACTCCGGGTGATAGGCAACGCGCCGCTCGCGCAATGCGGTGATCGCCGGCCGCTTCAGCTCGTCCATCGCACACCACCACTGGAGCGAGATCAGCGGCTCGATCCTCGACTCGCACCGCTCGCAGAGCGCGACCGAGTGGCGGTAGCTCTCGCGCTTCTCGATCAGGTCCCGCTCCCGGCACCAGGCGAGCACGCGCTCGGAAGCCTCGTCCTGAGAGAGGCCGGCAAGCTCGGGGATCGCGTCGTTCATCCGCCCGTCCGGTCCGATCACCATCGGCTCGGGCAGCCCATGGTCGCGACCGATCTCGAAGTCCACGGGATCGTGGCCGGGCGTGATCTTCAGCGCCCCGGTGCCGAACTCGGGCTCGACCCGTTCGTCCGCGATGATCGGCACGCGCCGCTCCGTGAAGGGGACGATCGCCTCTTTGCCCACGAGGTCGCGGTAGCGCCCGTCCTCGGGATGGACGGCCACGGCGACGTCGGCCGGAATCGTCGCCGGTCGCACCGTCGCAATCGCGATGTGGCCGGAGCCGTCTGCGAGCGGGTAGCGGATCGTCGTCAGCGCGTCATCGACGTCGACGTGGACGAGCTCGAGGTCTGAGAGCGACGTCTCGTGGAACGGGCACCAGTTGATGATCCGGTTCGCGCGATAGATCCAGCCCTTCCGGTAGAGGTGCACGAAGAAGCGCATCACCGCGCGGACGTATCCCGCGTCCATGGTGAAGCGCTCGCGTCGGTAGTCCATCGAGGCGCCGAGGCGACGGAACTGGAACATGATCTTTCCGCCGTACTCTCGGAGCCAGTCCCAGACGCGAGCCTCGAACGCCTCGCGCCCTAGCTCCTTGCGCGACGTGCCTTCACGCTCGAGCTGCTTCTCCACCGCGGCCTGCGTCGAGATCCCGGCGTGGTCGTACCCCGTCTGGAAGAGGACGTTGAAGCCCTGCATCCGCTTCAGGCGCATCACCAGGTCGCCGAGCGAGACCTGCAGCGCGTGCCCCATGTGCAGCTCGCCGGTGACGTTTGGGGGCGGGAACGCGTAGACGTAGCTCTCGCGCGAGGCGTCCGGCTCGGCGTTGTAGAGGCCCTCGGTCTCCCAGGTCTGCTGCCAGCGCTCCTCGACGCCCTCGGGGTTGTAGCGCGCGTCCATGGCGGGAGCTGAGTCTTGCGGATCGTCGCGCGCGGCATCGGCGCCGACCGTGCGGTCGCGCTCGGGAAGCCGGGTGTCGTCAGGCAGCGACTATGTGCCCAGTATACGAAGAGAGGCTAGGCCGACTCTTCGACGAGCTCGTCCGCCTCGTCGGCGGTGTCGCCGGCGCTCGTGACGAGCGTCGGCTTGAGCCCCTTCTCGATCGTCTCCTTCGTGATCACGCACTTGGAGACGTCCTTGCGGGAGGGCAGCTCGAACATCACGTCGAGGAGGGCGGTCTCGATGATCGACCGCAGACCGCGGGCGCCGGTCTCGCGCTCGAGCGCCTTGTCGGCGATCGACCAGAGCGCGTCGTCGGTGAAGACGAGCTCGATCGAGTCGTAGCCGAAGAAGCGCTGGTACTGCTTGATCAGCGCGTTGCGCGGCTCGACCAGGATCTGCACGAGGTCCTCGCGCTGGAGCTGGTGGACCGCCGAGACCACGGGGAGCCGGCCGATGAACTCGGGGATCAGCCCGTAGGCGAGCAGGTCCTCCGGCATGACGCCTGCGAGCAGCTCGCTCGTCTCGGAGTCATGGCGGGAGCGGATGTCCGCACCGAAGCCGACGGCGTTCTTGCCGATCCGCCGGCCGACGATCTTCTCCAGCCCGGCGAATGCGCCGCCGCAGATGAAGAGGATGTTCGTGGTGTCGATCGAGAGGAACTCCTGGTGCGGGTGTTTCCGCCCACCCTGTGGCGGCACCGAGGCCACCGTCCCCTCGAGGATCTTCAGGAGCGCCTGCTGGACGCCCTCACCCGAGACGTCGCGCGTGATCGAAGGGTTGTCCGCCTTCCGCGCGATCTTGTCGACCTCGTCGATGTAGATGATCCCGGTCTCGGCCTTCTTGATGTCGAAGTCCGCGGCCTGGATCAGCTTGAGGAGGATGTTCTCGACGTCCTCGCCGACGTAGCCGGCTTCGGTCAGCGCCGTCGCGTCGGCGATCGCGAACGGAACGTTCAGGATCCGCGCGAGCGTCTGCGCCAGCAGCGTCTTGCCGCACCCCGTCGGGCCGAGCAGGAGGATGTTCGACTTCTGGAGCTCGACGTCGGAGTCCTCCGAGCCCATCTGGACGCGCTTGTAGTGGTTGTAGACGGCGACGGCGAGTGTCCGCTTCGCCTCCTCCTGGCTGACGACGTAGTCGTTCAGGACGGAGTAAATGTCGCGCGGCCGCGGCAGGTTCTCCAGGTCGAGCTGCGATGGAGCGGTCAGCTCCTCGTCGATGATCTCGTTGCAGAGATCGATGCACTCGTCGCAGATGTAGACGCCGGGTCCGGCGATCAGCTTCTTGACCTGCCGCTGCGACTTGCCGCAGAAGCTGCACAGAAGCTGCTCGTTGCCGTCGCTCGCCCGCGCCACCCTAGCTCTCCTTGTACTCCGAAATCGCCACCAGTGCTAGCCCCCCGACGAGTCCCGGTTGGAGATCACGGTGTCGATGATGCCGTAATCCTTCGCCTCTTGCGCCGACATGAAGTAGTCGCGATCGGTGTCGCGGCTGATCTTCTCGAGGTCCTGGCTCGTGTGCTCGGCCAGGATCTCTTCGAGCCGTCGCTTCAAGTTCAGGGTCTCCCGTGCGCGGATTTCGATGTCGGCGGCCTGTCCGCCCGGGCCGGACGGCGTCCAGACCTGGTGGATCAGGATCTTGGCGTTCGGCAGCGCCATCCGCTTCCCTTTCGCGCCGCCCGAAAGAAGCAGCGCTCCCATCGACATCGCGATGCCGACGCAGATCGTCTGCACGTCGGGCTTGATGAACTGCATCGTGTCGTAGACGGCGAGGCCCGCGTAGACGTCGCCCCCCGGCGAGTTCACGTACAGGGCGATGTCCTTGTCGGGGTCCTCCGATTCGAGGTGCAGCAGCTGAGCGATGATCAGGTTCGCGATCTGATCGTCGATCGGCGTGCCGAGGAAGATGATGCGCTCGTTCAACAGGCGCGAATAGATGTC
Source organism: Gaiellaceae bacterium (assembly GCA_036520235.1). Taxonomy (GTDB): domain Bacteria; phylum Actinomycetota; class Thermoleophilia; order Gaiellales; family Gaiellaceae; genus JACDAN01. The sequence continues at coordinate 12,171 of DATDKA010000015.1, forward strand.
GAAGGCGCGCTCACCACGCGACGTCTGCTCGATCACCATCGGGACTAGCGGGCTCATGAAGGCTCCTTGCTGCCGGGGGTCCACAACTTCGTAGCGGTTTCGGGTTTTTCCTTCTCGGGTGTCCAGAGCTCCTCGCGGGCGCGGGCGAGCTCCACGGGAATCCTCTTCACCTCTGCCGCGAGACGGTCGAGCGCCTTCCGCAGCCGGAGGTCGGCGCGCAGGGCGTCGTAGCGGCCGGCGTCGCGGACCTGCTGGATCAGCTCGTCCGCGTCCTCGCCTTCCGCCTGCTCCCGGATCAACTCGTCGACCTCGTCGTCCGAGACCTCGATCCCGAACTCGTCCGCTGCCGCTTCGAGGACGATCTCGCGCGCGAGCGACTGGCGGGCCTCGCTCTCGATGTCCGCCTGGATCTCCTGGGGCGAACGTCCGCTCAGCTGGAGGTACGCCTCGGCGCTGATGCCGCGGCGCTCGAGCGAGCGGACGAGCGCGTTCCACAGCTCGACCGCGCGCGACTGGACGAGGCTCTCGGCAACGTCGAGGTCGGTCGCCTCGACGAGCGCGTCGACGGCGGCGGTGCGGAACTGCGACTCGATCTCCTCCTCGAGCTGTGCCCCGAGGCGCTCGCGGATCTCGTCGGTGAGCTCCTCGAGCGTGTCGAACTCCGTCGCCGCCGCGGCGAGGTCATCGTCGACCGGCGGGAGCACCTTCTCCTTGATCTCGTTCATGTGCGCGGTGACGCCGGCTTCGGACCCGTCCGGGAGCGCGTAGGAGATCGGTTTCTCCCCCCCGGTCTCCATGCCGATCAGGCCCCGCTCGATCTCGGGGAGCAGGCGCCCGGCGCCGAGCTCGGCGACGTAGTCGCGCTGGGCCTCGCCGTCGTCGGAGACCAGGTCGACAACGACGACGTCGCCCTCCCGCGCCGGCCGCCCGTCCACCGGGGCGAGGTCGGCCACGGTGGAACGGAGCACCTCCAGCTCCGCGTCGACCAGCTCCTGCGGAACGTCGGGATCGGAGCGCGGAACCTCGAGCGCCGACCAGTCGGGCAGCTCGGGCGTCGGCTGCACGGGGACGGTCGCCGTGAACTGGAAGCTCGCCGAAGGCGAAGCCGGAAGGTCGTACTCGTACTCCGGCGCCTGAACCGGGCGGACGTTCGTGCCGCGGAGCGCGGCGCGGAACCAGCCGCCGATGTGACTGTCGACCGCCTCCTGGTAGAGCCGGTCCTTCCCTACCCGCGCGAGGAGCACCGGCATCGGCACCTTGCCTTTGCGAAACCCGGGGATCCTCAGGCTCCCGGCGAGGTCGGAGGCGGCGTGGTCGATCGCATGCTCGACGTCGCCGCTCGGCACCTCGACGGTCATGCGAACCTTGCTCTCGGGGAGCTCTTCGACCGTCGCCTTCACAGGACGGCCATTGTGCCAGCAGTCCCCGGGGCCGCCGCGCGGCCCCGGGATGCCGTTTTAGTCTGGAGCGATTCCTGCCGACCCGGCTAGAAGAGCCAGACGATCAGCAGGATGATGAGGATCAGGAGTAGTACCCCACCACCGATATACATCTCGCCCTCCTTTCGTTGGACGCCGGGAAGGCCTTGCTCCTGGTCTGCTACCCGCTTCCTGGTGTTTTCACACCTGGCTACCGCTTGCCAGGGCGGGATGCGGGCGAGAGGACTTGAACCTCTAAGGATCTTGCGATCCAACGGGACCTAAACCCGCCGCGTCTACCAGTTCCGCCACGCCCGCGTGCTTCAAGGATAGAGCTGACGGGTATACCGGCTGCATGACCGATCAGGCCGATCGCGAGCGCGAAAGCCGCGAGAGCGACGTCACGAAGTTCGAGGAGCTGCGCCTCGAGGACGAGGCGGAGCGCGAAGAGGCGGCGGAACGCCTCCGGAGCGAGCAAGACCCGGACCAGAACGAGCCCTAGCCGGGCACTCGATCCCTCCTGGCCCGGGGAGACTGCGGTCCGACGGGTAGACTCGACGGATGGCCGACGCGCCTCCGCAGCCGGCGCCGAGTGCCCGCGACCGCATCCTCGAGAGTGCGTACGAGCTTTTCTCGCACCGGGGGATCCGAGCTGTCGGCATCGACGAGATCCGCGACCGGGCCGACGTCGCGAAGGCGACGCTGTACCGGCACTTCGCGTCAAAGGACGAGCTCGTGCTCGCCTTCCTCGACCGGCGCGAGCTCCTCTGGACGCGCGAGTGGGTCGAGCGAGAGGCGAGGACGCGAGCCTCCGATCCCGAGGGACAGCTGCTCGCCATCTTCGACGCGTTCGACGATTGGTTCCGGCAGGACGATTTCGAGGGCTGCTCGTTCATCAACGTGATGCTCGAGTGGGCCGACCGCGACCACCCGATCGGCAAGGCGAGCGCGCTCCACCTCGCCAACATCCGCGCCTTCCTCACGACCCTCGCGACCGAAGCCGGGCTGCGTGAGCCCGAGACGTTCGCGCACTCGTGGCACATCCTGATGAAGGGATCGATCGTCGCGGCGGCGGAGGGCGACGTCGAGGCAGCGCAACGCGCGAAGGCCATGGGCCGCGCGCTGATCAAGACCTACCGCTAGGCGACGATCTCCTCGAATGCGGGCTCGTTCCTGATCGAATCGAGGTCCGAGTCTCCCTTGGCGAACTCGCTCAACTGCTCCGACTGCTGAACGGCCCGGCGGAGGTGCTCGATTGCATCCGCCTTCCGTCCGGCGAGCGCCTCGACACAGGCCAGGTTGTACATCGGTAGGGCGTACTCGGGGTTGGCCTCGACCACCGGGCGAGCGGCGTCGGCAACGGCGTCGTACTCACCCGCCTCGTACTGCAGTCTGAACGGAGCCCAGAGCTCCCAGCCGTTGACCTGGTACGCCTGCCCGGGCGTGCCGCCGACGGCGATGATCGTGGTGCCGGGCTCCTCGGCGAACGCCGTCCGCTTCACACCGGGCTGTGCAAAGACGAACGTCCCGGTCGGCGCGTCGACACTCTCGCCGTCGAGCTCGAACCTCGCGCGACCGTGCTGGACGAGGTAGAGCTCCTCCTGCGTATCGTCCGACTCGTCGTGCTCGTTGATGATCCGGTCTCCCGCTTGCTTGCCGGTCCACGCATTGACGCCGAACGCGGTGATACCCAGGTGGTGCCGAACTGGCCGCCACGGCTCCCGGCCGTCGGTCGCTTCGTCGATCTCGTCGAGGTGCGCGACTGCATACCCGCCCATACGGCCTCCTCCACTCGTGAACTCGTCGGAAACGTAGAGGATGCTTGCATGACGACGATGTTCCGATGACGCGATTCGTCGTGGACTGCGGCGTCGTCCTCCGGCTGGCGAGTGAGGGGTACGAGGTTCCGGACGAGCACGAGCTGCTTGCGCCGACGCTTCTGCGCTCGCAGACGCTCTCGGCGCTGCATGAGGCCGTCCACCGGGGCGAGCTTTCGGCGGGGGCCGCTGTCGAGCGGCTCGACCGCATCCAGGCGATCAAGATCCGCCTGCTCGGCGACGCCGTCCTTCGCCGTCTCGCGTGGAGGCTCGCCGACGAGCTCGGCTGGTCGGAGACCTACGACGCCGAGTACCTCGCGCTGACGAGGCTGCAGGCGGATGCGTTCGTCACGCTCGACGAGGAGCTCGCGCGCCGCGCGCAGGGGGTCGTCCCGACTGCGCCGCTCGAGGCGCTACAGAGCGGCGACTCGCGCGGAGTAGCCTAGAGCGATGGCCCAACAGGCTGACCGCGCAGCCCAGACGCCGCCACCGCGAGCCCCGTCGCCGCCGCCACCCCAGCGTTCGAGGTTTCGGCTCTCACCTCGGTGGATCGTCTTCTTCGTCGTGCTGCTCACGCTCAACCTGTTCATCAGCATGCGGGCGACGAGGCCCGAGGCGCGGGTACGCGTTCCGTACAGCCCCTTCTTCCTGCAGCAGGTGAGAGCGCGCAACGTCCAGGAGATCACGTCGAAGGGGACGGACATCCAGGGCATGTTCAAGAGCAAGACGGCCTTCGAAGACTCGAAGCCGACGACGCGATTCCGAACCGAGATCCCCGCGTTCGCCAATACCGACCAGCTGTCCGAGTTGCTCCAGGAGAACGACGTCACGGTGAACGCCGAGCCCCTGGACCGGGGCGCGCCGTGGTGGCAGACGCTGCTCTTCGGCTTCGGGCCGACGATCCTGTTCGTCGTCCTCATCTTCTGGCTGTTCCGCCGGGCCGGCAACGTGCAAAACGCGCTCGGTTCGTTCGGACGGTCCCGGGCGCGCCGCTACGAGCCCTCGGGAGACCGCGTGACCTTTGCGGATGTCGCCGGGATCGACGAGGCGAAGGATGAGCTGAGCGAGGTCGTCGACTTCCTTCGCCACCCCGAGAAGTACCGCAGGCTGGGCGGCCGGATCCCCCATGGTGTCCTGCTTTCCGGCCCGCCGGGAACCGGGAAGACGCTCCTCGCGCGCGCAGTCGCGGGCGAGGCGGGGGCCCCCTTCTTCTCGCTCGCCGCATCCGAGTTCGTGGAGGCGATCGTCGGGGTCGGCGCCGCCCGCGTTCGCGACCTCTTCAAGGAGGCAAAGGAGAACGCGCCCGCGATCGTCTTCATCGACGAGTTGGACGCGATCGGCCGCTCTCGCACGAGCGGCGTGGCGGGCTTCAGCGGCGGCAACGACGAGCGCGAGCAGACGCTGAACCAGATCCTGACCGAGATGGACGGGTTCGACTCCGCGACGAGCGTGATCGTGATCGCCGCGACGAACCGGCCTGACGTGCTCGACCGGGCCCTCCTCCGCCCGGGGCGCTTCGATCGTCGGGTCGCCGTCCAGCCACCCGATCGCGACGGGCGCGAGGCGATCCTCCGAGTGCACACCCGCAGCGTTCCGCTCGCACCCGACGTCGACCTGGCGCGCGTCGCGGCGACGACGCCGGGGATGGTCGGAGCCGACCTCGCGAACCTGGTGAACGAGGCCGCGCTCACCGCAGCGCGGCGCGGGCACGACATGGTCGAGGAAGCCGACTTCACGGACGCGCTGGAGCGGATCGTCCTGGGCGCGGAGCGGCAGGTGCTCGTGAGCGACCAGGATCGCCGGCGGACCGCCTACCACGAGGGTGGTCACGCGATTGTCGGCATGCTGACGCCGGGCGCCGATCCGGTCCGCAAGGTCTCGATCATTCCGCGCGGGATGGCGCTCGGAGTGACGTTCTCCGCCCCCGACGCCGACCGGTTCAACTACCTGGAGCCGGAGATCCTCGCGAAGGTCAAGGTCGCCCTCGGCGGCCGCGCCGCCGAGGAGATCGTCTTCGGCGACATCAGCACGGGCGCCGAGTCCGACATCGAGCAGCTCACCGGCCTTGCCCGGCAGATGGTCGGGCGCTGGGGGATGAGCGACGCGCTCGGGCCGATCGCCGTGATCCCGCGCGACGGATCGGGACCCCTGCTCCCCGGGGCGGCGGAGGTGTCACCGGAGACCCAGAAGCTCCTCGACGACGAGGTGCGACGAATCGTCGGCGAGGCGCACGACGAGGTCATCACCGTTCTGACCGAGAACCGGGCGCGGCTCGACGCGCTCGTGAATGCGCTGCTCGAGCACGAGACGCTGGACGAGGAGGACGCTTACGCGGCCGCGGGCGTCACGCGCTCGCAGGCCGCTCCGGCCGATGAGCTCGCGGCCGCGGCACGCTCTACGGCGTAGTCGTCGCGCGAGAGTGGCCCCGGGAGGAGTCGAACCTCCGCACGCAGATTCGAAGTCTGCCGCTCTATCCACTGAGCTACGGGGCCGGTTGGGTCAGAGTAGCGAGGTGGAAACCGAGGCAGCCGTGCGTGCGTGGGTCGCGGCGTGGAGGGCCGCGTGGGTCGCCGGCGACCCGACGCCGCTTGCCGGCGTCTACGCCGAAGGGGCGCGCTTCCGCTCGCAGCCCTTTCGCGACCTGCAGGCGCCGGGTGCGTACGCCGAGTGGGCGTTCGAGGAGCAGGACGAGGCCGAGTGCTGGTTCGGCGAGCCGATTGTCCACGGGGATCGCGCGGCGGTCGAGTACTGGGGGATCGTTCGCTTCCGGAGGAACGACGAGACGATCGCGGGGACCGCGATGCTGCGATTCGGTCCGGACGGCCGCGTCGTCGAGCAGCGCGACACCTGGAATGCGAAGCCAGGGCGCTTCGACCCGCCCGACGGCTGGGGTCGTTAGACAGCGTTCGGCGGCGGGTCGCCGCGCTCGACCGCGAGCAGGTTGTCGACGAGCACCCGTGTCATGGCCTCGCGCGTCGCCGCCGTCGCAGTTCCCAGGTGCGGCGTCAGGACGACGTTCGGGAGCTCGAAGAGCTCGCGCGGCACGTTCGGCTCCTCGGCGAACACGTCGAGCCCGGCCTGCAGGCGGCCGGAGACGAGTTCCGCGACGAGCGCCGGCTCGTCGACGATCTGGCCGCGGGACGTGTTGATCAGGCAGGCACCGTCCGGCATCAGCGCCAGCTTCTCGGCGTCGATCAAGCCGCGGGTCTCCTCGCTGTGGGGAACATGGAGCGAGACGATGTCCGCCTCCGCGAGCAGCGCATCGAGCGAGCGGTACTCCGAGTCCCGATCGGGCGTGCTCCGGGTGTAGAGGACCCGTAGGTCGAACCCCCGTGCCCGTTGCGCCACGGCCGTACCGATCCTCCCCAGCCCGACGATCCCCAGCGTCGAGCCGGCGACCTCGTCGCCCTGCAGGGGCTCGTCCGCCCAGCCGCTCCCCCACCGGCCCGAGCGGACGAAGCCGTCGCCGGTGACGACGCGCCGGCGTACGGCAAGGAGGAGCGCCATCGTCAGGTCGGCCGTGGCTGCCGAGGTCACGCCCGGAGTGTTCGTCACGACGACGCCGCGGCCGCGCGCCGCCTCCACGTCGACGAGGTCGTAGCCGGCGCCGTAGTTCGCGATCACGCGAAGCGAAGGCAGGAGGTCGAGCACCTCCTCGTCGACCGACTCCGCGACGACGGCAAGCGCCTCCACGTCCGGCCGCCTCTCGGTCAGGGGCAGGTCAACGTACTCGACGTCGTCGAGTTCGGCCCAGGCGGGGCCGGGGAAAACGCGGCTGGAGAGAACCTTCAGGGGTGGCGGAGGGGACTCGAACCCCCGACCACCGGGACCACAACCCGGGGCTCTACCAACTGAGCTACCGCCACCGCGCTAGGCGAAGGATAGCGGCGTCTGGTCAAGCTTCCCGCGCAGCTCCTCCATGTTCTCGTAGACCGCCGCCGCGCCGGCCTCCTCCAGCTCGGCACGCGAGAAGCCGCCGGTGATCAAGCAGACCGTCTCGATACCCGCCTTGCTCGCCGCCCGGACGTCCCACGGCGTATCCCCCACCATCACCGCCTCCCGCGTCCCGGCCTTCTCGAGCGCCGATTCGACGAGGTCCGGCGCCGGCTTCGTCGCTTCGACGTCGTCCTTCGTCGTCCAGGAGTCGGCGAGGTCGCGGGCGTCGAGCAGGTCGAGGTAGTGGTCGAGCTCTTCCTGCGGCGACGAGCTTGCCAGCACGACGGTCACGTCACGCTGCCGCAGCTCCTGGATCAGCTCGTGCGCCTGGTCGAACGCCTGCACCTCGTCGAGAAGCTCGGCGTAACGCTCACCCCGCGTCTCCTCGACCGCCTCGTGGAGCTCTCGGTCGATGCCCGGCACCAGGGCGGGGACCAGTTGGTCCCCGCCCATCCCGACGTGCCGGTGGATGCGCCACACGGGGAGCGGAACCCCATGCGCGCGGAAGGCCCGGTACCAGGCCAGGGCGTGGTGGTAGTTCGTGTCGACGAGCGTTCCGTCGACGTCGAGCAGCGCCGCCGGCACCTACGCCCGAACCGGCGTCTTCGCGAACTCCTGGACGAACGTCGAGCAGAACGCCTGCAGGTCGTCGGGCTTCCGGCTCGAGATCAGGCCGTCGTCGACGACGACCTCCTCGTCGACCCAGTTGCCGCCCGCGTTGCGGATGTCCGTCTCGAGGCTGGGCCAAGACGTGATCGTCCGACGGCGGACGACGCCTGCCTCGACGAGCGTCCACGGGCCGTGGCAGATCACCGCGATCGGCTTGCCCGCGTCCACGAAGCCCTTGACGAAGCTCACGGCGTTCTCGTCCATTCGCAGCGTGTCCGGGTTGCCGACCCCGCCCGGCAGCACGAGCGCGTCGTAGTCGTCAACGCTCGCGTCCTCGACGGTGCGGTCCACTTGGAATGTGTCCGCCTTGTCGTAGTGGTTGAAGCCCTGGATCTCGCCTTCCTCGAGCGAGACGAGCTCCGGCTGCGCGCCGGCCTGCTCGACCGCCTGCCACGGCTCGGTCAGCTCGACCTGCTCCACCATGTCGGTCGCGAGAAACGCGATCCGCTTGCCGCTCAACTCGGCCATCTTCTCCCCTTTCCTCGTTTGTCATGGCGTACCGCCGTCGGGGCCGGCCTAAACGATCCGATTGCAGGCTCTGTGAGACTTCGGTTCGGTGATCAGGGTGGCCGAGCTCAAAGCGACCGAGCTCGAGACGGTGGACGGGCGCTTACCGCTCAACCGGCTCGGTGAGAACGGCGAGGAGCACTCGACCTATCTCATCGCCTGGAAGGACGCTCAACCTGTGGGCCACGCGTACATCGCGTGGACTGGCACGCACCTCGGGCTCCCGGAGATCCAGGATGTCTTCGTGCCGGAAGAGCGACGGCACGGGGTCGCGACGCAACTCACCCACGCGGCCGAAGAGAAGGCCCGCGGGCGGGGTTGGAACAGCATCAGCCTCAGCGTCAGTGAAGAAGGCAACGCCCCGGCGAGGATCCTGTACGCGAAGCTCGGCTACGTCGACGCCGGGGTCGATCCAGTCCGGGTGTCAGGGCAGGTCATGCTGCGCGGCCGCCCCTTCGACGTCGACGACAGCCTCGTCTACCTGGTCAAAGATCTGTAGAGGCGACGTCCTCCGCTTGCGGCGAACCGGGGCTAGGGCGTGGCGCTTCTGTGGGAGAACCGCTCGTCCCGTGCCTCGAGCTCGGTCTGAATGGCGTCGCAGAGATCGGTGATCTGGTCTTCCAGTTGTGACGGAAGCGGGTCGCCGAGCTCGTGGGCGGCGTTGATCGCGAGGTCGCAGGCAACTCGCAGCTTGATCAGCGCGTCGGTGTCACCGCCTGTCCCCACGAGCTGTGATGTAGCCACTCCCGCAGCGAGCGAAACCCGGGCCGACAGATTCGTCCATATGTATGCGAGACCTCACTGACCTCGGCTCGGGCCGTCGCTAGTCTGCTGCCGGCGCGCGACCTGCGGAAATGGGGGTTTGATGCCTGAGGAGAACCACGACGTACATGCCGTCCGGGCGGCACGAAACCAGACGCTCTTTCGCGAGGTCAACGAGCGTGTGAAGGACGTAAACGAGCCGTTCGGCGACGCTGTCGCGCCCCCAGACTGGGTGTGCGAATGCGCCGACCCCACGTGTATCGAGAAGATCACCATGAGCATGGAGGACTACGAAGCGCTTCGGAGCGACCCCAGGCATTTCGCCGTGGCGCCGCACGAAAGCCATGTCTTCTTCGAGGTCGAGGGCGTTGTGACCCGGACCGAGCGGTACTGGATCGTCGAGAAGGTCGGGACCGCCGGAGCCGTGGCCACCGCGGACCAGAGCTAGCACGCCCGACGATCGGCGCTAACCGTGCGGCGTCGCCCGGCCGACGACGAACGCGCTCGATCCGAGCAGACGGCCGTAGCGGCGGTCTGAAGCTCGCCCGAAGCCCGGCCAGACGTACCAGCGGTAGACGCCGGCCGTAAAACGCTCGACACGGCCGCCGTAGGTCCAGCGTGTGCGGAGTGCCAGCCTCGACCGGGTTGGCCAGGCGGTCAGCACTTTCCGGCCGCCGCGATAGAGCTGGACGTTGTAGTAGCTCGCGCGGCTCACCGACCGCCAGCGCAGCAGGGGCGGCCGGGTCACGCGCGCCCCCGGCGCAGGCGCAAAGAGCGCGTACTTCGCGACGGTTCTCGTGGCAGGCCGCCCAATCGTCCATTTGAAGACGGCGGGGGTCGGGTCGACGTTGCCCGCCGAATCGATCGCACGGACGGCGAGCGTGTGAGGGCTACGGGCAAGCGCCTTGTACGCCTTCCGAGCGCCGCACGGTGCGAACGCACCGCGGTCGAGTCGGCATTGGAACACCGCGGGCTCGCCGGCAGAGAAGGTGAAGGTCGCGGACGTCGCGCGTGTGCTTCGCGCCGGGGCGGAATCGATCCTCGTCTGGGGTGCGGTCGCGTCAACGGTCCACCCGCGAGAGGCGACACCGGTATTTCCGGCGGAATCGATTGCCCGCACGACGAAGGCATGGCCGCCGTCCCGTAGACCAGCGTAGGACGCGGGCGAGCTGCACGCCTCGAACTCCCCCTCGTCGAGCTTGCACTGGAACGTGGCAGGCTCGTCTGCGGTGAACGAGAAGCTCGCGATAGCACTGTTGCCGAGGGCGGCCGGCGCCGAGGTGATGGTGGCCAGAGGCGGACGCGTCTCGATCGACCACGCGTACGCGGTCTCGGCCCCGACGTTCGAGAGCGCGTCGATAGCTCGCACGACGAACACGTGGCGGCCGTCGCCGAGGTTGCCGTACGCCTGAAGCGGGCTACAGGCAGCGAACGCGCCGTCGTCAAGCTTGCACTGGAACGTCGCGGGCTCGCTCGCCGCAAATGCGAAGCTCGCGGAGCGGCTGCTCGTCGGGTCCGCGGGCTTGTCGGTGATCGCGGTGGTGGGCCCCGCCGTGTCGATCGTCCAGGCGTAGACCGTTTCGGGGCCAGTGCCGGCCGTTCCTGTCGCCTTCACCCTGAACGTGTGGGGGCCATCCGAAAGGCTGCTGTAGCTCGCGGGCGACGTGCAGAGCTCGAACGCCGCGCCGTCGAACTTGCACTGGAACGTCGCGGGCTTGCTCGCTGTGAACGAGAAGCTCGCAGTCGAGTCCTTGCTTGCGATATTCGGCTTGTTGGTCAGAGTCACGACCGGAAGCGTCGTCTCGATCAGCCAGGTGTAGCTGGACGTCGCCGCGTTGCCCGAGAGATCCGTTGCCCTGACTGTAAACG
>DATDKA010000016.1:0-8791 GCA_036520235.1 Gaiellaceae bacterium
CGGGTCGAGGAAGCCCGGTCGACGCGGCGGACCGACGAGGAAGTCCTCGCGTCGATCGCCGGCGGCGACGACCACGGCCTCGCCGAGCTCTACGACCGCTACGGCCGGCTGGCCTACGGCCTCGCCTATCGGGTGCTGCGCGACCAGGCCCTGGCCGAGGACGCGGTGCAGGACGCGTTCCTGGCGATCTGGCGCTCGGCAGACGGATACCGCCGCGAGCGCGCGAAGCCGTCGACCTGGATCCTCACGCTCGTCCACCGGCGCGCGGTCGACCTCGTCCGCCGCGAGGACCGCCGCCGGGCGGAGCGACTCGAGGAGACGCCCGAAGTCGCGGGGCCGACGGTGCCAGAGGAGGCGGATCTGCGGGAGACGCGCACCGCCGTCCAGGCGGCGCTCCGGAAGCTGCCGGACGACCAGCGCGAAGCGCTCGAGCTCGCGTACTACGGCGGCTTCACGCAGTCCGAGCTGGCGGAGCGGCTCGGCGTTCCGCTCGGGACGGTGAAGAGCCGGATGTTCGCCGGGCTGGCCCGACTCCGCGAGCTCGTCCCTCAGTAACGAAAGGGCGGCCCTAGCCGCCCTTTCGCACCGATCCGGATCGCGGAGCTAGGTCTGCTCGGCCTTGCCCTCGATCGTCGCCTGCTCGCCGCTTCCGATCTGGATCCGCCGTGGCTTCGGCGCCTCCGGCTTGGAGACCGTGATCGAGAGGACGCCGTCGCGGTAATCGGCCTTCACGTCCTCCTCGCTCACGCCCTGCGGCAGGCCGACCGTACGGGAGAAGCTCCCGAACCGGCGCTCGTAGCGGTAGAACCGGTCGTCCCGAACCTCGTTCGTCCGCTCGCGCTCGCCGCTCACGGTGAGCGAACCGTCCTCGTAATCGACCGCGATCTTGTCCTCCGGGATCCCCGGAAGGTCGAACGCATAGACGAGCTCGTTCTCCGTCTCCCACACGTCGACGGCCGGCACCCAACTGCGGCCGCTTGCCTCACCGCTGGCCTGGCCGAGGAAGGCGCTCATCAGCCGGCCCATGTCGTTCTGGAGCGCAGCGATCTCGCGGAACGGCTCCCAGCGAACCAGTGTTGCCATTTTTCGTACCTCCTGCAGTTTCATCTGATATCTGATGCGCGCGGAAGGATAAAAACTGAGTCGTGTCTTGTCAAGTAGCCCAGGAACTAGGATCCAAGCGGCCCCGAGGCGTCGCGTGCGCGCCTGACGGCTACCGCCAGTCCCGTGTTCCCCCTCCGCGACAACGTCCCGACCCGGTCGGCCCCGTACGTCACCTACGCGCTGATCGCGATCAACGTGGCGGTCTGGCTCTTCTACGAGGTGCCGAACCTCGACCACGCCGTGAACTCGCTCGCGTTCCAGCCTTGCGAGGTGAACAACTCGTGCCCCGTCGTCGGCTACGACTGGCCGGTCAACGCCGTGACGTCGATGTTCATGCACGGGGACTGGCTCCACATCGGCGGGAACATGCTGTTCCTCTGGATCTTCGGGAACAACGTCGAGGATGCCCTCGGCCATGTCCGCTACGCGATCTTCTACCTCCTGGGCGGGTTCGCCGCGACTGCGCTCCAGACGTTCATCACGCTCCACTACGGGACGCCCGACGCCGCCGCCCTCCCGAACCTCGGCGCGAGCGGGGCGATCTCGGCCGTGCTCGGCGGTTACATCGTGCTCCTGCCGGCCGCGAGCGTCCTGACGCTGATCTTCTTCGGCATCATCCTCATCCGTGAGCTTCCCGCGTGGATCTTCCTCGGGATCTGGTTCGCTCTGCAGGCGTGGATGGGCGGATTCTCCCTGCTCGAACCGCAGTCGGGAGGCGGCGTTGCGTTCTTCGCCCACATCGGCGGCTTCGTGTTCGGCCTGCTGACGGTGCGCCTGTTCCAGAAGCGCCGGCCGCTCGAGCCTGCCTACTGATGGAGTTCGAGGACCAGGTCGACGCGGCGCTCGAGGAGCTCCCGCCCGAGTTCGCGAAGGCCCTGGAGAACGTCGCGGTGGTGGTCGAGGACGAGGATCCGGACGAGCCGAGCCTCTACGGCGTCTACACCGGCCTCGGCCCCGGCCGCGACCACGCCGGCGCGCTGCCGGACCAGATCGTGATCTTCCGGCGGCCGCTGGAGCGGGCGTTTCCCGATCCCGAGGAGCTCCGGCGTCAGATCCGGATCACCGTTCTCCACGAGATCGGGCACTTCTTCGGCCTCAACGAGGACCGGATCCGCCAGCTCGGTTACGGATGAGGGCCCCGGGAATGGGAGACCGCACAGTCTCGTTTTCAGGGGTGTGAAGACGATCGATGACATCCGTGCCGAGATCGAGCGCGCCAGCGAGGACCGCGCCGCTCTCCTGCACCGTCTGTCCCACGGACATGACGCCGTCCTCGCTGCGGAGCTCCGGACACTCGACGAGCGCATCGCCGAGCTCTGGGACGAGCACCGCGAAGCCCGGGCCCATGCGCGCTTCGGGGATCGCGACGAGATCATTCGCCGCGCCCGGCTCGAAGAGCGCATCGAGCGCGCGGCCTAACTCACCAACGAACGCATGAGACGAGGAGGGGCGCCGAAGCGCCCCTCCTTTTCGTTTAGGCCCGAGCGCCTAGTCGTCCTTCGGCTTGACCGCGACGGTCTCGTGCGTCACCGACGAGTGCCCGAGGGCATCGGTGACCTCCACGCGGACGTCGTAGGTCCCACGGTGCTGGTATTTGTGCTCCACGGACGAGTCGCTCGTGACGTACGGCGTCCCGTCGCCGAAGTCGTAGCGGTACTTCGTGATCGCCGCGTTCGTCGACGAAGCGGCGTTGACACTCACGGTCGCCCGCTTGCCGTTCCGCACGGACGAGCCGACGCCGACCGTCAGCTTGTCGAGCAGCCAGTCGAGCGAGCGGTCGCCGAGCTGGGTCGGGGTTGCAAGCCCGGCACCGGCCGTGAGGCCCTCGATCCCGAAGCCCATCGAGAGCGTCCGGTAGAGGTACTCACGCCGCTCCTGCTCGAGCGTCGGCTCCGAGGAGCGGGTGTGTGCGACCGCGCTGCCCGCGGGAGCCGTGCCGCCGATCTGCTGGAACGCCTGCTTCGTCGTGTGCGGCGCGTTGTAGGTGTCCGTGTTCGGGCTCGGCGAGTACGCGTCGATCGAGCTCTGGTTGAGCCCGAGCGTCAGGCCGACGAACGCTCCCGTCCCGCTGGCGGTCGGCACCGGAGCTGCGCCCGGGTACACGCTGCCCGTCTCGTAGGCGAGCCCGAGGTAGCCGCTCGTGATCCGCCCGCGGTCGAGCCGCGAGTGGTATGTGCCGCTGTCCTCGGTCAGAGCGAAGTTCCGGCCGACCGCCCACAGCCGTCCGCCGCTGTCGAGCCAGTCAGCGAGGGTGTCGTGGTCGGTCGTGAAGAACCCGCTGGTGTTGAAGCTGTCGTTGTCGCCCGTGAAGACGATCACGGCCCGGTACTTGTTCAGGTTGAAGCGGTTCGGGAAGGCGGCGGTGCCGAAGTCGAGCGTCTCGTACGAGAGGCCGAGCGAGTCGAGCATCGCCTTGTACTGGGCCTGGTAGTTCCCGAAGCTCGCGCTGAAGGGGGAGCCGTCGTCGTCGACGAGCAGCACGTCCACGCTCGGCGGCGTCAGCACGCGCACCCAGACCGGGATGTGCAGCCTCTTGCCGGTCGCCCGGCTGACGAGCACGACGGAGCCCTCGTAGTTGCCGGCAGCCGCGCCGGCCACCGACTCGACGGTGACCGGGATCGACCCCGACTGCATGTCGCCGAGCGAGATCGACGCCCGGCCGGCCGTGATGTTGAAGTTGGCCGTCTGGGCCGGGGTGCCCGTCTCGGTCGTCGTGATGTCCCACGTGTCGCTCGACCCGCTGATGTTGCGAGCGCCGACCGTGAACGTCTTCGACTGACCGGCGGTCGTCTCGCCGCCGGCGAGGCTCGGCTGGTCGACCACGAGGCCCGGCTCACCGGCCTGCGCGAGGTCGATCCGACCTGCACCGCGGGCGAGGACTCCTGCCCTGGTCGTGCGCGCCGTCGTGGCGAACACGTCCTCGGTCGCGGTCGTCATCAGTGCCGACTTCACCATCGCCGGCGTCCACCACGGATGGAGTTGAAGCAGAAGCGCTGCTGCACCCGCGACGTGCGGGGTCGCCATGCTCGTGCCCGAGACGGAGCCGAAGCCCGTGAAGGGGTTCGGGAACGGCCCAAGGCCGTAGCCCGAAGAGAGGACGTCCACACCAGGAGCGGTGAGGTCCGGCTTGATCGTCTTCTCCTGCGTCGGCCCCCGGGAGCTGAAGCCGGCGATCACGTCACCGGGGTTCGGGCCCGCATGCGGGTTGTGGAAGAACTCCGCCTGCGCCGTTGCGGGGTTGGCGTTGTAGTACGCGACCATGTTCAGGCCGTCGGTCCGCCGCATGAAGACGGACGGGATCGTGACCTGGTTTCCGACCGCGCCGCCGCCCATCGCCTGCAGGGCGTCGCCGCCGCCGGCGTTGTTGTAGATCAGGGCGCCGATCGCGCCCGCGTTCTGCGCCTGGAGCACCTTGAAACCGAACTCGCAGACGCCGCGCTCGATCACCGCAATCTTCCCGGTCATCGACCCGGCGGGGTACGCCGCGCAGCCGTTCGGGTTCCCGCCGGGCAACGCGACCTGGGCCGGGATGTACGGCGCCGGGCCGGTGTGCGTGACGGCGGGGCCGAACTGCGCGGGGCCGGTGTCACGGCCCTGCAGGTTCGCCGGGACCGGCGTCGGAGCCGTCACGTTCACGGTCGAGTCGATCACGGTCGCGTACTTCGTGACCGCGCCGACCGAGATCACCTTGTCCGACGACGAGGGCAGGTTGCCGGTGCCCTCGGCGGGGCCGCTGTTGCCCTGCGCCCAAACGCCGACAACCCCGGCGTCGACGGCCGACTCGGCCGCCTGCACCATCGGATCCGGCCAGTTGAGCGTGTTCTGGTGGCTCGAGCCCCAGGAGTTCGACAGCACGTCGGCGCCGTCGGCGACTGCGTCCTCGATCGCCTGGACGATCTCGACGACCCAGCCGTTGCCGTTCTCGAACCCATCCGGGCTCGAGCTCGGATAGAAGATTCGGTAGTTCATGAGGTACGCCTTCGGCGCGATCCCGCTCAGGGTCAGCCCGTTGCCGACGGTGCCGGCGTTACAGGCGACCGTGCCCGACGTGTGCGTGCCGTGCGGGCTCGCACCGGGGCCCTGCACCGGGGTGTCGTTACCGGCCGTGGGCGGGTCGCTCGGGCGGAAGTAAGCGCGCGCCACGATCACCTTCTTGTTCGTGAAGCGCGTGTCGCCCTTTGGGTAGCCCGCGGGCATCGTGTAGCCCGCGTCGTTGAAGCACGCGTTGCCCGTGTAGTTGCCGTTGGCATCCTTCGTGACGTAAATGCCGCTGTCGATCACCGCGACCTTGATGCCGGCGCCCGCATTCGCCTGACCGCCGACTGCGGCCCACAGCGCGGGCGCGTTGATCTGCGCCGGCGTGGCATACATGCTCAGGTGGTACGGAACGTCCGGCGTCACGGCGCGGACGCCCTTCATCCGCCGCACTTTCGCGGCCTGCGCCTTGCTCATCCGCACCGCGAGGCCGTTCAGGGTGATGCGGAACGACCGCTCGACCCGCGCACCGCGAACCGAGCGCCGCAGCTTCGCCGCGAAGCTCCGCTGCGTCCGCGCGAGGCCGTTCAGGTAGCGCCGGTTGACGGCGGCCTTCAGGTTGATCTTCGCCGGCCGCTGCATGCCCGCATAGGTGATCCCGCGCTTGACCCGTGGGTACCGCGCGAGCGGCTTCGCCCTCAGCTGGACGATCCAGCGTTCGGCGTTGTAAGTCGCGAGATCGATCCGCGCGGAGGCGGCCTTCGCCTTCTTGCCCGTCGTCCTCGCCGTCGCGGCGCCTGTGACGGTCACCGCGAGCAGGCACAACAAGAGGGTGCCTGCAAGCAGGACACGTGTCCTCATCGAAACCTCCCCAGCTCTCCCCAAATGGACTGAACCCCCAGTGAAGCCAGCCGTTTGTAAACGCCAGGTAGGCAGAAGTCAATGAACGTTCCTCGATAGACCTTCCTATGCTTCGCCGGCGCGCACGAGACCGGACTCGTACGCGAAGACCACCGCCTGCACGCGGTCGCGCAGCCCGAGCTTCGTCAGGATCCGCCCGACGTGTGTCTTCACAGTGGCGTCGCTCACGTAGAGCGCCGCGGCAATCTCGGCGTTCGACAGCCCTCGCGCGATCTGCTCGAGGACCTCTCGCTCCCGCTCCGTCAGCTCCCCGAGCTCGGGCGGCTCGGCTCCTGCGGCCGGCGGGGGACGGCTGATGAACTCTTCGATCACCCGCTTCGTGATCGACGGAGCAAGGAGGGCGTCGCCGGAAGCGACTGCCCGGATTCCGGCAGCCAGCTGCTCCGGCGGCACGTCCTTGAGCAGAAAGCCGCTGGCCCCGGCGCGCAGAGCCTCGTAAACGTACTCGTCCATGTCGAACGTGGTCAGCATCACGACCTTGGTCGTGACGCCGTCCCGCGCCAGGAGCTGACGCGCCGCTTCGATCCCGTCCATCTCCGGCATCCGCACATCCATCAGGACGATGTCCGGGCGGAGGCGCTCGACCTCCACGATCGCCTCGGCGCCGCTCGATGCCTCCCCGACGACCTCCATGTCGGGCTCCGCGTCGAGGATCATGTGGAAGCCGGCGCGAACGAGCGCCTGGTCGTCGGCGATCACGACGCTGTAGGTGTCGGACGTCGTCTCGATGCGTTCCGGCGCATCGCGCTCGCCCTCGTCGAGCGTTCGCAACGGCGGGAACTCGAGCGGCAGGTCCGGCGCGACGAGCTGGTACATCCCGACGGGGCGATCGAAGTCCTTGAGCCGCTGCGGGCCGAGCTCGATCAGCGTCATTCCCTCGTGCTCGTCCTCCTCGTCCTCCAGCAGCGTGTGCGAGGTCTGTGAGAGGAGGATCTGCCCGCCGTGCCCAGCCGCGCAGATGCGGGCGGCGCGGTGCACAGCGAGACCGTGGTAGCGATTGTCGGTGAGCGAGGCTTCGCCGGTGTGGATACCCATCCGCACGCGCACCTCGCCGTCCTCGGGCCACTCGTACGTCCGCAACGCGCGCTGGCCGGCGACCGCCGCCCGCACGGCGTCACGCGCCTTGCGGAAGCAGAAGAAGAAGGAGTCTCCCTGCGTGTCGATCTCGGAGCCCCCGTGCTCCTCGAACGCCGTCCGCAGCAGGCGCTGATGGTCGGCGAGGACGCCGGCGTAGCGCTCCCGGAGCCGCCGAAGCAGGACCGTCGAGCCTTCGATGTCACTGAACAGAAAGGTGACCGTTCCAGACGGGAGGTCCGTCATAGGGCAAGCCTGACACGCTGGGCGCGTTCGGCCTAGGCCCTTGGCAATCGCGCGCGGAGGCGGTAGCCGCCTTCCGGGACGGGCCCGGCTTCGAGCTCACCGCCGTACACGGTCACGCGCTCGCGCATCCCGACGAGCCCATGGCCGCCGCTCTCCGAGGATCCGTCCGACGAGCCGCGGCCGTCATCGGTCACCTGGAGCTCCACTGCATCGTCGCGGTAGCGGACCACAACCTCGGCGCGCGTCGCCTGCGCGTGCTTCATCGTGTTCGTGAGCGCCTCCTGGACGAGGCGATACGCGGTCAGGTCGACACCCGCCGGGAGCTCCGTCGCGTCGCCCTCGACCTGCACCTCGACGGGCAGTCCGGCTTCGCGGGCTTGTTCGACGAGGCGCTCGAGATGCTGCAGGCTCGGCTGTGGAGCGAGCGCAGGCGCCTCTTCCGGCCGACGCAGAACCCCCACGAGCCGCCGCATCTCCGCCAGCGCTTCCCGCCCGGCCTGCTCGACGACGAGCAACGCTTCGCGCTCGCGCTCCTGCTCGGGCAGCAGTAGCCGCCGAACGCCGGAGGCCTGGACAGTCATGACACTAACGCTGTGGCCGACGACGTCGTGCAGCTCCCGCGCAATCCTGGCCCGCTCCTCGGCGACGGCGGCACGGGACTCGTCCTGCCGTTGCTGCTCGATCCTGCGAGCGCGCTCTTCGGCGACGCGAGCCTGCTCGAGCTTGCGCCCGAGGCCGAACGCGAAGAGCCAGACGACTCCGAAGATCAACGGGGAGAACAGGAGGTCTTCCGTCGTATGCCCGGGGTCGTTCCAGAAGACGATGAAGACGCCCACCAACGCGAGTGCCAGACCGATGAGCGCCTGCCGCCGCTCCTCGAGCAAGCCGAGGAGGAAGCAGGCCGCAAGCGCTGTCAGGAACCCCGAGAAGGTGTAGGTGACGAGCCGTCCGTCCCAGAACGACAACGCGGCCGCCGCAACGAACATGCCGGCGGGGGCACCGAACGGGAACCGCCGGCGTGCGAGGAGAATCAGCGTCAGCCCGGCCTCGACGGCCACGGCGAGGGCGAGAGGGATCGTCGGCCGGTCCGGGCTGTTTCGCCCTCCGATCAGCTCCAGGGCGCCGGCAACCGCAGCGGCGACTACGAGCGCATCGAACCAATACCGTTGGACGTAGGGCCAGAGCTTCCGCTGCATGCGGTCAACGTACGCCGGTGTCCTCGTTTTCGCGTCGGCCGTCATGAGGATTCAGCATCCCCCTCAGGGCTGATTCGAGCAAGCGGCCTCTACACTTGGGGGCGAACGGGGCGTTAGCTCAGCTGGGAGAGCGCCGGCTTTGCAAGCCGGAGGTCACCGGTTCGATCCCGGTACGCTCCACTTCCCCTAGCCCGCTCCGGCAGCGGGCTCGCGCAGTCATCGCAGGTCCTCTCGGTCGGCGGCCGGCGGAGGCGCAGTTGTGGCGTGTCTCGCAT
>DATDKA010000017.1:0-2148 GCA_036520235.1 Gaiellaceae bacterium
ACTCGCTCCGCCTGTACCTGCGAGAGATCGGCAAGGTGCCGTTGCTGACCGCGGACCAGGAGGTGTATCTCGCGAAGCGGATCGAGCGCGGCGAGATGTCGGCCAAGAGGCAGATGATCGAGGCCAATCTTCGGCTGGTCGTCTCGATCGCGAAGGGCTACCTCGGCCGCGGCCTCAGCTTCCTCGACCTGATCCAGGAAGGCTCCCTCGGCCTCATCCGCGCCGTGGAGAAGTTCGACTACCGCAAGGGATACAAGTTCTCGACCTACGCGACGTGGTGGATCCGCCAGGCCGTGACGCGGGCGATCGCGGATAAGGCGCGCACGATCCGGATCCCCGTGCACATGGTCGAGAAGCTGAACAAGGTCGTACACATCGAGCGCCAGCTCGTCCAGCGCCTCGGTCGCGAGCCGCAACCGGACGAGATCGCCGCGGAGCTCGAGATGACGACCGAGGAGGTCCGGGACATCCTCCGGATGGCGCAGCTGCCGGTCTCGCTCGAGAAGCCGATCGGGGAAGAGGAGGAATCGCAGCTCGGCGACTTCGTCGAGGACGAGACCGCCGAGTCGCCCTTCGACACCGCCTCGCTGATGCTCCGGCGCGAAGACGTCCAGAAGGCGCTCGACTCGCTCCCCGAGCGAGAGCGCAAGGTGATCGAGCTTCGCTTCGGGCTACTCGGCCACCAGCCGTTCACGCTGGAGGAGGTGGGGCGCGCGTTCGGCGTGACCCGCGAGCGGATCCGTCAGATCGAGAACAACACGCTCAAGCGGCTCGAGTCCCTGCCGGAGGCGCAGGGCCTCCGCGACGCGTCAGCCTAGGCCGCGCGGTCGTCGGGGGCGGCGCGCTCGAGCGGCATGAAGAGGCGGCAGTGCGGGCACTTGACGCCCGCCAGCACGGTGTTGGAGCCGAGGACGTCGGCGCGGAACGACTTCCCGCAGTGTGCGCAGATGAGATCGCGGCCATCCTTTTCCCCCACGCGTCGAAGGTAGCAACGTCCTTACCCCGTTTCGGGGTTCGTGAGTGAACCCGGACGGACCCGGGTACGTATTGCAATCTACGACCATGCGTCAGGTCGATCTCCTCATCATCGGCGGCGGGCTCGCCTCGGCGCGCGCGATCAAGTCCTTCCGCGAGGCGGGCGGCGAGGAGTCGATCGCGCTCGTCTCGAAGGACGCGACCCTTCCGTACCACCGGCCGCCGCTCTCGAAGCGGTTCCTGCGCGGCGAGACCGACGAGGAGCCGCTCGTCGAGGACGAGGCGTTCTACCGCGACCACGGCGTCGAGGTGATGCTCGAGACGGGGGTCTCGTCCCTGGACACACGCGAGCGCACGGCGCAGCTCGACGGCGAGCAGCTCGGCTACCGGAGGCTCCTTCTGGCGACCGGTGCGTGGCCGCGAAAGCTCGACGCGCCGGGGGCGGACCTCGACGGCGTGTTCACGCTCCGAACGGTCGGCAACTCGAAGGCGATCAGGGAGGCGGCAAGCGAGGCCGGGACGGCGGTGGTCGTCGGCGCCGGCTTCATCGGCATGGAGGTCGCGGCGTCGCTGAACCAGCTCGGCAAGCAGGTCTCGATGATCCATCTCGGCCGCTGGCTCTTCGACCAGCTCGGCGTCGAGCAGCTCAGCGACGAGCTGGCGGCGCTGTACGAGTCGAAGGGCGTCAACCTTGTGCTCGGGCACGAGGTGGCGGCGTTCGAAGGCTCCGGACGGGTTCAGTCGGTCTCGACCAAGAACGGCCGCCAGGTGGAGGCTGAGCTGGCCGTAGTCGGCATCGGCGTCGCGCCGCTGACGGACTTCCTCGACGGCAGCGAGATCGCGGTCGACAACGGGATCGTCGTCGACCAGGGGTTCCGGACGAACGTTCCCGACGTCTACGCCGTCGGCGACGTCGCCCGGTTCTACGACCCGCTCTTCGACAAGCACCGCCGGATCGAGCACTGGTCGAACGCGAACTACCAGGGCACGGAGGTCGGCAAGATCCTCGCCGGCGCCGACGGCGGGTACGACAAGGTGTCGGAATTCTTCACCGAGATCTTCGGGATCACGATCAAGGTCTTCGGCGACGCGAGGCGCGACTGCCAAGTCAGCGTCCAGGGCTCGCTGAACGACGGCCAGATGTACGCGCTCTACGCCGACGAGAACGAGGAG
>DATDKA010000018.1:0-4852 GCA_036520235.1 Gaiellaceae bacterium
GCGGTTCCAGGCGGACGACGAGACGGAGCTGATCGTGATGGTGGGCGAGATCGGCGGCGCCGAGGAGGAGAAAGCCGCCGCGTACATCGGGGAGCACGTCACGAAGCCGGTGATCGCCTACATCGCGGGCTTCACGGCGCCGCCAGGCAAGACCATGGGTCACGCCGGCGCGATCATCTCGGGCACCTCGGGCACCGCGCAGGCGAAGAAAGAGGCGCTCGAAGCCTGCGGCGTGCGGGTGGGGACGACGCCGACCGAGGTCGCCCAACTCGTCGCCGAGACCGTCGGCGCCCACGCGTAGCCGGCGACGCTCGGTTCAGGCGAAGGCGGCGTAGAGGAGCAGCAAGAGCGGCGGCACGAGCAGCAGGCCGATCGAAAAACCGGTCAGCGCGGCCACGACCAGCACGAGGGCGAATGAGGCCCCGAGCAGCCCGACCCGGCGTGACGAGAACGGCGCCGCGACGGCCAGCGCGGCGGCGACGAGTAGCGCCGGGACGATGACGGCGGCGTCCGAGCCCTCGCCGTGCTCGACCGCGACGAGGTAGACGGCGCCGATCGCGACGAGCAGCGCAGCCGCGCCGAAGGAAGCGATGCGGGACGCCATCCGACGACGATCCTAGAGTCGCTGCGTGGAGACGATCTCGCTCGCGCGCGGGGTCCCGGCGCCGGAATGCATCCCAGTCGAGGAGCTGGCCGACTGTGCGCGGGCTGCGATCGCGACCGACGGCGCCACCGTGCTGTCCTATGGGAGCTCGGCCGGCTACGGGCCGCTGCGCGGCTGGATCGCCGAACGCCACAGGGTGACCCCCGATCGCGTCGTCGTCACGAACGGCTCGCTCCAGGGCTTCGTCTTCCTCGCCGAGCTGCTGGCGCGGCACGGCGAGCGCGTGCTGGTCGAGGCGCCCACATATGACCGGCCGCTGAAGATCCTCCAGGAGCTCGGCGCCGACGTCGTCGCAGTGCCGCAGCGCGAGGACGGAATCGACCTCGACGCTCTCGAGGCGGAGCTGCACGCCGGCGAGAGGCCTGCGTTCCTCTACGTGATCCCGACCTTCCAGAACCCGAGCGGGCGCTCACTGGGTGTCGAGGGGCGGAGGCGTCTCGTCGAGCTCGCCGTCGAGCACGACCTGCTCGTGCTCGAGGACGATCCCTACGGGCTCGTGCGGTACGAGGGCGTCGCGCCGCCGACGCTCTTCGAGCTCGAGGGCGGCGAGCGGGTAATCCACTCGTCGTCGTTCTCGAAGATCGTCGCGCCCGGCGTCCGCGTCGGCTATCTCGTGCTGCCGGAGGCGCTCGCGGCCAGGGTCGAGGCGCACGCCACCTCGACCTACATTACGCCCGCGCTGCTCTCGCAGGCGACGGTGTTCGAGTTCCTGCGCCGCGGCCGCCTCGACTCGAACCTCGAGCTCGTCCGGTCACTGCTGAAGGCCCGGCGCGACGCGATGCTCGAGGGGCTGGACGAGCACCTCGGCGGCACCGGCGCCCGCTGGAACCGGCCGGAGGGCGGCTACTTCCTCTGGCTCGACCTGCCCGCAGGCGTCGACGCGGTCGAGCTTCTGGCTGCGGCCGAGGCCGCAGGAGTCACATTCGTTCCGGGCCCCGATTTCTTCCCGCGGGGCGGCGGCGGACGGTCAGCCGCGCGTCTCGCCTTCAGCTTTGCCTCCCCGGCTCAGATCCCCACCGCGGTCGGCCGGCTGGCCTCCGCGTTGGGCGCGGCGTCGCCGGGAGAGCTGCGACAGGAGCACGCCGCCTAGCAGGCCGAGGGCGAAGACGAAGACGATCTCCCAGATCAGGGAGATGCTCGCGCTGAAGAGGATGAAGTGGATCGTGATCTGCTCGTCGTTCCGCACGACGAACGCGATCAGGTAGAGCGCGAGCAGCAGCAGGCCGATCAGGACCGACCACAGCCGGGGCTGCCACCGTTCCGTGTCTACACGCCGGCGAGGCACGCCCGGCGGAGTTTACGGCGAGGGAGCGGCCGGCCGTCTGCCGGCCGCTCCTCCGACCGCTCCTTGGTTAGGCGGCTGCTGCGGCGGACGCCGGACGGGGGACGAGCCGAGGCTGCTGCGGCGGCCGCAAGCTACGGGGCTTCGCGGGCCTGAACGTTGGACAGGGGGAGTCCATGGGGAGGGCACAAAGCCCCGCACTGCGGAAGTAGCAGTCGCTGCAGCGTACCTCGGCTCGTTTGCTCATTGTCCGGTTTGACCTCCAAAGGGTGCCGCGCTTCTGGGGCGGCATCTTGCGACCTTCGCGCGGCAGAAGCAAGAGGGTCCAAACACGAAAACCCCGCAATTTCCGGCCAAAAGAAACTGCCGAAAATTGGCAGTTCCTTAGGCGTTCGGCGCCGTCGTTGCCAGCCTGCGCAACGCCTGTTGAAAGCTGTCCACAGGAATGACGCGGAGCCCGTCGGCATAGCGGCGCGCCTCGGCTGCGTTTTCCCCAGGGACGAGGAAGAGATCCATTCCGGAACGCCTCGCACCGATGGTTTTCTGCTTGATGCCACCCACGGGCCGGATCGAGCCGTCGAGCTCGATCTCTCCGGTCGCGGCGACGCGGTTTCCGTGGTCGACGTCCCGGCCGAGCTCGTCGACGAGGTCGAGTGCGAAGGCGAGGCCTGCGGAAGGCCCGCCGACGTTGCCGAGGTTGATCTTCACGTCGACGGGCAGCTTGGCGACCTCGGCGTCGTCCGAGATCACGACCCCGAGAAAGGCCTGCTTCGGGTCCCGGGGGTTCGCGACGGTCTTGACCGTGACATCGCCCGTCTCGCCCTCGCGCTTGTACGTCAGCCGGACCTCGTCGCCAGGCTTCTTCGGGGCCATCAGCCGGCGGAGGTCGCCGACGCTCCGAACGGGCCTCCCGTCGACGGCGACGACCACGTCGCCAGCCTGGAGCTTGCCGGCCGCAGGAAAGTCGGCCGCGACGGCCTCGATCAGGACGCCGCGATTGCGTACCTGCACCTTGTACCCGAGCTGCCTGAGCGCCACTGCCGCCGCGAACTTCTGGCTCTGAGCCATGTCCCGGAGGTCTTCCTGCCTCCGGGTTCGGTCGTTCTCGCCCGAGGGGTTGAAATCCTGAGCGGGCACGAGCGTCGCCCCGTCGCGCAGGCCGGGGAGCGCCTTCTCGAGCAGGCTCGCCTTGCGGACGTCCACCGCGACGTAGTAGATCCCGCCGCCGTTCCGATCCGCCCGCTCGCCTTGGACCTGCACGAGCGGCTCGAGGGGCCTCGCGTCCTCCGGGAGGAGGATGTAGTCGTCGGACGGCACCACATAGAGCACTGCCGCCACGAGCAGCAGCACGGCGCCGAGGCCGAGCAGGACGTTCGCCCAGCCGAGCCGCCTCACAGGATGCTGCGTGTGAGGCCGCCGTCGACCGGGATCGTCGCGCCGGTCACGTAGGAGGCCTCGTCGGACGCGAGGAAGGTGACCACGCTCGCGATCTCTTCCGGCCGACCGAGGCGCCGGAGTGGGATCGGCTTCAGGTCGTCCGCGCTCGGCCCGTCGGGGTAGACCTCGGCGAGGCGCTCCGTGTCGATCCGTCCGGGCGCAATCGAGTTGATCGTGATTCCGTCAGGCCCGATCTCGCGCGCCAGTGTCTTCGCCCACCCGATCACGCCGGGCCGAACGGCGTTCGAGAGCGCGAGGTTGTCGGCCGGCTCACGGACGGTGCTCGACTCGATGTTGATCACGCGGCCGGCGGGGCTCTGCCGCAGGTGCGGCAGGCAGAGGCTCGTCAGCCGCACGGCGGAGAGGAGCAGCAGCGCCACCGCCGCCTCCAGCGACTCGTCGTCGATCCCGAGCGCGGGGCCTCGGGGCGGTCCGCCGCTGTTGTTGACGAGGACGTCGATGCCGCCGAATGCCGCGAGCGCCCGCTCCACCACCCGCTCGCAGTCCGCCGGATTGGTGACGTCGCCCTGGACGGCCAGCGCGCCCAGCTTTTCCGCCTCGGCCTCGAGTACCTGGCGCCGTCGCGCGAACATCGTCACGTTCGCGCCCTCGGCCGAGAACGCCTTCGCGATCGCGAGCCCGATCCCGGCCGACGCGCCGCAGACGATCGCGGTGCGGCCGCTCAGTCGAGCAGCCACAAGAGCACGAGGGCGAGGATCGGCAGGCCTGCGACGATCGCACCGAGAAGGAACGGCGAGAGCTCCAACGGCCAGCCCTGGTCGGTCTTGCGGATCCAGAACTGTGGGCCGCCCTTGCTGCCCCAGCAGTCCGCGCAGACGCCCTGCACCGTCGGGCTCACGCGTCCGCAGTGCGGGCAGAGCGAGCGCCGGGCGAGCCTGAGCTCGAGGGCGCTGCGCGAGAGGCGCGGCGGGCCGAGGCGGCGCCGTCTAGGCCGTGAGGACGCCCACGACGTCACGGACGGCCTCCGCCGACTGATGCAGGAGCCTCTGCTCGTCCTCGGAGAGGTCGAGCTCGTAGATCTCCTCGACTCCGGCAACGCCGAGCTTCACCGGGACGCCCATGTAGAGATCCTGGATCCCATACTCCCCCTCGAGATAGGCGGTGCAGGGAAGGATCCGCTTCTCGTCGAGCATGATCGAGTCGACCATCTGAGCCGCCGCCGCGCCCGGCGCGGACCAGGCCGAGGTGCCGAGCAGCTTGACGAGCTCGCCGCCCCCGCTCGCCGTGCGGGCGACGAGCTCCGCGATGCGGTCGTCCGAGACGACCTTCCGGAGCGGAACGCCGCCCACGGTCGTATGCGACACCACGGAGACCATCTGGTCGCCGTGGCCGCCGAGCACCATGGCCGTGACGTCCTTGACCGACGAGCCGGTCTCCCAGGCGATGAAGGACGAGAAGCGCGCGGTGTCGAGAATGCCGGCCATCCCGAAGACGCGGTTCTTCGGCCA
>DATDKA010000019.1:0-11303 GCA_036520235.1 Gaiellaceae bacterium
TACGAGAACGAGGCGATCTTCGCGAACAGCAAGGGCCAGGACGTCCCGTACGTGATCCCGAAGGCGACGATCCGGATCGAGAACCCGATCGCCATCGTCAAGACGTCGAAGTCGAAGGGCAAGGCCGGCGCGTTCCTCGCCTTCCTTCGGACGCCGAAGGCGCAGAAGATCTTCGGGGAGAACGGCTACCGGCCGGTCGTGCCATCGGTGCTGAAGAGCTTCAAGTTCCCGGTCCGGCCGTGGCTCTTCACCATCAAGTCGCTCGGCGGCTGGCCGAAGGTCGACAAGCAGTTCTTCGACCCGTCGACGGGGATCGTGACGAAGATCCAAAAGGAGACGAGCTAGCTGGCCACCCGCGCAGTCGCGGTACCGAGCCCCCGGGTCGCCCGCGGCCCGGGGGCCGCACTGGCTCAGGGCTTCGCCACCGCGTACCTGAGCCTGGTCGTACTGCTCCCGCTCGCGGCCCTCGTCTGGCATGCGTCCGGCGGCGGCCTCGACGACTTCCGGAAGGCGGTCACGGACCCACAGGCCGTGGCGGCGCTGAAGCTCACGCTCGTCGCGTCCGTCGCGGTCGCGCTGATCAACGCGGTGATGGGGACGATCGTCGCCTGGATCCTGGTCCGCGACCGCTTTCCGGGACAGACACTCGTGAACGCGCTCGTCGACCTGCCGTTCGCCCTTCCGACGATCGTCGCAGGGCTGACGCTCCTGACGCTCTACGGGCCGACGAGCCCGGTGAACGTCGACGTCGCCTTCAAGCGGACCGCGATCGTGGTCGCGCTCCTGTTCGTGACCGTCCCGTTCGTGATCCGCACCGTCCAGCCCGTGCTGATTGAGCTCGACCGGGAGATGGAGGAGGCGGCCGCCTCGCTCGGCGCCGGTCAGTTCCAGATCTTCCGGCGCATCATCCTCCCGAACCTGCTGCCGGCGATCCTCTCCGGCGTCGCCCTGGCCTTCGCGCGGGCAATCGGTGAGTTCGGGGCACTCGTGCTGATCACGGGCAACCTGCCGTTCAAGACCGAGGTCGCCTCCGTCTACATCTTCGGGCGGATCGAGAGCGGCGACCCGCGCGGCGCGGCGGCAGTCTCGGTCGTGCTGCTCGTGATCTCCTTCCTGGCACTGCTCCTGATCGGCGTCCTGCGCCGGCATGTGACGAGGCATGACGAGGCTGCGTAAGTACCTGCTCCGGGTGATCGGCCTGGGCTATATCGGCGTGCTGGTGGCAGCGCCGGTGGCGCTCGTGTTCCGCAAGGCGTTCGAGAACGGCCTCGACGGCGCGTGGGAGGCGGTCACCACGCCGGCGGCGAAGCACGCGCTCCTGATCACGCTGATCATCACGGCGATCGCGGTGCCGGCGAACACCGTCTTCGGGATCGTCTGCGCGATCGCGATCGTGCGGCACCGGTTCCCCGGCAAGAACATCGTCAACGTGATCGTCGACCTGCCGCTGGCGCTTTCGCCGATCGTCGTCGGCCTTTCGTTCCTGCTGCTCTTCGGCACGGGCGGCTGGCTGCACGACCTGCCGTTCCAGGTGGTCTTCGCGCTGCCCGGGATGGTGCTGGCGACGATCTTCGTCTCGCTGCCCTTCGTCGTCCGTGAGGTCGTCCCGGTGCTGCGCGAGATCGGCACCGAGCAGGAGCAGGCCGCGGCGACGCTCGGCGCGAGCGGCTGGCAGACCTTCCGCCGCGTGACCTTCCCGGCGATCCGGTGGGCGGTCGCGTACGGCGTTGTGCTGACCACCGCCCGCTGCCTCGGCGAGTTCGGCGCGGTCAGCGTCGTCTCCGGTCGCCTGATCGGCAAAACCGAGTCGCTGACGCTCCACGTCGAGGAGCGCTACCAGAGCTTCGACTACGTGGGCGCCTACGCAGCGTCCGTGCTGCTCGCCATGCTGGCGATCGCGACGCTCGTCGCGATGACCGTGTTCCGACCCAAGGAGGAAACTCGCTGATGGCCATCGTCGCCGAGAACGTGACCAAGAGCTTCGGCGACTTCACCGCCGTCGACGACGTTTCCATCTCGGTCCCGCAGGGCTCGCTCACTGCGCTGCTCGGCCCCAGCGGGAGCGGCAAGTCGACGCTCCTACGCGTCATCTCCGGGCTCGAGCGGCCCGATGCCGGCCGGGTCGTGATCGAAGGGAAGGACGTCACCGGCCTTCCGCCGCAGCGGCGCGGGATCGGCTTCGTCTTCCAGCACTACGCGGCGTTCAAGCACATGACGGTAGAAAAGAACGTCGCGTTCGGGCTCGAGATCCGCCGCCGGCCGCGGAAGGAGATGCGGGAGCGCGTGAGCGAGCTGCTCGAGCTGGTGCAGCTCGGCGGGCTCGCGAAGCGCTACCCGGCGCAGCTCTCGGGCGGCCAGCGGCAGCGGATGGCGCTGGCGCGGGCGCTCGCGGTCGAGCCGACCGTGCTCCTACTCGACGAGCCGTTCGGTGCGCTCGACGCGCGCGTCCGGAAGGAGCTCCGCGCCTGGCTTCGGCGGCTCCACGACGAGGTCCACGTCACGACGATCTTCGTCACGCACGACCAGGAGGAGGCGATGGAGCTCGCCGACCAGATCGTGTTGATGAACGACGGCAAGGTCGAGCAGGTTGGAGGCGCGCGCGACCTCTACGAGCAGCCGGAGAACGAGTTCGTGATGAGCTTCATCGGGCCCGTGAGCCACTTCGGCGAGGAGCTCGTGCGGCCGCACGACATCGACGTCCGCCGAGAGCCGAACGGGTCAGCCGAGCGCGCGACGGTCGAGCGCGTCGTGCATCTCGGCTTCGAGGTGCGGGCCGACCTCGCGCTCGACGACGGCCGCGAGGTCTGGGTGCAGATGACGCGCGACGAGGCGACCGCGCTCGACCTCAGCGAGGGCGCGCAGGTCTTCGTCGCCAAGCAGTGAGCCGGACCCGGCGCGCGCCTTTTCCGCAATTTGGGGCCGCAGCGAGCTTCGAAAGGTGTCGGACACCGTTTTTCGTCAAGGGTGCGAGTGCGCCGGAAGCGTGACGAATCGTCCCGAGCCGGCCGGGTAGGACGGGGTGCGCCCGGGCCCGGCGCCTAGGTGGTCAGGGCCAGGAACGGCAGGTAGACCGTGAGGTCGACGATCGCGACCGCCGGTAGCTGGTCGTTCGAGCACCGGAGCCGGTCGAGCCCGTCGTTCAGCGGCCGGTTGAACCACCGCTCGAAGATCTGCCGGCGCTGGATCTCCTTCAACGCCGCCGCGATCGACGGACGGGCGACGCTCAGCGGATAGGTCCCCAGCGGATAGGCGGCGTCCTCCGACCGGATCTTCAGCGGCCCGTCCGAGGTCCTGATCTTCGTCCACTTCTTGCCCGGCGCGATCCCGAACGCCTGCGGCGGCGCGAGCGACCCGATCGCGAGCCCGGCCCGCCGCGAGCCGAGCCACCATGCGCGCGGCTTCACCTCGACGAGGCGCGCAGGCGTGTCGGCGAAGCTCTCGTAGTAGCTCTCGACCTGCTCGCCCGACGGGGAACGGACGCCGAAGCGCCGGCCCATGCGCTGCTGGCGGAGCTCGTCCGCGATCACCTCCCGCGCCAGCCCCTGCGTCGCGCTGGCCCGACGGAGCGCCGCCCGGTAGGCGCGGCGGCTGCCGCGGAAGCGTGACGCGATGATCGCCCGCTCGGCGGCCAGCACGTCGGCGAGGTCGACGTGGACGAGACCGGCAAGCACCGCTCGAGCGTACGCAGCCGAGAATGCAACGTCACGATCGCCGGTCACACGCGTGAGCTGGCTGACGCCTCTCGCGCTGATCCCGCGATTGCCGATCTGGCAGACGAGCCCCGCCGGGAGCGTGATCTGCCCAGACGTCAGGGTCGGATCGAAATCGGGGCCGGCCGCGCCGGGGCCGTTGCACAGGCGTGGGCTCCGAACCCAGAGCCAGATGCACGCCGCGGCCTCCTTGTCGGGGTCCGCCTGCGCGGTGTTGCGCGCCTGCCAGCCCCAGGACCACACGCTCCCGAGCTGCGTCTCCCGCGCGACCTGCTTCACGGCCAGCGCCTGGAGCTTCACGTGCTGGAACCACGAGATCGGCCCCATGCTCCCGCGATTCGAGGCCTGGAAGCCGAGCATGATCCCGAGCTTCTTCGAGGGTATCCCGATGTCGGTGAACGTCCGGACCGCCTCGCGGAAGCGGTTGCGCACGGTCCGGCTACCGGCCACCTGGCCCTGGCGGTGGATCAGCTTGCCGGTGAAGTAGACCTCCTGGACGAGGTCGGCGTACGCGGCCGCCTCACGCCACCACAGGCCGGCGTCGCCCTGCGTGTACGGCCGGCTGGAGATGAGGATGAAGGGCCGCGCGCCGAGGTCCCGGAGCGTCTTCGCAAAGACGATCACGTTGTGGCGGTACTGCGCGTTGTTCGACGTCCACGGCGTCGTCGTGTGGGCGCCGAAGAGCTCGTTCAGCGCCATCCATGGTCTCGAGCAGCCGGTGGAAGCGACCGCGCGGAAGTAGATTCGCTGCGCCCAGTCGACCACCGTCGGCTCGTCCTCCGGCCGGTCCGGCGTCCCGACGCGGCTGTTCAGGTAGAGGTCGAAGTAGATCGTCTTCGCGCCCCCTGCCCGGAGCTTGGCCGGGAAGATGAAGTTCGAGGCGGCCGCGATGATGCCCGGCTGCGCGAACTGGTACCAGAACGGCACCGAGCCGTCGGCGAAATCCACCCACGCCGTGCCGCCGTTGGGCAGCCCGCATGGGCCCGACGCGGCCTCCGCGGGACGCGCGGTGGCAGCGAACAGGCAGGCAACGACGACCCCGGCGAGGACGAACCTCCGCACGGGACGATGGTAGCTACCTCCCCCGCAAACTCCAGCCACCTCCCGCGCGAGGCCTGGCCGGGAGCGGGGCGGCCGCCGTCACTACACTCGCCGGGCCTTGCTGCGCCGCCATCTGCGGACGATCCTCGTCCTCCTCATCCTCGCCGCGACCGCAGCGGCCTTCGTCGTCACGGAAGACCTGAAGCTCGAGCCCGACCCGATCGCCGCGCCCCGCATCGACCGCACGTTCTCGCCGGTCTGCCGCTGCGCCCAGCAAACGGCGCGAATCGCCTTCCGCCTGAAAGAGCCGGACCGGCTCACGCTGACGATCGCCGACTCCACCGGGCAGGAAGTGCGGACGCTCCTCCGCGATGCGCAGTTCAGGCCTGGCAGGCACCGGTTCGGGTGGGACGGACGAGACGACGCCGGCAAGGTCGTCTCCGAGGGGCGGTACGAGGCGCGCGTCCGGCTCGAGAAGCTTGGGCGGGTGATCACCTTCGCGACCCGGATCCGGGTAGACAAGACCAGGCCGAAGATCCGAGCCACCCACGTCAGCCGTCGGGTGATCTCGCCCGATCGCGACGGTCGAGGCGACGCGATCACCATCCGCTACCAGGTGAGCGAGCCGTCGCACGCCCTCCTGCTCGTGAACGGCAAGCGCCGAGCCTTCACGCGGCTGCGGTCCCAGGGAACGATCCGCTGGGCGCCGAAGCAGTTTCGGGCCGGCCTGCAGCGCCTCCAGCTCGCGGCCGTCGACGCAGCGGGGAACCGCGGCGCCGGCAAGCCGTTCTACGTCCAGGTGCGCTACCTCCAGATCTCGCCGACGCGGCTCCGCGTGCTACCCAGGCGCGTCTTCACCGTTCGCATCTCGACCGACTTCCCGCGCTACACGTGGCGCCTCGGCCGGCGGAGCGGCACCGGCCGCGCGCACAAGCTGACGCTGCGCGCGCCCGCAACGCCCCGCCGCTACACGCTCGCAATCGCCGCGGGCGGCAGGCGGGCGACCGCCTCGGTCCTCGTCCGCCGTCGGTAGCCTCGGGACGGTGCCGCGAATCAGGCTGCTGTACGCACTGGCCGTCGCGAGCGCTTTGGGCTTCGGGGTCGCCCTCGGATACTGGCTGCACACCGAGGACACCATCGACACCAAGCGCGGGTCGCCGACGATCGAGTTCGTGACGACGCTGAAGGCCCCCGAGCAGAAGCGTCCACGGCGGGTGGTCCTGCGCCTGCCCTGGCCGACCTACGGCCTGAAGGTGCAGCGGACGCATACGGCGACGGACTTCCATCTCAAGCCCCCGTTCCGGCTCCGCTGGACCTTCAAGGCGGGACACGTGCTCGAGTTCCCCCCGTCGATCGCGTACGGGCGCCTCTACGTCGCCAATCAGCGCGGTCGCTTCTTCGCGATCCACCATCGCACCGGGAAGATCGTCTGGCAGCGGCGGTTCAACCACTGCTCTGCGTCGTCGCCGACCGTCGCCTACCGCGTCGTCTACCACGCCTGGATGCAGTCGCTCCCGTGCAACCGCTACCCGCGGAGCCAGCCCGGGATGATCACGGCGATGGCGGCGCGGACGGGGAAGCTCATCTGGACGTTCCGGGGCGGCGCCTTCGAGACCTCGCCGCTCGTGATCGGCAAGACGCTATACGCCGGCTCGTGGAACCACCTGCTGTACGCGGTCAACATCTACACGGGCAAGGCTCGCTGGACCTTCACGGCGGACGGTGAGATCAATAGCTCGCCGGCGTACAGCGGCGGGAAAATCTACTTCGGGACCGACGCCGGCAGCCTCTACGCGATCGACGGGCGCAGCGGGCGAGTCCGGTGGAAAGCCGAAGCCGGGTCGCGATTGGGTGGTCGTGAGTACTTCTACGCCACGCCGACGATCGCCTACGGCCGGGTGTTCATCGGGAACGCCGACGGCACGCTCTACGCATACGGGGCCGCAAGCGGCCGTCTCCTCTGGGCGCAGCACGCAGGCACCTACATCTACACGGCGGCCGCCGTCTGGAAGCGGCGGGTGTACGTCGGCACCTACGACGGCTACTTCATGGCCTTCAGTGCGGCGACCGGCGACCGGCTCTGGCGTTTTTCCGCGTCGGCTGCCGTGCACGGTGCGCCCAGCGTGATCGACGGCATCGTCTACTTCGCCGCCTGCCCGCGGTGCGGGAGCGTCGCCTCCCGCTACGCGAAGCAGGGGGAGCGCGGCACCTACGGCCTGAACGCGCTCACCGGGAAGCAGGTCTGGCACTGGCCCGACGGCATCTTCAGCCCCGCCGTCGCGGACAGCCAGCACCTCTACATCGTCGGTCGCTCTCGGGTCTTCAGCTTCGCGCCGAAGAGTCGTTTGAAGCAGGCGAAGCAGCAAGCAAAAAAGCGAGCAAAGAAGCGGAAAAAGGCCAGATCAGATACGAAGTCTGGAAGACCCGCCCGAGGTAGAGGAGAACGAAAATCGATACCGCGAAGGCTGCCGCCCCCACCCACAGGCGCCGAGACCTCCACTGTGCCCACAGTAACCACGCCGTGATCGGCAGCCAGATCAGGAGGGCGAGCGGAAGGAACGGATAGGAGCCGAACCGGTCGACGACCTTCGTCTCCACGAGCAAACCTGCCAGGCCGTAGCCGATGATCCTGTACGTCTGCGCGCCGTACGCGATCGTGTCGTCCCACAGCGAGCCCGGGTCGGCGATCGCGAACGGCAGGACTCCGGCGAGAAGGATCCCGGCGAAGGCGGCCGTTGCTCGGTACAGCGTCTGCCGCGGGACGGCGCGCGTCAGCAGCATCACCGCGAGGAACGGCACCGCCACGAGCGCGAACTGCTTCAACAGCACCGCAGCGCCGACGCACGCCGCGGCGAGGACGTACCTGGATCGCGTCACGAAGGCGAAGGCGAGCACGGTGAGAAGGACGCTCGGTGCGTCTGCCGTCCCGAACCAGGCTCCGCGGATCGCAAGCGGATTGGCGACCAGAG
The DNA here is from genome assembly GCA_036520235.1 of Gaiellaceae bacterium. Taxonomy (GTDB): domain Bacteria; phylum Actinomycetota; class Thermoleophilia; order Gaiellales; family Gaiellaceae; genus JACDAN01. The sequence goes on from DATDKA010000019.1 coordinate 7,721, forward strand.
CAGCACCCAGAGCGAGCTTCCAGGGTGACGGTGCGTCGAAAGCAAGCGCCGCGACGAAGAGCGCCAGCGTGCAGAGGAGCACGAAGACCCGGTAGTCGTCGAAAGGCGACGGGACGAGGCGCCACGCGGCGGCCGTGAGGGGAGTACCGGGGAAGTAGGCGAAGTGGTCGAGGGCCACGCGCGGGACGCTCTTGTCGCCGCCGACGGCCGGATACCAACGTTCGAGGCCCGAACCGCGGTAGTCGTGTCCGTACGGGTTCTCCCCGTCCAGCACCAGGTCTCCCGCGATGTCGATCTGGTAGGTCGAGTCGTTGTCGAAGAACCACGGCTCCGACGCGTCGCGCAGACCGACCTGGAGCAGCGTCGCCGGAACGGCGAGCAGGACGACGACGGCGACGCAGAGCGCGCCGACGAGGACCGGCTTGACCATCGATCGGACGCTGAGGACGATGACCGCGGCGAGTGCGACGAGGAGACCGGCGAGCATCCCCGCCGCCCTCAGGACTCCCTCGTTCCCGTCCCAGTCCCTGTCGGCAGCCCTGACGAGCGGTCCAAGGATTCCGTGCGGCTCGACCACCGGTGGCCCAAAGAACGTCCAGCCGTCCGAGCCGAGGTCCGGCAGGACGACCGCCACGAGCAGGCCGAGGACGCCGAGCACGGCCGCCGCCTCGCGCCGAGTCACCGGACGCTGGGAACTGGCTGGCCGGAGGGAGAGGGGTCTGCGGCGGTCGTTTCGGGCACCGCCTCGTGCGCCTCGGCCGGCACGCTGAGGTAGGCGGCGCCGATCCCGAGCGCGAGCCAGGTGATCGGGTCCTCGAAGAACCCGCTGTAGCCGAGCGCGTGGACGAACAGTGCGAGCAACACGGCCCCTAGCGAGAGCGCGAGCGCATCGTCGTAGGGACGGAGGAGCAGCACCATCCGAGTGGCGGCCACGAGTAGCACGAGGTAGACGGCGAGCCCGACGATCCCGAGCTCCGCGGCCACCGTCAGCGGCGTCGTGTGCGAGACGAACCGCGCCGTGCGCGCTTGCCGCCGTTGAGCCAGTTCCTGGCTCACCTCCGGCTGCGCGCCGAGGCCGACGCCCAGTATGGGCGCTTCGCGCACGACGTCAGCGGTGCGCTCGATGCGATTCGACCTGCCGCTCGTCACGTCCCTGATCGAATGCCCCTTCGCGCCGAGCAGGACGAAGCCTCCCGCGAGCAGCACGAAGGCCGCCGTCGCGACCAGCACGGCCCGGCGGGCGGTGCTGTCGCCGGCGACGAGCGTGAGCACGAAGGCGACGGCAAAGAGCGCCGCCATGCTCGTCTGCGAATACGAGAAGTAGAGACCGCCGAAGAGGAGCGCCGCGATCCCTGCGGCGAGGTAGACGTTGATCCGCCCGCACCAGACGACGACGAGCAGAACGGCGAACCCGAGCACGACATGGCGTCCGTACAGGCTCGGGTCGGTGAAGAGCGACGTCACGCGGAAGAACGGCGAGTACGCGTTCGCGACCTCGAGCTGCGGGCTGTAGAAGAAGAGATTTTTCGTCAGCTCCTGCCACAGACCGACGGCGGCGAAGATCGACGCCAGCCCGATCGCGATCCACGCCAGCACCTTCGGCGTCCACGGGGCCAGCGTCGCCCGTGCCACGACCGCGACGAGGGCGGCGAAGGGGAGGAGGAAGAAGGCAAGCAGGCCTGCCCCTGCGTCGACGTCGCGCGACCAGAGCAGCGAGAGCGAGGCGAGCGCGAAGAACGCGGCGGCCGGCAGCGCGAGGAACCGTGGGAGCGGCCGCACCTCGGCGCCGCGGACCAAAGTCCACAGGTAGGCGGCCACGGCGGCGGCGAGGACGATGTAGAGCGGGACGAGCCGGCCGAGCTTCCCGCCGTGGGCGAGCGCGAACAGGAAACGGTGGCTGCGGTCGAAGTCGAGGGGCGGGCGGAACGGCGCAACCACCACGAGGGCCGGGAGGACGAGCTCCGGCCGCCGGACGAAGACGGCGGCGCCGGCGGCCAAGACGATGAGCCCGGCAAGGCCGGCGGCGACCACCGTCGGCGAGACGTTCAGGCCATGCGGCCTGGCTAGCAGTAGCTCGGCGGCGGCGACCAGCGCCGCGCCGGCGAAGAGCGTCGGGCGGCGCCCCGAGAGGAGTAGTAGCGCAGCGCCCAGAGCGCCAACAACCCCTGCAACCTCCGCCTCGCCCATGCCCGACGCCGGATACTACGTCCCTCATGGTCGAGGCCTGGAGGAGAGTGCTCGTGCTCGCGCCGCACACGGACGACGGCGAGTTCGGGTGCGGCGGCACCATCGCGCGGCTCGTCGACGCAGGCAGCGACGTCCGCTATGCGGCGTTCTCGATCGCGACCCGCTCGCTCCCCGACGGCTTCCCCCCGAACACGCTGGCCCGCGAGGTGCGCGAGGCGACGGCGGAGCTCGGGATCCCGGATTCCGGCCTCACCGTCCACGACTTCGACGTCCGCACCTTTCCGGAACATCGCCAGGAGATCCTCGAGCTGCTGATCGCCCTCTGGGACGACTTCGAGCCCGATGCCGTGCTCCAGCCGAGTCTCCGCGACATCCACCAGGATCACCAGGTGATCGCGGCCGAGGGCCTCCGCGCCTTCAAGCGGACCACGATCCTCGGCTACGAGATCCCGTGGAACAACTTCGACTTCGGCTACCAGGCCTACGTCGCGCTCGACAAGGCCCACGTCGAGCGGAAGGTCGCTGCCCTCGGGAAATACGAGTCGCAGCAGCACCGCCGCTACTCGGATCCCGAGTACATCTGGAACCTCGCCCGGACGCACGGCATCAACGTCAACCGCGAGTACGCCGAGGTCTTCGAGGTGTACCGCGTGGTCGCCTAGCGGAGGAAGTCCAGCAGCAGGTCGTTGACGCGCTCCGGCTGGTCGAGCTGGAGCCAGTGGCTCGCATCGTCGACCCGCTCATACCGCCAGCCCCCCGTGACGTGCTCGCCCGAGCGCTCGACGGGCCCCTCGAGGAGGTAGTCGTCGCCCGTGCTCCAGAGCCCGAGCGTCGGGGCGGCGATCGCCGGAAACGGGCGTGGCGGCGCAAGTTCGCGCTGTGGCGGGACGTTCGCGCGGTACCAGTTCAGGCCGGCCCGCATCGCCCCCGGGCGGGAGAGGTCGGCGATGTAGCGCTCGACGTCGCCGTTCCCACGCGTCCAGTCGCGGAGCAGCCTCCAGTCGTCCCGGGGCACGACCTCCTCGGCCAGGCCTTCGAACTGGAACCAGAGCATGTACCACGCCTTCTCGCGCTGCTCGACGGTGCGGTGACGTCCCGTGTTCGGGTGGCCGACCGACATGACGACGAGCCGGTCGACGCGCTCCGGGTGCAGTCCTGCCACGACCCAGGCGAGGTTCGCGCCGAAGTCGTGGCCGACGACGTGGGCGCGCTCGATTCCGACGTGGTCGAGGACGGCCAGGACGTCCTTCGCGATCGTCGTCATCCGGTACGCGTCGACCTCCTGCGGCTTGTCGGAATCCCCCAGTCCGCGAAGGTCGGGCGCGATCGTGCGGAAGCCGGCCTCCGTCAGTGCGGGCATCTGGTGGCGCCAGACACGCGACGAGTCCGGGAAGCC
>DATDKA010000020.1:0-5947 GCA_036520235.1 Gaiellaceae bacterium
GACGCTCGCGGCGAACTCGTCGTCTTCCGAGCGGAGGACGCGCAGGTTCGACTTGCGGCGGCGGCGCTCGCGGGCCTTCCGTCCCTCGAAACCGAATCGCTCCGACAGGCGCGGCCACTCGGCCGCTACGAGCACCCCCACGGCACAGGCGAGCAATGCCAGCCACACCCAGCTCACGGGGCCAATCTTAGCCATGCGATCTACCCGGGTAGGTAGGGGATGTCCCAGAGGATGAGCACCGCCAGCCCGGCCACCGCGACGGCAAAGCCCGCGCCGAGCACAAGCGTCCGCCGCAGCGGGCTTCCCTTGGTGACCCCGTCGACCGCCTGCTCCGCCTTGACGGCGATGCGTTCCAGCCACCGTTCGGCCCAGGCGAACTCGAGCGCGAGCATCGCGAGACCGACGATCAGCACCGGGATTCCCGGGCCCGGCGTGACGAGCATCACGAGCCCCGCGATCAGGACGAGGAAGCCCGCCACGGCGAAGCCGATGCGATAGATCCGGGGCCGCTGCCGGTGGCGCTCCTGGCGTTCGCGGACGCGCTCGACGAGCGCCGAGCGGCGAGGCGTCTCCTCCTGGCTCACGCGCTAGAGGTTACGCAGCCGCCGGGTCCTGGAAGGGAATGCCGCCGCCGACCTCAGCGGCGTGGGGCACGCTCAGCCGGCGTCGGATCGCCCGTAGGTATTGATCACCACCCCGGAGGGCAGGCCTCGGGTCTCGATCAGGGTGAGTCTGGCGAGCGGGAACCCGTCCGAGAACAGCTTCTTGCCGGTGCCCAGCACGAGCGGGTAAAGGACGAGCCGGTACTCGTCGACCAGGTCGTGCTCGGCCAGCGTCTTGATCAGCTCGGTGCTCCCCCACACGCGGGTCTCGCCGCTGCCCGGCTCCGCGCGCAACTTCTCCGCCGCAGCCGGCACGTCGGGGCCGAGGAGCTGTGTGTTCTGCCAGCCGGCCTCGGTCAGCGTGCGCGACGCGACGTACTTGGGGATCCGGTTGTACCGCCTGGTCAGCTCACCCTGCAGGCCCTCGGCGTTCTCGTCCCACACGCCCCACGAGCCGGCGAAGATCTCGTAGGTCTTGCGCCCCAGCAGCAGCGCTTCGGTCTTGCTCTCCCACTCCAGGACGATCCCCCCGAGGTCGTACCCCTCTTGCCAGCCGCCGTGCTCGAAGCCGCCTTCCCGGTCCTCGTCCGGGCCGCCGCCCGCCTGGACGACGCCGTCGAGGGTGACGAACGCCTGCACCACGATCCTGCTCATCGTCGGTTCTCCTTAACGTCTGTCTCGGGTTTCCGTCACCGCAATGGATAGCCCTCGTCGACAAGGACCGCTGTGCAGGCTCTTGGAAGCTCCCCGGGTTGGACTCGAACCAACAACCCTCCGGTTAACAGCCGGATGCTCTGCCAATTGAGCTACCGGGGAACGCGGTAGCAGCGGGCGCATGATAGCGATGCTTCCAGCTCGTTCCTCCGCCGCATCCCGCTAGGCGAGTTGTGCGACGGCGTCCCGAATTTCCAGGAGTTTCTGTTGGAGCTCGGCCGTCTGTTCGACGTCCGCGTCGGCGAGCTGGCGCCGCAGACGGCGCTCTCGGAGGCGTAGGAGCAGCTCCCGGGCAGTCGTCTCGTCGATCGCCTCGGCGGCGGCAACCGCGTCAAGCTCCGCGATCGCGGGCGCGAGCTCCGAGCCGGGCTCGCCCTGCAGGAGCGCCTCACGCAGCCGCCGGTTGTGCTCGCTGTCGAAGTGCTCCGGGTCGAGCTTCTCCAGCGCGCCGTGCAGCGACGGGAAGACGTAGCAGGCAGCGAGCACGTCACGTTCCAGCCTCTCCCCCGCCTGGAGGACGCGGGGTGAGACAGCTGTGCCGGCACGCGTCGTGGAGGCGCGGGCCTGGATCTGGATCGTCATCCCAAGCCTGTCGTTCGCGTACCGCCACGCCTCCTGGCGTTCGGGCGAGTCGGGGAAGCGGTCAAGGAGCTCCTTGACGCGCTCGAATCCGCGCTGTGGGTTCTCTGCGCGCCCGAGCTCGAGCCGGACCCGGTAGCCGACGTAGCTCTCGGCGCCGGGCAGCCGTTCCTCGAAGCCGGTCGGGTCGTCCGCAGGGTCGGTCCCTGAGGGCAGCGTCACAACGCGGATCTCGAACCCGCGATCGGCCGCGACGTCCATCCCGCGGAGGGTCGCCGCCTCACCGGCGGCGTCGGAGTCGAAGCAGAGGTACAGGCGGCGGGTGAGGCGCTGCAGCTCCTTCAGCTGCTGCTCGGTCACCGCCGTCCCCATCGACGCTACGACAGGCTCGAAGCCCGTCTGCCGGAGCGCCATCACGTCCGTGTTGCCCTCCACGACTACGGCCCGCTCCTGCTTCGCAATCGCCGTCCGGGCCAGGTGGAGTCCGTAGAGGATCGCCGACTTGTGGAAGAGCTCGCCCTCGGGCGAGTTCACGTACTTGCCCCGCAGCGGGTCATCTTCGCGCAGCTTCCTCGCCTGGAAGCCGACGATCCGCCCTCTCGCATCGGCGAGCGGAAACATCAGCCGCGGCGGGAAGTAGTCGTTCCCCCGCGCATTCGTCAGCCCGGCGCGGCGCAGCTCGTCGGCGGTGAATCCTTTCTGGCGCGCCTTCTCGGCCAGACCTCGCCCCGGCGACAGGCCCAGGCGGAACTCGCGGCAGATCCGCTCGCCGAGGCCGCGGCTCTCGAGGTAGGCGCGTACCGGCTCGCCGGCCGTGCCCTCCCAGAGGTGGCGCTCGTAGAACGTGGCCGCTTGGTCGAGCAGCGTGTGCAGCCGGTCGCGGCGCCGCCGTGACTCCTCGACCTGCGGCGAGGTCTCCTCGTACTCGAGCTCCACGCGGAACCGCTCCGCGAGCCACTCGAGTGCCTCCGCGAAGTCGAGCTGCTCGGTCTCGCGGACGAACTTGATCAGGTCGCCGCCCGCGCCGCAGCCGAAGCAGTAGTAGAGCTTGTCCACGGGGTTGACCGAGAAGCTCGGCGTGCGCTCCTCGTGGAAGGGGCACCGCCCCGTGTAGCGCGCTCCTGCCTTTCGGAGCTGCGTTCGGGCGGATACGACCGCGACCATGTCGGCGGCGTCGACGACCGCGCGCTTCGACTCCTCCGTGATCCGCGCCATCAGAGTTGCTCAGCGTAGGTCAGCGCGTACCGGTCGGTCATGCCGGCGATGTAGTCCGTGACTCGGTCGGCGACGGCGCCCTTGCCCGGCGGGATTCGCTCGGGGTGTTCGATGAGGTACCCGAAGATCCGTCCGATCACCTCCTCGGCCTGGTGGTGCTGTGCTCGGGTGTGCGGACCGAGATAGACCCGCTCGAACATGAACGAGCGGAGCGACATCATCGCTTCGCCGACCTCGTCGCTCTGGCGGATGTCGCCGGCAGCCTCGGACGTCTCGACGAGGTCGTGCACGAGCCGGTCGATCCGCCGCGACCCGGTGGCGCCGAGGAGGTCGAGCTCGTCCCGCGGCAGCTCCTCCTGGCTGAGCACACCGGCACGCACCGCGTCGTCGATGTCGTGGTTGATGTAGGCGACGCGGTCGACGATGCGGACGATCCTGCCCTCGAGCGTCGCCGGCTCGTTCGGGCCGGTGTGGTTGATGATGCCGTCGCGGACCTCCTGCGTCAGGTTCAGGCCTCGGCCGTCCCGCTCGAGCTCGTCCACGACGCGCAGCGAGTGCTCGTTGTGGCGGAAGCCGCGGTCGAAGTGGGCGCGGAGCTGGGCGTCGAGGCAGTCCTCGCCCGTGTGCCCGAACGGTGTGTGGCCGAGATCGTGGCCGAGGCCGATCGCCTCGACGAGATCCTCGTTCAGGCCAAGTGCGCGGGCGACTCCGCGCGAGATCCCGGTCGTTTCGAGCGTGTGGGTCAGGCGCGTTCGGAAGTGGTCCTGGGCCGGGTCGATCCAAACCTGTGTCTTGTTCCGCAGCCGCCGGAACGCCTTCGAATGGACGATGCGGTCGCGGTCGCGCTGGAACGGCGTCCGGAGCCGGCACGGACGTTCTTCACGCTCCCGACCGCGGGTCTCGTAGGACCGGATGGCGAGCGGCGAGAGCCAGCGTTCCTCCTGCTCGCGAACGCGAAGCTCGAAGGAATCTGCGACTCGTCCCGCCACTTCCGACATGCGGGCAAGGCTAGTGGTTCACCCGGCCGCCGGGAACGGCGCGGGAGCTGCCGCCGACGCCACAGGAGCCCGGCGCGAAGCATTCTGCCGAGGCGCGAGCGGGCGCCGGGCCGGACCCGTCCCTAGCCCCCACCCACCCAAGGGGGGCGGAACGGTATCGGCAGCTTGCGCGCGACTTCGTCGCACGCTCGCGCCGAGGGTGCTCCGATCTCTGCAGAGGACTCAGATGATGATCGGCACCGTGCCGCCGTCCGCGCTCCAGGCCGCGCCGGTCACGTACGACGAACGCTCGGAGCAGAGGAAGGCGATCACGGCCGCGATCTCCTGAGGCTCCGCAAGCCGCCCGAGCGGCCGGCCGGCTCCGACCGCCTCGAGCACGTCCTCACGGGTCTTCCCCGACCGAGCCGCCTGCTGGTCGGCGAGACCGCCGTCCCCCAGCCACGCCTCGGTCGCAGTCGGCCCGGGCGTGACCGCGTTGCAGCGGATCCCGTCCTTCGCGTACTGGTCGGCGACGAGCCGAGAGAGCGACAGCACGGCCGCCTTCGTCACGGAATAGTTCGGCATCGAGAGCGACGGCCGCTTCGCGGAAGTAGACGAGACGTTCACGATCACGCCGGAGCCCCGCTCGCGCATTCCGGGAAGGGCCGCCCGGATCGCCCTGACGTAGCTCATGACGTTCAGCTGCCAGAGCTCGTCCCACTGCTCGTCACCGAGCTCCTCGAACGACGTCTGGTACGCGAGACCAACGTTGTTCACGAGGACCTCGACCCGGCCGAGCGCCGAGGTCGCTTCTTCGATCAGCGCCTCGGGACCGCCTGGCTCCGCCATGTCGGAGGCCAGCGCGAGCTTGGCGGCCACCTCGTCGCGGACCCGTTCCGCCCGCTCGGCGTCCCGGCCGGCGACCACGACCTGCGCCCCTTCCGCCGCGAGTAGGCGCGCCGTCTCCTTGCCGATGCCGCCGGTAGACCCGGTCACCACGCAGACGCGCCCGCCCAAGCCGAGGTCCATGGCCGACTAGCGTATCCGCGGTGCTGACGACGATCCTCCTCGCCCGTCACGGCGAGAGCGACTGGAACCAGGCGGGGCGCTGGCAGGGGCACGCAGACCGTCCACTAACCGAGCTCGGCCGCGAGCAGGCGCGTGCGCTCGCCGACCGGCTCGAGGAGACCGAGCTCGACGCGGTCTACTCGAGCGACCTGGCGCGGGCGCAGGAGACGGCCGAGATCGTCGCCGCGACGAAGGAGGTGGCGGTGACGATCGACCCGGAGCTGCGCGAAGTCGACGTGGGCTCGTGGTCGGGGCTCACGCGTGCCGAAGCAGAGCAGCGCTTCCCGGAAGGTTTCGCGCGGTGGCAGGCAGGAGGCGAAGGCTGGACGGACGGCGAGACGTACGAGGAGCTCGCCGAGCGCGTCGTCCGCGCCATCAGGCGGATCGGCGCAGAGCACCCAGCCGGGCGTGCGCTGGTGGTGGCGCACGGAGGCTCCATCCGCGCCGTGCACGCCGCCGCGCTCGGCGTCGACGTCCACACGTATCGCCGGATTCAGCGGGTCGAGCCGAACGCCACCCTCTCCGCGGTCTGCGTCGAGGACGGCAGGCTGACCGAGCTCTGCCGCACGGAAGAGCTGGACGAGTTCCTCGTCCGGGACCAGAAGCGGCGCCGCGGAGCGGCCGCCCGGCCGCCGAGCCCGGCCGGCTGACCAGGCGAAACTACACTCCGGTCGTGGACGACTACACCAGCAAGTACAAGGGGGAGCAGGTCGAGGTCGCGCTGTTCGGCGGCGACTACCAGGACGGCGTGCTCACCGCTTACTGCATGGTCGATGAGGTGCCCCACATCGA
>DATDKA010000021.1:0-4081 GCA_036520235.1 Gaiellaceae bacterium
ACGCCGCGTCGATCCTGAAGCCGGCGCTGGCGCGCGGGGAGCTCCAGACGATCGGCGCGACGACGCTCGACGAGTACCGCAAGTACCTCGAGCGCGACGCCGCCCTCGAGCGCCGCTTCCAGCAGATCCGCGTGGACGAGCCGTCGGTGGACGACACCGTCGAGATCCTCCGCGGGCTGCGCGACCGCTACGAGGCGCATCACCGCTGCACGATCTCCGACGAGGCGCTGCGCGCAGCCGCGCTCCTCGCCGACCGCTACATCCAGGACCGGCACCTTCCGGACAAGGCGATCGACCTGATCGACGAGGCCGCTTCGCGCATGCGCATCAAGACGATGAGCGCGCCGCCGCGGCACCGCGAGCTCGAGGAGGAGATCGACAAGGTCCGCTCCGAGAAGGAAGGCGCGATCGAGGCGCAGGAGTTCGAGAAGGCCGCGTCGCTCCGCGACAAAGAGCGGAAGCTCACGCAGAAGAAGCGGGAGCTCGAGGAGAGCTGGCAGAACGAGGAGACCGTCGAGAAGCCGGTGATCGCTGAGGACGAGATCGCAGACATCGTCTCGATGTGGACGGGCATCCCGGTCTTCAAGCTCACCGAGGCCGAGACCCAGAAGCTGATCCGCATGGAGGACGAGCTCCACAAGCGCGTGATCGGCCAGGAGGAGGCGATCGTCGCCGTCTCGAAGTCGATCCGCCGCGCCCGCGCCGGGATCAAGGACCCGAAGCGGCCGACCGGCTCGTTCATCTTCCTCGGGCCGTCCGGCGTCGGCAAGACCGAGCTCGCTCGCACCCTCGCCGAGTTCCTGTTCGGCGACGAGGACGCGATGATCCAGGTCGACATGTCGGAGTACATGGAGAAGCACTCCGTGTCCCGGCTCGTCGGCTCACCGCCGGGTTACATCGGCTACGACGAGGGCGGCCAGCTCACCGAGGCCGTCCGTCGCAAGCCGTACTCGGTCGTCCTGCTGGACGAGATCGAAAAGGCGCACCCCGACGTGTTCAACATCCTCCTGCAGATCCTGGAGGACGGGAAGCTGACCGACGCGCAGGGACGCAAGGTCGACTTCCGGAACACGATCGTGATCATGACCTCGAACATCGGCGCCTCCACGATCTCGAAGAACCAGACGCTCGGCTTCTCCCTCGGGGACGAATCCGGTCTCTCGTACGACGAGATGAAGGACCGGATCATGGGCGAGCTAAAGAAGGTCTTCCGGCCCGAGCTCCTGAACCGGATCGACGAGGTCATCGTCTTCCACAAGCTCACGCGCGAGGAGATCCTCACGATCGTCGACCTGCTGATGCGCCGGCTCGAGCAGCAGATGGGCGAGCACGACGCCGACATCAAGCTCACGGACGAGGCGAAGGAACTGCTCGTCGAGAAGGGCTACGACCCGACGATGGGCGCCCGCCCGCTCCGCCGGGCGATCCAGCGGTACATCGAGGATCCGCTCGCGGACTTCGTGCTCGGCCGCTCGATCGAGCCCGGCTCGACGATCCTGGTGAACAAGAAGCCGGACGTCGACGACGAGGTCGACATCACGATCATCCCGGGCGCTCCGCCCGCCGAGGACCGAGTGACGGTGCCCGCCGGCGACGAGCCGCAGGGCGAGTCCGGCGACGACGACCACCACTCGGACGACTCCGAGAGCTAGAAGCCTCATCGCGAACCGGCCGGCGCTCTTCGCGCTGGCCGGGACACTGCCGCTCGCCTTCTCGGCGATCTTCTATCGGCTCGCCGACGTCTCGCCCGACACCGGCGCGTTCTTCCGCTGTGCCTACGCGCTCCCCTTCCTGCTCCCCCTGGCGTGGTGGGAGGACCGCCGATTCGGTCGACGGGCTCTGCGCGCTCGTGGCTGGGCGTGGGTGGCCGGTGCGTTCTTCGCTCTCGACCTCGCGCTCTGGCACCGGTCGGTCGACTACGTCGGCGCCGGGCTCTCGACGGTGCTGGGAAACACCCAGGTCGTGCTCGTCGGGATCGTGGCCTGGATCATCTTCCGTGAGCGGCCGGCCAGGGAGATGTTCGTCGCGATCCCGCTGGCCATGGGCGGGGTCGTGCTCATCTCGGGGGTGCTGGAGAAGGGGGCCTATGGCGAGAACCCCACGCTCGGCGTCATCTTCGGGTTGCTCACGGGTGTCGCGTACACCGGGTTCCTCCTCACGTTGCGCCACGGGTCGCGACGGCGGGTCGCGGGGCCGCTCTTCGATGCCACGCTCGCCGCTGCGCTCCTGATGATTCCAATCGGGCTCGCCCTCGGCGACCTCGACTTCACCCCGCCGCCCTCCGCCGCGGCGTGGCTGCTCCTGCTCGCTCTGTCGTCGCAGGTGGTCGGCTGGCTGCTGGTCACGGTCTCGCTGCCGCGGCTCCCTGCAGTCGTGACGTCGGTCGTACTGACCGTCCAGCCGGTGTGCGCAGTCCTGTTGGCGGCACTGCTCCTCGACGAGAGCCCGTCCGGGCTCCAGCTCGTCGGGGTCGCGGCGATCCTCGCCGGGCTGCTGCTTGCCTCAGCCTCGCGCCGGAACGGGCGCGACGTGGCCTCGGCCGACGGCGTCGGGGCTCGGACAGCCGAGCAGCGCGAGCGCGAGCAGGAGCTCGTCGCGCAGTAGCTCGAGGACGTGCCGAGCGCCGGCCTCGCCCTCCACGGCGAGGCCCCACGTCACCGCCCTGCCGACGAGCACGGCGCGCGCGCCGAGGGCAAGCGCAATCGCGACGTCGGTGCCGCGCCTGATCCCTCCGTCCATCAGCACCTCGACCCGGTCGCCGACCGCTTCGACCACCTCGGGCAGCGCGTCGAGCGAGGCGATCGCGCGATCCAACTGGCGCCCGCCGTGGTTGGAGACGACGACGGCGGCACAGCCGTGCTCTGCCGCAAGCAGCGAGTCCTCCGCGGTCAGGATCCCCTTCGCGACCACCGGCAAGCCGGCCGTGTCGTGCAGCCACTCGAGGTCGCGCCAGGTCAGGTTCGGGTTGACGAGCCGCGCCGCGGACGCTGGGGTGATCACACCGAGGTCGCCGAGCGCTGACGCGTAGACCTCGAGCCGATACTCGGGCTTGAGCGCGAAGCCGGTGCGGAGGTCGCGCTCGCGCTTCCCGAGCACGGGAAGGTCGACGGTCAGCACGACGGCCGAGAAGCCGGCGTCGCGCGCCCGCTCCAGCATCTCCGTGGTGATGCCTCGGTCCGGATGCCAGTAGAGCTGGAACCAGCGGTCGCCCGGGCCGGCGGAGGCGACGTCGGCCGGGCCCGACGTGGCGAAGGAAGAGAGGCACATCAGCGTCCCGGCGGCCGCCGCGGCCCTGGCGACGGCGACCTCGCCGTCGGGGTGCGCCATGCGCTGGTAGGCGACCGGCGCCGTGATGATCGGCATCGACAGCTCGGTGCCGAGGACGGTCGTCGCGGCGGAGACTTCCCCGACGTCGACGAGGACGCGCGGTCTCAGCCGCCAGCCGTCGAAGGCCGCGAGGTTGCCGCGGACGGTGTGCTCGTCACCGGCGCCGCCGGCGAAGTAGCCGAACGAGCCGGCGTCGAGTTTCTGCTCCGCCAGGCGCTCGTAGTCCCAGACGTTGAGAGGAGTTGCCCCGTCCGCCACCGCGGGGAGAATACGGCGCGGTGACCGACCTTCCCTCATATCCGGAGGAGGCCGCGGAGCGCGAGGCGCTCGTGGCGCCGACGGCGGGAGAAGTCGCCTACGCCTCCTGGTTGTCACGCGTCGGGGCGTATCTGCTCGACACGCTGATCCTGCTGATCCCGCTCGGGATCATCCTCGGCGTGATCTTCGCAATCGACCCCGATGACTCGAGCGGGGCCTGGGCGGTGCTCGGCGTCGCCTACCTGATCACGATCGTCCTCCCGTTCGTCTACTTCACAGTCCTGCACGGCAACGAGCGGGGTGCGACCTACGGAAAACGCGCGCTTGGGATCCGCGTCAGAAGTGACCAGACGGGACGGTCGATCGGCTACGGGCGGGCGTTCGGACGCTACGCGATCATCGTCGTGTTCGGCCTCTTCTTCATTCCGATCATGCTCGACTACCTCTGGCCGCTCTGGGACTCGAAGAACCAGGCGCTGCACGACAAGGTCGTCGG
>DATDKA010000022.1:0-6377 GCA_036520235.1 Gaiellaceae bacterium
CCGCCGGTTCCTTTGCCAGCGCTCGGCGGAAGACGGGGTCGAGCTCGGCGGGCACCTCCGCCTCGCTGCTGATCGCCGGCACCGGGGCCGTGACGTGGGCCGTCGCCTCCGCGGTCGGGTTCTCGGATTCGAACGGCCGCCGGCCGGTCAGAAGCTCGTACGCCACGACTCCGAGGGCATAGCGGTCGCTCGCCGCCGTCGCCCGTCGCCCCTGCGCCTGCTCGGGCGAGAGATACCCTGCGGTCCCGAGCACGGTGCCGGTGATCGTCAGCGAGTCGAGCCCGGCGGCGCTCGCGACCCCGAAGTCCGCGACATAGACGTCGTCACGCCCGTTGAGCAGGAGATTTCCCGGCTTGACGTCGCGGTGGACGACGCCGGCCGCATGCCCGGCGTCGAGCGCGACGGCAGCCTGGTCGAGCCAGCGCAACACGTCAACCGTCGCCGGCTGTCCCCGGCTCAGGCGATCCTCGAGCGAGCCGCCTTCGAGGTACTCCATCACGATGTACGGCTGCTCCTCGGCCTCGCCGACGTCGAAGATCGTGACCGTGTGCGGTGCGTTCGAGAGGCGCGCGGCGGCGAGCCCCTCGTTCTTGAAGCGCCTGCGCACCTCACCGTCGTGGGCGTATCGCTCCGAGAGCACCTTGATCGCCACGATCCGGCCGAGGGACGTGTCAGTCGCGCGGTAGACGTCACCCATGCCGCCTCGAGCGAGATGCACGACGTCTTGGTACCGCGGCGGAAAGATGTCGATGCGAACCGCCACCGAGAGTTGGTTTTGCCGCATCGCGAAGCTTTGAAAACCCTGTAAAGAACGCGGTTCCTCCCGGGAACATGCGCTAGCCTCAAGCGCACTCCCGTAGGGGGTCCCGGTCGCCATGTCTCGAGCTCTCGCCCTGACAGCAGGCGTCATCTGCGGCTTTCTCGTGGCCGGACTGGCGTTTGCCGGATCAACCGCGCGCAAGCCGCGGCAGGCTCCCGCAGGCCCGCGGGCCGGCGAGCCCGTTTTCGTGATCAACGGCCGGGGCTGGGGGCACGGCGTCGGGATGGGCCAGTGGGGCGCGAACGGCTTCGCGCGGAAGGGCTGGACCTACGACCGGATCCTCGCCCACTACTACCGAGGGACGACGATCGGAGACGCGCCCCTGTCCAAGGTTCGCGTGCTGCTCGCGGCCGGAAAGCGTCGGCTCGACCTGGCCTCGACCGCCCCGTTCCGGGTCCGCGACGGCTCTGGCAAGATGCGAGCGCTCCCGGCCGGCCCGCTGGCGCTCGGACCCGGCCTCAAGCTGCGGCCGAAGGGCGGCAAACGGAAGATCGCGCTTCAGGCGCCGCTCACCTTCCTCCCCGGGCAGGAGCCGCTTCGGCTGGGCCGGCGCTATCGCGGCTCGATCCGGGTCGACGTGCAGAAGGGGCGCCTCCGGGCGATCAACGTCGTTGGCCTCGAGCAGTACCTCTACGGCGTCGTCCCGTCCGAGGTCCCGGACGACTGGCCCGCCGAGGTGCTGAAGGCGCAGGCGGTCGCGGCGCGGTCCTACGCGCTCGCGACCCGAAAGACCGACGGCGACTTCGATCTCTATCCGGACGTGCGCAGCCAGGTCTACCGCGGGGTCGACGAGGAAGTCGAGACCACGACCGCCGCGGTCGACGAGACCGCCCGCGAGGTGCTGACGTACGGCGGTGAGGTCGCGCTCACCTACTTCTTTTCGACGTCAGGCGGCAAGACCGCCTCGGTCACGGACGTCTTTGCCGGCTCGAAGCCGACCCCGTACCTCGTTTCCGTCGACGACCCATACGATTCGCTCTCGCCGCACCACGTCTGGGGACCGCTCGTCTTCCCCGTCAGCCGCCTCCAGAAGGCGATCAAGGCCCCGGGCCGCCTGACCGACGTTCGAACCACGGTGAATCGCTCAGCACGAGTCAGTACGGTGACCGGCGTCGGAACCCTGGGCCAGGTGACGTTGCGCGGGAGCGACGTCCGCCGCGTGCTCGACCTGCGCTCGACCTGGTTCCGTGTCGGCGTGCTCGCGCTTCCGGTGCCGACGAAGGCGATCCCGTACGGCGCCGCCGGCAAGCTGACCGGAACGGCGCGTGGCCTCGCCAAGGTTGTGCTGGAGCAGCAGTCCGGCGCCACCTGGCGCTCGGTGGCGCAGGTGCAGCCCGTGAGCGGCGGCGCTTTCACCGTCACGGTCCGGCCGACGACGACGTCGCTCTACCGGCTGGCGGCCGGGACGGCACGAACGGCGGCCACCCGCGTCACGGTCGCCCCCCAGGTCGCGCTCGCTCCGGTGACGGACGCGATGGAGCTCCGCGGGAGCGTGAAGCCCTTGCTCGCCGGGGCCGGCGTGGAGATTCAGAAGCAGAGCGGGAAGACGTGGCAGACGATCGGCCGCGCCACGGTTGACGCGCGTGGAGACTTCTCCGCCCGCATCTATGTCCCGCCGGGGAGCTACCGTGCGGTGGTACCGACGCCGGGCCGCGGACTGGTCGCGGGAACAAGCTCGACGCTGGTGGTCAACGGATGAGATTTGCGGTTGTGCTGTCGTTGCTCTTGGGCGCACTGGCGCTTCCCGGTGCTGCGCCTGCCGCCCGCTTCGCCGTCGGAGTTGCGCCCGGGTCGAAAGCACAGGCGCTCGCGGCCCGGCTGGAGGCGAAGACCGGCGGCCGCGCGTCGGTGATCGGCCCGTTCGCCGTCTCGCTCACCGCGCCGACGTCGCGCGGGATCCGTGGCACCTTCGGCGTCTCGTACGTCGAGCCGCTCGCCGGCCGGCGCAAGCTCGCTTTCGTCCCGACGGATCCCTTCTACGTGCGGCAGTGGTATGTGCCGAAGGTCCGCGGGTTCGACGCCTGGGCCCTGCGGCCGACGCTGCCCGGCATGCGTGTCGCGGTGATCGACTCCGGCATCGACGCAGGCCACCCCGAGTTCAAGGGACGAATCGCCGGCTACAAGAGCTTCGTCGGCGGCTCCGCGCTCAAGGACACGCAGGGCCACGGCACCTTCGTCGCGGGCCTGATGGCGGCGCGGATGGACAACCAGGAGGGGATCGCCGGCCTGGCGTTCCCGGCGCAGCTCCTCGTCGCGAAGGTGGTGCGGTACGACGGCGTCGTCCCGCTCGAGGCGGAGGCGCGCGCAATCCGGTGGTCGGTCGATCACGGGGCGCGGGTGATCAACCTGAGCCTCGGTGGCATGCGCGACCCGTTCGACGCCTCGCGCGACAGCTACTCCCCCCTCGAGGCCAGTGCCGTTGCGTATGCGGTCCGGCGCGGCGCGGTCGTCGTGGCCGCCGTCGGAAACGGCGATCAGGCGCCGGAGCAGCCGTGGCGCTACGCGAGCTACCCGGCTGCGCTCCCGCACGTGCTCGGCGTGAGCGCACTCGCCGCGGACGGAAGCGTGCCGCTGTACTCGAACCGCGACCCGCTCTACAACGACCTCGCGGCGCCCGGCGACGACCTGCTCTCGACGCTGCCGCGGCCGATGACGGCGCAGCGGCCGACCTGCCTGGAGCAGGGCTACTCGGACTGCGGCCCGCCGGAGTACCGGCACGCACAGGGAACCTCGTTCGCCTCGGCGCTCGTCTCGGCGGCGGCTGTGCTCGTGCGCCTCGAGTGGCCAGTGCTGCGGGCGGAACAAGTGGTCGGCCTGATGGAGCGCGCCGCCGCCGACCAGACTGCCGCCACGGGCTGTCGCCGTTGTGTCGACGGCCGCGACCCACAGACCGGTTGGGGCCGCCTCGACATCACGGGCGCGATCGCCTGGGGCGGGCGCATCCCGCCGCCCGACCGGTACGAGACGAACGACAACGCGGGGCCACGTGCCTTCGCGCTCTCGACGAAGAAGCGGTCGCTCCAGGCGAGCGTCGACTACTGGGACGACCAGAACGACGTCTACGCCGTGCGGCTGAAGCGGCGCCAGCGGGTCACGCTGTCGCTGTCGGGGCCGGCGAGGGCCGACCTCAACCTGGCGCTCTGGAAACCCGGCACGAGCCGGATCGACCGGCTTCGGCAACCGACGGCGAGCTCCTCACACGTCGGGAGCCGCGAGTACCTGAGCTACCGGGTCAGGCGCGGCGGCGTCTACTTCGTCCAGGTGAAGATCTCGGAGCCGGGCGCCGCCACGTACAAGCTGAAGCTGGCCCGCTAGCCGGGCAGCAGCTCCTCGTCCGGCACGTCCCGGATCTGCCGGGCGGGATTCCCGACCACGAGCGCCTTCGCCGGCACGTCGCGGATCACGACCGCACCGGCGCCCACGAACGCCTCCTCGCCGACCTCGATCCCCGGCAGGAGCACAGCCCCGCCGCCAACGCGGGCTCCCCGCCGAATCGTCGGCCCCTTCCTGAGTGCATGGCGCTGCTCCGTACGGCCCATGAAGTTGTCGTTCGTCGTGACGACGCAGGGCGCGATGAAAACGTCGTCCTCGAGCGTCGAGTAGGCGGTCACGTAGGCGTTCGCCTGAATCTTCGTCCGGGCGCCGATCGTCGTGTCGTTCTCGACGAGCGAGCCGCGGCCGACCACGACGTCCTCTCCGAGCGTGCAGCGCTCGCGCACGCAGCTCTGGTCGCCGATCACGGAGCGCGCCCCGACCTTCGTCCCGGCGAACACGATCGACCCGGTCGAGACGATCGTCCCCTCGCCCAGCTCGAGCGGCGGCAGCTCCTCGCGCGGCGCGGTCGAACGCGGCGACAGCGCCGGCTGCTTTCCGAGCACGACGTTGTCGCCGATCTGGCAGCCGTCACCGATCACCGTCCCCGGGTAGATGACGACGTTCTCGCCGGCGTTGTAGCTCACGCAGGCGCGCGTTCGAGGCTCGCCTGGAGCTGCTCGAGCGCGCGGACGACGACCGCGCCTTCCCTCGCCGCCTGGAGCTTGTCGCCGTCGCCGGCGACGAGGGAGAGGAAGTGGCGGCACTCGAGCCGCAGCGGCTCGTCGTTCGGGATCTTGGGGATGTAGATGTCGCCCGTCCGCGTGCGCCACTCGCCGTAGCTCTCGGCGCGTTGCTCGGTGCCCTTGTCGTAGACGGTCACCTTCCGCTCGAGCTCCATGTCGTCGAAGACCGCCATCTTGTTCCGGCCGACCACGGTCATCTTCCGCATCTTGTGCGGGTCGAGCCAGGAGAGGTGCATGTGCGCGACGATCCCCGAGGGGAACCGCAGGTAGCAGAAGACGACGTCCTCGACGCCCTCGTGGATGAACGACTCGCCGCGGGCCCAGACCTCGGAAGGCTCCTCGCCCACGAGGTGGAGGATCACCGACAGGTCGTGGACGCCGAGCGACCAGAGCGCGTTCTCGTCCTTGCGGATCTGGCCCAGGTTCTGGCGGTTGCCGTAGATGTAGAGGATCTCACCGAGCTCGTCCGAGTCGATCAGCTCCTGGAGCTTGGCGACCGCCGGGTGGTAGAGCAGGAGGTGGCCCGGCAGCAGGACGAGGTCGCGCTCCTCGGCCAGGCCGACGAGCTCGTCCGCCTCCGCGCCGCTGAGCGCGGGCGGCTTCTCGACGAAGACATGCTTCCCGGCGCCGAGCGCGCGTCTCGCCAGATCGGCGTGCGTCGGCACCGGCGTCGCGATCACGATCGCCTGAACCGAAGTGTCCTCGAGTAGGTCGTCGAATCGGTCCGTCGTGCGCGCGTCGGGGTAGCGCGCGCTGTAGCGGTCGAGCAGATCCACGTTGAGGTCGCAGATCCAGGCCAGCTCGGCGAGATCGTCGAAGTTACGCGCCAGGTTCGGCCCCCAATAGCCGAGCCCGGCGAGCCCGATCTTGATCACAAGGTCCAGACCTTCTCGCTCGCGCGTCCCGCGGCGCCGGTGGCGTTGCGGAGGTCGACGACGACGTGCGCCTTGTCCACGAGGTCGTCGTAGTCCACGCTCGAGTGAGCGGTGACGATGACGACGCAGTCGTAGGCCGACGGGTCGAGCGGCGCCGAGCTCAGGCCGACCTCTTCGAGCTCCACCACGTAGGGGTCGTGGTACGCGATCTCAGCCCCGGCCGCCTGCAGCAGCTCGATCAGCTTGATCGCGGGCGACTCGCGTGTGTCGCCGATGTCGTTCTTGTAGGCGACGCCGAGCACGAGCACCTTCGAGCCGTTCAGGGAACGCTGCCGGCCATGGTTGAGCGCTTGCGAGACGAGCGACCGGCAGTAGTACGGCATGTTCTCGTTGACCTTGCCAGCCAGCTCGATGAACTCGGTGTAGAAGCCGTACTCCCGCGCCTTCCAGGTGAGGTAGAAGGGGTCGATCGGAATGCAGTGTCCGCCGAGGCCCGGGCCCGGCTGGAAGCTCATGAAGCCGAACGGCTTGGTCGCCGCGGCCTCGATCACCTCCCAGACGTCGATGTCCATCCGCTCGCAGAGCTGCGCGAGCTCGTTGACGAGCGCGATGTTGACGGAGCGG
>DATDKA010000023.1:0-10303 GCA_036520235.1 Gaiellaceae bacterium
CGGGTTTAGGCTGCTCCTGACCGACGAAAGGAGCGAGCGATGGCGTTCGATCTTCCCGAGCTGCCCTACGACTACGCGGCGCTCGAGCCGCACATCGACGAGCAGACGATGCGGATCCACCACGACAAGCACCACCAGGCCTACGTCGACAACGCAAACAAGGCGCTGGCCGGGACCGAATGGGAAAACAACTCGGTCGAATCCGTGCTGGCCGACCTCGACGCGATGCCGGAGTCGATCCGCACCGCGGTCCGCAACAACGCCGGCGGCCACGCGAACCACTCGCTCTTCTGGGAGATCATGAGCCCGGACGGCGGCGGTGAGCCGGAGGGCGCCCTTGCGACGGCGATCGACGACACCTTCGGCGGTGTCGACGACCTCAAGCAGCAGGTGAACGACGCCGGGATGACGCGGTTCGGCAGCGGCTGGACCTGGCTCGTCTACGACGGGACGGGCCTGGCCGTCCGCTCCACGCCGAACCAGGACAGCCCGCTGAGCGAGAGTGACGAGCCGCTCCTCGGTATCGACGTCTGGGAGCACGCCTACTACCTCAAGTACCAGAACGTGCGCGCGGACTACCTCGCGGCCTGGTGGAACGTCGTCAACTGGGCCGAAATCGGCCGCAGATACGAGGCAGCAGACAAGCGAAAGTCATAGACCTGTCCTCAAGAAACAGGGTTCATCGCCGATAAACGGACCAATTCCTCTTAAGAGGAAAGTCCGAGATGAAGGTCACTGCGGCCGCGACAACTCTTGCGTTCTTGCTGCTCGCCCCGAGCGCGTCGGGCGCCGGCGATCCGGGGATCGCTGCGCTGCAGGTCGGGCTCCGCCAGCACGGCTTCTACCGCGGGACGATCGACGGCACCCTCGGCCCGGGCACCGCCGACGGCGTGCGTCGCCTCCAGCGTCGGAAGGGCCTCGCCGTGGACGGGGTCCCCGGAGCCGCGACGCGCAGGGCTCTTGGGAAGTTCGGACGCCACGACCGGCTCGGCGCCCGCACGCTGGCAAGCGGAAGCCGCGGGTGGGACGTCGCCGCTCTTCAGTTCGACCTCGCGTGGCACGGCTTCCCGTCCGGTAGGTTCGACGGGGCCTTCGGCGCCTCGACCGATCGGGCGTTGCGGAACTTCCAGCAGTGGACGGGCCTCAGCGTCGACGGCGTGGCCGGAGCAGGCGTCTTCGCCGCCCTCCGCCGCCCGCTGCCTCGGTGTCCGATCTCGTTGGCGCCGCCGCTCGGCGGCCCCATCGCCGAAGGTTTCGGGCCGCGCGGAATTCGATTCCACTCGGGCGTCGACTACCCCGCAGCGATCGGGACGCCGGTCGCCGCGGCCGCTGCCGGACGGGTCAGCTTCGCCGGCTGGAGCCCGGGAGGGTGGGGCCGTCTCGTGACCGTGAATCACTCCAACGGCACACGGACGATGTACGCGCACCTCTCGCGCGTCACGGTCCGGGTCGGTCAGTGGGTTGAGCCCGGACAGCGGGTCGGCCGCGTCGGCGCCAGCGGTCGCGCGTCAGGGCCGCACCTTCACTTCGAAGTGCGGCTGCGTGGCGCCGCCGTCGACCCGCTGAGCGGGCTGCTCTAGCTCTCGGAGCGTCAGGCGGGGGGCGGAGGCCCTTCCTCGACGTACGTCTCGCGCCGGCGCCCGAACCCGCCAGTCCCGCCCCAGCTCGACCAGAAGAGCAGCGAGAGCAGGATGCCGACGGCTCCGACGATCATCAGGATCACGCCGATGGCGTCCTCGTTCACACCTGCGAGGTCGCCTTCAACCCCCCAGACAAGGATCGCGCCGACGGCGATCAAGAACAGGCTGACTCCAAGTCCCATTGTTCCTCCTTTGACGCCGCGGATTCGCGCACCCGCGGGTGCCCTGATGTACCCGTTCTCATTGCCTCTCTAACGCAGTCTCCGAAGCGGTAGCTTTCGCTCCAGTGCGCGCGGGGCCGCTCATTCGCGTCTTGCTGGTCGCTCTACTACTCGCCGCAGCGGCGACGGCCGTTGCCATCTTCATCCCCTGGCTGCCGGATCAGGCCTCGAAGGAAGGCGAGCGGATCGACTTCGTCTTCTGGTTCGTGACGTCGATCTGCATCGGGATCTTCTCGATCGTCGCCTCGCTCAGCGTCTACTCGCTCGTCAAGTTCCGGGCGAAACCCGACGACGACTCCGACGGTCCGCCGGTCCACGGCCACACCGGCCTCGAGATCGCCTGGACTGCGATCCCGCTCGTGCTCGTGCTCGCGATGATCGTCGTGAGCTCCGTCGCGCTGGCGCAGAACGACCGCGATCCAAAAGGCTCGATGCGCGTCGAGATCCTCGGCCAGCAGTTCGCGTGGCTCGTCGCCTACCCGCCGCCGGGCGCGCCCCAGAACGTGGAGGGCTTCGTCTGCGTCAAGCCGGACCGCTCCGGGATGGAGAAGCGCTGCAAGGTGTCGAGCAACCTCGTGCTCCCGCTCGGGCGTCCAGCTCGGATCCATCTCGCCTCGCGCGACGTGATCCACTCCTTCTGGGTCCCCGAGTTCCGCCAGAAGCAGGACGCCGTGCCGGGGCTCGACACCCAGATCACGGTCACCCCGACCCGGACGGGGAACTTCCCGTTCATCTGCACGGAGCTGTGCGGGGTCGGCCACGCACTGATGCGTAGCCGGGCTATCGTCATGCAGCCTGACAAGTTCAACGCGTGGGTGAGAGGGGGTCGGCAGTGACGACGGTCGAGGAGCACGCGGTGCACGACGTGCAGGCGCCGCCGCCGCGCCGCCATGGCTGGCGCCGGCTGCTGGCGCCAGGCTGGCTGCGGGTGCTCTGGATGACGCCGCTCTTCTTCGGGATCGGCTTCCTGCTCGTGGTCGGGATCCGCGCGCTCGCCGGCTACGAGCCGGTGGTCTTCTGGGAGGCGATCATCACGGTCGCCGCCCTCACCGCCGCGCCGATCGGCTTCCTCGCCGGGCTCGGGGCGTTCGACTACTGGCTCGCCTGGGCCTTCGGCCAGCCGACGAAGCCGGAAGACCACTCGGGCCACGGGGCGCGGCGCTGGACGGACTACTTCCGAATCAACACCGACCACAAGGTGATCGGGATTCAGTACGTCTCGACGACGATCTTCTTCTTCCTGGCCGGCGGCATGCTCGCCATGCTCGTGCGCGCGGAGCTGGCGAGGCCGGAAGCGAATTACGTCGACCCGCAGACCTACAACGAGCTCTTCTCGGTCCACGCGTCGCTGATGATCTTCCTCTTCGTGATCCCGGCGTTCGCCGGGCTCGCGAACTACGTGCTGCCGTTGATGATCGGCGCGCCGGACATGGCGTTCCCGAAGCTGAACGCGCTCTCGTACTGGCTGCTGCCGATCGCCGGGATCATGATGCTGACGAGCTTCTTCTTTCCGGGCTTCGGCGCCGGCTGGACGAATTACGCGCCGCTCTCGGTCGACGAGCCCTACGGGAACGTGTTCTTCTCGATGGCCGTCCAGTGGGCGGGCGCATCGTCGATCATGACCGCGCTCAACTTCCTGGTCACGATCATCACCATGCGCGCGCCGGGGATGACCTTCTGGCGCATGCCGCTCCTCGTCTGGGCCAACTTCACGACCTCACTCCTGGTCGTGATCGCGACGCCCTTCATCGCAGGGTCGCAGTTCTTCGTGATGTTCGACCGCGTGCTCCACACCAACTTCTTCGAGTTCCACGAGGGCGGGTACCCGCTCGGGTATCAGCACATCTTCTGGTTCTACTCGCACCCGGCCGTGTACATCATGATCCTGCCGGGCTTCGGGATCGCCTCGGAGGTGATCTCGACGATGTCGCGGAAGCCGATCTTCGGCTATCGGCTCATGGCACTCTCGCTCTGCGCGATCCTGATCCTCGGGTTCTCGGTCTGGGCGCATCACATGTTCGTCGCCGGCATGGCCGATTGGCTCCGCATCCCGATGATGATTACGACGCTGCTGATCGCCGTTCCAACGGGGATCAAGGTGTTTTCCTGGCTGGCGACGACCTGGGAGGGGAAGATCAACTTCTCGGCGCCGATGCTGTGGGCGCTCGGGTTCGTCTCGATGTTCGTGATCGGCGGCCTGTCCGGGATCTTCCTGGGCGCCGTGCCGATCGACATCCACTCCTCCGACACCTACTTCATCGTCGCCCACATCCACTACGTGCTCCTGGGCGGCTCGCTGTTCACGATCTTCGCCGGGATCTACTACTGGTTCCCGAAGATGACCGGCCGGATGTACGACGAGCGGCTGGCGAAGGTCCACTTCTGGCTCACGTTCATCGCCTTCAACGCGACCTTCTTCCCGATGCACATCATCGGGCTCCAGGGGATGCCGCGGCGCGTCTACACCTACGACCCGCAGTTCGGGAGCTGGAACATGGTGATCTCGATCTCGTCCTTCGTCCTGGGCGTCTCGTTCCTGCTCTTCGTCTACAACGTGATCGTCTCGTGGGCCCGCGGGCCGCGCGCGCCGTCCAACCCGTGGCGCGCAATGACGCTCGAGTGGCAGGTCTCGTCGCCGCCCCCGCTCTTCAACTTCGACGAGATCCCGCAGGTCGTGGGCAACCCGTACGAGTACGGCGTACCGGGTGCGCGCCACGCGGTCTTCAACGGTGACCGGGAGGCGGCGACGGCGCCGAAGGCCGAGGAGGAGGAGACGGTCCGCGCATGAGCCACGTCCTCGTCGTCGCCAACGAGACGGTCGCCGGGCAGGGCCTGATCGACGCGATCAAGCGCAAGGCTGCCGAGGGGCAGGTCGAGCTCGTCACGGTGCTCGCGCCGGTGAGCGTCCCGCGCGCCGGCTACGTCGTCTACGAAGACACGCGGCGAGCTGCCGCCGGCCGGCGCCTCGACCGGACGCTCGCGGCCCTTCGTGAGGCTGGGATCCCGGCGCACGGCCTGGTCGTGGAGTCCGATCCCGCGGATGCCGTTCGCGACGCGTTCGGGATGCTCGAGCCCCGACCGACCGACGTGATCCTCTCCACCCACCCGGTGGAGAAGTCCGGCTGGATGCGGCGCAACGTCGTCGACCGCGTCCGGAAGGCGGCAGGTGACGTGCCCGTCGAGCACGTCGTCGTCGAGGAGGGCGAGGATGAGGGCACGGCGAACGTGCTCGTCATCGCCAACGAGACCGTGATCGGCGACGCGCTGCTCGAGCGGATCCGCGAGCGCGCCTCGCGCGGCCCGGCCACCTTCCTGATCATCTCGCCGCAGAGCGATCCGGAGCAGGGCTCCCATCCCGAGGCGGAGCGGCGCCTCCGGCGCGTGCTCGCCGAGCTGCGCGGGTCGGGAATCGACGCGCACGGCCAGGTCGCCCACCCCGACCCCTACACGGCTGCGATGCAGGCGATCGAGGACGAGCGCATCGACGAGATCATCGTTTCGACCTTCGAGCCGGCTGAGTCGCCGTGGATGCGCCGCGACCTGATCCAGCGGCTCCACAACGACTCGAAGCTCCCAGTCGAGCACGTCGTGATTCCGGCGGAGGAGGTCGGCGCAACGCCGGCCGAGCCGGTCGAGTCTTGAGCGCGCACGCGGAAGCCGCGCACGACGGCCACGCGCTCCATCCGCCGGAGGCGCACCGGAGCTCGCGCGTCGAGGCGCCCGTGCTGGGGATGCTCCTCTTCATCGCGTCCGAGGTCATGCTCTTCGGCTCGTTCTTCACCGCCTACTTCTTCGTGCGAGTCGGCGCCGACACGGCCTGGCCGCTGCCGCCGTTCGAGCTGCCCCGCTTCGTCGCGGGCGTCAACACAGCGATCCTCGTCACCTCGAGCTTCACGATTCACTGGGCGCTCCAGTCGATCAAGCGCGGCAACCGGGCCGGGCTCCAGGCCGGCCTCGTGCTCACGCTCGCGCTCGGGCTCACGTTCCTGCTGACACAGATCCGCGAGTACTCGCGGGTCGGCTTCGCCCCCCACGACGGCTCCTTCGGGTCGGTCTTCTACGGCCTGACCGGCCTCCACGGCGCCCACGTCTTCGTCGGTCTGACGCTCCTGACGTTCGCCACGATCCGCGCCTTCCGCGGCCACTTCTCGCCCGAGCACCACGCGGGCGTCGAGATCCCCGGGATCTACTGGCACTTCGTGGACGTAATGTGGATCGTGGTCTACGCGACGGTTTATCTCTTGTAGGAGACGATGAGGAACCCGCTCAAGAGCGAGGCGGAGGCATTCAAGCTCGTGCTGCTTGCGATCGGGTACTTCGCCCTGATCGTGATCGCCGCGGCGATCAACACCTGGCTCGGCGTCGCGGTGTTCGTGCTCCTGACAGCGGTCGCTGTTGGCGCAATCGTCCGCGCGCGCCGTGAGCCGCCGGAAATGCGGACGCACGCGAGCCGCAGCGGCCCGGGCGAGCGGCGGATCCTCGTGGTCGCGAACGAGACGGTCGGCGGGCGGACCCTCCGCGAGGAGATCGAGCGGCGCTCCACCGGTCACGAGGTGCAGATCCTCGTCGTCTGCCCGGCGCTCAACTCGCCGCTGCGCCACTGGGTCTCGGACGAGGATGCCGCCCGGACTGCCGCCCAGGAGCGGCTCGACAACTCGCTTGCGCGCCTGGCGGAGGAAGGGCTCGACGCCCGCGGCGAGGTCGGCGACGGTGAGCCGCTGCAGGCGATCGAGGACGCGCTGCGCTCGTTCGGGGCCGACGAGATCATCATCTCGACGCATCCCGAGGGCCGCTCGCAATGGCTCGAGCGCGGCGTCGTCAGCGGCGCGCGGGCCAGGTTCGACGTGCCGATCACGCACGTCGTGGTCGATCTCGTCGCCGAGCGCGAAGAGATCCGGAACTAGGAGCGTCAGCCGCCGGTCGTGACCCGGTGCACGTAGGCCGCGAGCGCCTTGATCTGCTCCGGGGTCAGCTGGCCCTTGAACGCCGGCATCCCACCCCCGCCGTTCGTGATCTGCTTCTCCGCCGCCGCCTCGGACGGCTTGAGCTGGTCGAGGTTCGGCCCGATCTTCCCCGTCGTCCCGGCATCGGCCAGGGTGTGGCAGCTGCCGCAGTTGGACTCGAACAGGAGCTTCGGGTCGTTGCCGCCGGCGCCCGGCGGCAGCGAGATCTTCGCCGCCGGGTTCGCCGCCACGGCGGCGACGTAGGCCGCCACGTCGTTCGCGGCGTCGCCCTTCACGAGGTTTCGCGGCATCGGCTCCACCGCGTAGGCGATCTGGTCGCGCACGGTCGCGCGGATCGTGCTCTCGTCGAAGTCCTCGCTTTTCGGCGCTGAGAAGGCCGCGTCCAGGTTGGGACCGATGTCCGACTGCGTGCCTGCCTCGCGCAGGGTGTGGCACGCGCCGCACCGCTGCTTGAAGAGCAGCTTGCCGTTGGACGTGTCGCCGCTCGACTCCGGCAGCCCGGGCGTCCCGCACCCGGCCAGCGCGAGCGCTGCGAGTGAGAGAAGCGCCGCGCGCCTCAAGCTACGCCGAAGGCTGCGTGGCCGAGCCGATCCCCGCCACCGCCTCGTTGCGGCTGCCGTAGATCGTGAAAACACGATCGAGGCCGGTGATCTCGAAGATCTTCGTGATGTTGCGGTCGCTGCAGACGAGCGAGAGCTGACCGTCGTTCGTCCTCAGGCGCTTGACGCCGCCGACCAGGACACCCAGGGTCGTCGAGTCGATGAAGGTCGTGTTGGAGAAGTCGACGATGACCTCTTTCGCGCCCTGGCCGATCACGTCGAGCAGCTGCTGCTTGAACTCCGGCGCGGTGTAGAGGTCCACCTCGCCGGCGAGCGCGATTACGTATGCGTTGTCGTCGAGCTGCTCGGTCTTGATGTCGAAGTTCACCCGTCTCCCTCGGTCGTGAGCCCGGGGATTCTATCCCTGCTTGGGCTGCGCCTTGACGGCTGCTTGTAGCTGCTTGATCTGCTCGCGGACGCCGGCGGCATTCGGCGAATCCGGCGCGACCTGCAGGAATCGCTCGTAGGCCGCGATTGCTTCCTTGAGCTCGTTCGCCGACTGCGCGGCGAACGCGAGCTGGAGGAAGACCGACGGCTGCTCCGCCTGCTCCCGCTTGGGGATCACCGCGATCAGGTCCTTGTAGACGCGGGTGGCGTTGCGATAAGCGTCCTGGTACGCGACATAGGCGGTGCTCAGCTTCTGGTTCAGGTCGGTCGACTCGATCTTCGTGATCGCGCCGTCTCCGAACTGCTGGCCGAACGGGCTCGACGTGTCGGGGCTGAAGACACCGCCGCCCGTGATCTCGGTCAGCTGGTTCTGCGCCCGCGCCGCCTCGTCCTGCGCGTTGCGGCCCTGCGTGAGATACAGGCCGGCGAGCTGACTGAGCGCGGCGCGGTCCCTCGGGCGGAACGCCAGATACCGCGTGAGCGGCTCGACCGCCTCGTCGGTCTTGCCGTTCCGCTGCAACGCCGTGGCGAGCTCCATGTAGCCGGCGGGGTCGTTCGGGTGATCCTTGATCTTGTCGCGCGCGTCGCCCTCCGTCGGGCCGGCGGTCGACTGGCCGAGTCCCTGCAGGACGTCGCCGAGACCGGTGCCCGGGATCGAGCCGCCGACGTTGAAGATCACGTACCCGAGGCCGAAGATGACCGCGAGGAAGACGAACATCCACTTCGTCTGCCGCCGCAGCCGCGGGAAGAACATCGTGTCCTCGTACGAGGGCTGTGGCCGGCGCGCGGCAGGGGCGGACGCTCTCGGCGTGGGCCGTCGCTGCTGGCGGTTGCGGCGCTGTGCGGATCTCGCCATGTCGGGCCCTAGGGTAGCGGCCGCCAGTCGTGCTCTTCGCCGATCCGGCGGAGCCGGTCGCGCGTTTCCTCGTCGCAGAGCACCCCCGCAAGCCCGGCCTCGTACGCCGCCCGTGGCGAGTGGCCGAGTGCGGCCGCCGCCTCGTAGTCCGTTTTCAGGTCGGTGTCGAACATCGCCGGGTCGTCGGTCGAGATCGAGCACCGAACGCCTGCCCCGACGAGTTGCCGCAGCGGATGCTCCTCGAGCGACCCCACTGCGCCGGTCCGGACGTTCGAGACCGGGCACACGTCGAGGACGATCTCGCGGTCTCGAAGCTCGTGCATGAGCGCCGCGTCCTCGACCGAGCGGATCCCGTGGCGGATGCGGTCGGCCCCGAGCGTCTCGAGCGCGCCTCGCACCGAGGCGGGCCCGGCGACCTCGCCCGCGTGCGGCACCGACGCGAAGCCTTCGCCTCGCACGACCTCGAACACCGAGGCGTACGCCTCCGGGGAGTAGTCCGCCTCCCGGCCGCCGAGGCCGATTCCGACGATGCCTCCGTCGCGGTACTTCGCCGAGTAGCGGATCACGGCCTCCGACTCGTCCGGCGTCGCGCCGCGGAAGATGTCGGGCGTGAGGCGAACCTCCACGCCGTGCTCCTCGCGTGCGGCGGCTGCGCCGTCGCAGTAGCCGCTGAACATCTCGTCCCAGTCGACGCCACGCCGGGCCCGTTCGGCCGGCGAGAAGATCCCCTCGACGTAGGCGGCACCATGCTCGGCCGCCTCGCGCGCGTACTCCGCCACGATCTCGCGGAAGTCCTCGTAGCGCTGCAGCGCGTTCGTCGTCAGGGCCCAGACGTCGATGAAGTGCGCGAAGTCGCGGAAGTCATAGAGCTTCGAGACGCCCTCCTCGGTCTCAGCCGGGAGCGCGTACTCATTGCGGCGGGCGATCTCGAGCAGCGTCTTCGGCCGCACCGTCCCCTCGAGGTGCACGTGGAGCTCGATCTTCGGGAACGGCGCCGAGCTATTCAGCGACGAGGGCTCCGGTGGCCGCCCAGCGGCGCTCGAGGATCACGGACAGCCAGATCGAGAGCTCGAAGAGAATCCAGAGCGGCGCCACCTCGAAGGCGAGGGAGACGGGATCGACGGTCGGAAGCAGGATCGCCGCCCCGAGCAGGATCACGTAGGCCATCCGGCGGTTCCGCCGGAGCTGCGTGGTCGTGAGGATCCCGATCCGCACCAGTGCAATCACGAAGATCGGCAGCTGGAACACGAGGCCCGTCGCGAAGATGAGCAGCGAAGTGAAGGAGAGGTAGTAGCTCGCGCGGATCTGGATCTCGTAGAGGTTCGAGTCGTAGTTGGCGAGGAACGCGAGCGCCGGCGGCAGAATCACGAAGTAGGCGAACGCCATCCCCAGCGCGAAGAGGGCGCTGGCGAGTGCGACGAACCAGCGGATGATCCGCTGGCGGGGCGCCTCCATCGCAGGCGCGAGGAAGCTCCAGATCTGCCAGACGAGCACGGGAAAGGCGAGGGCGAGCGCTGCGTAGAAGCTCACCTTGAGGCTCGTCGTGAACGGCTCGGTGACGCCGAGCGTGACCACGTGCCGGTCCTCCGGAAGCGGCTTCAGCAGCCACTCGACGAGCCGCTCGTGGAACAGGTAC
>DATDKA010000024.1:0-2524 GCA_036520235.1 Gaiellaceae bacterium
CGAAGTGGTCGCGATCGGCGACGTGAACCGCGCGAAGCTCTACTACCTGCGCGGGAGAGTGGGTCGAAAGGCGCGCGTCAGGGAGCGCCGTGATGTCCGGGCGCTATCCTCGGCCGGTGCCACCGCCGCCGCCGAGCAGCCAGTCGCAGACCAGCCTCAAAGTGCCGGCGAGCAGCCTGAAGCGGTCGAGACCGTCGCCGAAGACCGGGGAGACGTCGAGCCCGTCGCCGAGCAGTCCGACGGTGTCGAGCCCGAGGCCGACGGGGCTGCTGCGGGGGAGACGCAGGAAGCGGTCGCCGCGGGCGAGCCCGCGGACGAGAGCTAGGCGCCTCCTCCAGTTCGACCGCCAGTTCGGCCTGCGGCACGTCGCCGGGGTCGACGAGGCAGGCCGTGGTTGTCTCGCGGGGCCGCTCGTCGTTGCGGGCGTCCTCTTCGACTACGACCGCCTTCGTGACCACCGCGTCCGCCCGCTGGCGGGGCTGAACGACTCGAAGCAGTTGACGGCGGCGGAGCGCGAGGCGCTGTTCCACGGCGTCGTGGCCTCTGCCAGCTCCTTCACCGTGCGCGTGATCTCGTCGGAAGAGATCGACCGACACGGCCTCCACCGCTCGAACCTCGAGGCGATGCGGTCCTGTCTCCGTTCGCTCGCGCCGCCCGCCGAAGCCTGTCTGGTCGACGGGTTCCGGCTTGGCCCGGCGGCGCCCGAGCATCTGGCGGTCGTGGACGGCGACGAGCGCAGCGCCGCGATCGCCGCAGCCTCGATCGTGGCAAAAGTCGTGCGCGACCGGACGATGCGCCGGATGGACGCGCTATTCCCCCACTACGGCTTCTCCTCGCACGTCGGCTACATCACGCCGCGCCACTCCGCCGTCGTGCGGGAGCGGGGACCGTCCGAGCTGCACCGCCGCTCGTTCCAGGCCCTCTGCTATGAGGACCTCGTCGAGCTCGAGAGCGCGCGGAGCTAGCGCCGAGCGGCGCGCTCGGCTGCACTACCGGCTCCGCGGTTACAGGATCCTGGCGATGAACGCCTGGGCGGGCGGGCACGAGCTCGACATCGTCGCGCGGCGCGGGCAGACCCTCGTCTTCTGCGAGGTGAAGGCGAAGCTCGGCGAGGGCTACGGCGAGCCGGCGGAAATGGTCGACGCCGAGAAGCAGCGTCGGCTCCGGCGCGCCGCGGAGGCCTGGCTCGCGGCGCACCCAAACCTGTCCGGGCTGGAGATGCGCTTCGACGTCGTGACCGTGGAGCGGCGAACGCTGACGAGGCTAACGGCCGCGTTCGTGATCGCTCTGCTCGCAGACAGCCTGCTCGTCGTACTAGGAGTTACCTAGCCGAGGCAGAACGCCTCGGGACGTGGCCCCGACCCAGGACGCCCTCTACGCCGAGCTCGACCTCGACCTGTCGTGGTCGGAGCGCGACCTGCCCGAGCGGGTGCGGACGAAGCACGTGCACCGGCTCCACCCCTACCTCGGAAAGTTCATTCCGCAGCTCGCGGAGGTCCTCCTCGAGCGGTATGTGCCTCGCGGTGGGCGGGTGCTCGACCCCTTCGCGGGCTCCGGGACGACGCTCGTCCAGGGCCTCGAGAGCGGGTACGACGCGACGGGGGTCGACGTAGCCGCCTTCAACTGCCTGCTGATGGAGGTCAAGACTCGGTGGTATGACCTCTTCGCGCTGGAATCGGAGGTCAGGGATGTCGTGCGGCGGCTGGACGCGTTGCAGGGCGGTGCGCCTGCTCGGGGATACGTTCGCGAGTGGTTCGCGCCGCAGGCTGCGTCGGACCTGCTTGCCTTCCGTCAGCTGATCCCCGAGTACGAGCACGCGGACGTGCTGCGGGTCGTGCTCGCGCGGGCGGCGCGCTCGGCGCGACTTACGACCCACTTCGACCTCGACTTCCCGCGGGAGCCGCAGCGTGGCGAGTACTGGTGCTACAAGCACAAGCGCCTCTGCCGCCCGGTCGAGCGTGCGGAGCATTTCCTCCGGCGCTACGCGCTCGACACGCTCCAGCGGATCAAGGAGTTCACTCGTGTGCGGGCGCCGGGGAAGGAGGCGGCGGTCGTCCACGGCGATGCGTCCCGGCTCGACCTTCCGACTCGCTTCGACGGCCTCGTCACCTCGCCGCCCTATCCCGGGCTGATCGACTACCACGAGCAGCACCGCTACGCATACGAGCTCCTCGGGCTGGAGGACCTGCGCGGGCTCGAGCTGGGGGCGGGCTCCGAGGGAACGAGCGTCCGGGCGCTCGCGCGCTACACGGAGGGGGTCGCCGAGGTGCTCCGCCGCGGGAAGCAGACGCTGCGGCGGCGCGCGCCGGTGGTGATCGTCGTGAACGACCGTCGGGACCTCTATCCGGAGATCCTCGACCGCGCCGGCCTCGAGCTCGAAAGCCGGCTGCGGCGCCACGTGAACCGACGGACGGGCCGTCGCGCCGGCGAGTACTACGAAGACGTGCTCGTCGCCCGCTAGCCGCGGAACCGGCGCCCTTCTGGCACAGACACGTGCGTCGCTTCTCCGTAGCGTCGGACGGTG
>DATDKA010000025.1:0-13705 GCA_036520235.1 Gaiellaceae bacterium
ACCGCGGATCGAGCCGGTGGACGATCTCGTCCCCGCGGACCTGATGATCGAGGCAGTTGTGGAGGACCAGTCGGTGAAGGAGCAGATCTTCTTCCGCGCCGACGAGGTCTTGCCGGGTGGCGCCGTGCTGGCATCCAACACCTCGTCGATCCCGATCACGGTGCTCGCCGCCGACACGATTCGCCCGGACCGGGTGATCGGGATGCACTTCTTCAACCCGGTGCCGGTGTTGAAGCTGGTCGAGGTCGTCCGCGGGCGAGACACCTCCGACGAGACGGTCGAGTCGATCGTCGCCTTCGCCGAGGAGCTCGGGAAGGTTCCTGCGCTCGCCAACGACTTCCCGGGCTTCGTCTCCAACCGCATCCTGATGCCGTTCATCAACGAGGCCGTCTGGGCGCTCCACGACGGGGTCGCGGAAGCTGAGGCAATCGACACGATCGCGAAGCTCGGCTTCGCGCACCCGATGGGGCCGCTGGCGCTCGCCGACCTGATCGGCCTCGACACGTGTGTCGCGATCATGGAAGTGCTCCACGACGGGCTCGACGACGACAAGTACGCGCCGTGTCCGCTCCTCGCGGAGCACGTCGAGGCGGGCCGCCTGGGCCGTAAGTCGGGCGAGGGCTTCTACAGTTATTCGTAGATGTTCGACCTGACCGAGGACCAGCGCGAGATCCAGGGCCTCGCCCGCGAGTTCGCGCAGGCGGAGATCGAGCCGAACGCGGCGACCTGGGATCGCGACCACGGCTTCCCGCGCGAGCTGATCGGCAAGCTCGGGGAGCTCGGCCTGATGGGAGCCTGCATCCCGGAGGAGTACGGCGGCGCGGGAGCGGACTTCCTCTCCTACATCCTCGTGCTCGAGGAGCTCTCGCGCGCGGATGCAGGCGTGGGGGTCACAGTCGCCGTCCACACGAGCGCAGTGACGCTGCCGATCCTCACGTTCGGCACGGACGAGCAGCGCTCGCGGTTCGTGCCGCCGCTCGCCCGCGGCGAGTCCGTCGGCGCCTTCGCGCTAACCGAGCCCGAGGCGGGCTCGGACGCCGGATCGCTGCGCACGGCCGCCACGCCGAAGGGCGACGGCTGGACGATCTCGGGCACGAAGCAGTGGATCACGAACGGCGGCTTCGGCGGCACGGTTTTGCTGTTCGCCCGGACCGATCCTGAGGCGCCTGGGGCGAAGGGCGTCTCGGCCTTCATCCTCGACGGCAACCAGGTGGAGGTGACGCATGAGGCGGAGAAGCTCGGCCTCAACTCCTCCTCGACCGTCGACCTCGTGATCAAGGGCGCGGAGGCCGACCGGGATCGGCTCCTCCACGAGGAGGGCAAGGGCTTCACCGTCGCGATGGCCACGCTGGACGGCGGGCGCATCGGGATCGCGGCTCAGGCGCTCGGGATCGCGCAGGCCGCCTACGAGGTCGCCCGCACCTACGCGCTCGAGCGCGAGCAGTTCGGGCAGCGGATCGCCGAGTTCCAGGCGATCCAGCACAAGTTCGCGAATATGTCGATGGAGCTCGACGCCGCCCGCCTCCTGATCTACCGCGCCGCCTGGCTAAAGCAGCAGGGGCGGCCGCACACCGAGGAGGGAGCGAAGGCGAAGCTGTTCGCGTCGGAGATGGCGCGCCGTCAGACGGCGGAGGCGATCCAGATCCTCGGCGGCTACGGCTACACGAAGGAGTTCCCGGTCGAGCGCTACTACCGCGACGCGAAGATCACGGAGATCTACGAGGGGACGAGCGAGATCCAGCGGCTCGTGATCGCCCGCGAGATCCTCGGCCTCAAGCAGCGCGACCTCGCCGCCGGCTAGTGGCCGAGGGCCGGCCGCTCGAGACGTATCTCGGGCTGCTCCTCGCCGACCAGAATGCGGAGCTGGCGGCGGCGCACGACGAGCTGTACCCCGACCGCGTCACCGAGCACATCCCGCTGTCGATCACCCTGCTCTACCCGTTCGCCGCCCCGGCCGAGGTCGACCGGTACCGCGACGAGATCCGGGAATTCTTCGCGTCGTACGAGCCGTTCGACCTCGAGCTCGCGAGGCTCGAGCAATGGGAGGAGAGCGGCGCGGTGTACGCGGCGCCCGAGCCGGAGCAGCCGCTGCGCGACCTCATGCGTGCGCTCTGGCGTCGGTTCCCGGACTTCCCGCCGTACGGCGACGCGGATGGCGACCCGCCGCCGCACGCGTCGCTGACCTGGAGAACCGACGAGCCAGAAGAGACGCGGCGGCGAGTGGAAGCGCGGCTCGACGGCCTGCTTCCAGCGCGCTTTCGGATCGCGGAGGTCGCGCTGATGGAGGAGTTCGAGCCGGACCGGTTCCGCGTTCGCGAGACGTTCCGGCTCGGAACCTAAGCTGTCGGTCATGCCGCGCAAGGCCGACGAGCCGGTTCGCCTCACCCGGATCTACACGAGGGCGGGCGACGGCGGCGAGACGAGCCTCGGCGACGGGAGCCGCGTCCCCAAGCTCGACTGCCGCATCGCTGCCTTCGGAACGGTCGACGAGTTGAACTCGCTGATCGGTGTGGCGCTCGCCGGTCAGGTCCCTGCCGAGATCCGGCCGGTGCTCGAGCGGGTGCAGAACGAGCTGTTCGACATCGGCGCCGACGTCAGCGTCCCGTTCGGGATCGCCGACCGCCTGCGGGTCTCGCAGCTGCAGGTCGACGCCCTGGAGGCCGACTGCGACCGCTTCAACGCCGAGCTACCCGAGCTGAAGAGCTTCGTGCTGCCCGGCGGGTCCGAGGCGGCGGCGCGGATCCATGTCGCCCGCGCGGTCTGCCGCCGAGCGGAGCGCGCCGTCCTCGACGCGGCCGAGCAGGTCGAGCTGAACCCGCTCGTCCCGATCTACCTGAACCGGCTCTCCGACCTGCTCTTCATCCTGGCCCGGACGGCGAACCTGGGCGGCCCGGAACCCCTCTGGAAGCCGGGAAGCTCCTCTTAGCTTTCGGCGCGTCGTTCGTCGCGGGCTACCTCGGCTCGGCGATCGGGCTCGTGCTCGGGACGCTGCGGCTGCCCGCGGTTCTGCTCCTCTCCGGCGACGCGGCGGCCGGGGCCGGCACCAACGTCGCGATCAGCGCCGCCTCGGCGGCGGGCGGCAGCGTTCGGCATGCCCGCGAGGGCCGTGTCGACCGGCGCGTGGTCGCCTGGATGCTGCCGCCGTCCGTGATCGGCGCCGTCGTCGGCGCGCTGCTGACCGACGAGCTCCCGACGCGCCTGCTGCTCGCGACGATCGCCGTGATCCTCGCCTGGAGCGGGGCGGACCTGCTGTTCCGGCCGATCCACGCGCGGCCGGCCGACGAGCCGCGGATGAGCCCGGCCGTCGTGTTCGGGTTCCTGATCGGCGTGCTCGGCGGCGCCGTCGGGGTCATCCTGGGGACGCTGAGGATGCCGGCACTCCTCCGCGGCGTCGGGCTCACGGCGCACAAGGCCGTCGGCACGAACCTCGTGATCGGCTTCGCCCTCGGTCTGTTCGCGTTCGCAACGCACGCGCTGCTCGGTCAGGTCGAGTGGGACATCCTCGCCGCCGGCGTCGCCGGCGCACTGCCCGGCGGCTGGCTCGGCGCGCGCCTCACCGGGCGGATCTCGGAGAACACGATCCGGCTCGCGCTCGGTGTCGCGCTCCTCGTGATCGCACTCGCCTTCGCGGTCGAGGCGCTCGTGGGCTAGGCGCCGCTCGGCCGCGACCGTGACGGCTACTTACAATTCGTCTCTCATGGCGACGACCGAAGACCGGCCGCAGAGCGTCACCGCCCTCGAGGAGTGGCGCCGCGGGCTCTATGAGGCCTCCGGCGAGCGCGAGGGGGAGCTCTTCTCGACGATTTCCGGCCTCGAGCTCGACCCGCTCTACACGGCTGAGTCGGTCGAGCTCGACGAGGAGCGGGACCTCGGCTACCCGGGCGTCTTCCCGTTCACGCGCGGCGTGTACCCGTCGATGTACCGCGGGAAGCTCTGGACGATGCGGCAGTTCGCCGGCTTCGGGACGGCCCAGGAGACGAACGAGCGGTTCCGCTACCTGCTCGACCACGGCCAGACCGGGCTCTCGACGGCGTTCGACATGCCGTCGCTGATGGGCTACGACTCCGACCATCCGCGCTCCCTCGGCGAAGTGGGGCGCGAAGGCGTCGCGATCGACTCGCTCGAGGACATGGAGACGCTGTTTTCGGGGATCCCGCTGGGCGAGGTCTCGACCTCGATGACGATCAACTGCACCGCGCCGATCGCGCTGGCCTTTTACGTCGGCGTCGCAGAGCGGCACGGCGTCCCGCGCTCGGAGCTCCGCGGCACGATCCAGACGGACATCCTCAAGGAGTACATCGCGCAGAAGGAGTGGATCTTCCCGCCCGAGCCGTCGATGCGGCTCGTCACGGACATGGTCGAGTTCTGCGCGCGGGAGATGCCGAAGTGGCATCCGATCTCGATCTCCGGCTACCACATCCGCGAGGCCGGCTCGAACGCGGTCCAGGAGCTCGCGTTCACGCTGATGAACGGGTTCACCTACGTCGAGGCGGCGATGGAGCGCGGGCTCGACGTCGACGACTTCGCCCCGCGGCTCTCGTTCTTCTTCAACGCGCACATCGACTTCTTCGAGGAGATCGCGAAGTACCGCGCCGCGCGCCGGATCTGGGCGCGCGAGCTGCGCGACCGCTACGGCGCGAAGAACCCGCGCTCGTGGCTGATGCGCTTCCACACCCAGACGGCCGGCGTCTCGCTGACCGCGCAGCAGCCCGAGGTGAACATCGTCCGCACCGCGCTCGAGGCGCTCTCGGCGGTGCTCGGCGGCACCCAGTCGCTCCACACGAACTCGTTCGACGAGGCGCTCGCCCTACCGACCGAGCACGCCGTCCGCCTTGCGCTGCGCACCCAGCAGGTGATCGCGCACGAGACCGGCGTTACCAGCACGATCGATCCCCTCGGAGGTGCGTACTTCGTCGAAGAGCTGACGAACCGGCTCGAGGCACAGGCCCACGAGTACTTCGAGCAGATCCGCGCGCTCGGCGGCGTCGTGCCGGCGATCAAGGAGAACTTCTTCCAGCAGGAGATCGCGGACGCGTCCTATCGCTACCAGTCCGAGCTGGAGCAGGGGCAGCGCGTGATCGTCGGCGTCAACCGCTACCGCCAGGACGAGGACCAAGAGCTCGAGCTCCTGCGGATCGACCCGGCGCTCGAGGAGGAACAGATTGCGCGCGTCCGGTCGCTACGCGAGCGGCGTGACCACGCGGCCGCCGACGCGGCGCTCGCGAAGCTGAAGGAGGGCGCCGGCGGCGACGCCAACCTCATGCCGCTGATCCTGGAGTGCGCGAAGGCCGACGTCACGATGGGAGAGATGTGCGACGCCCTCCGCGAGGTCTGGGGCGTCTGGCGCGAGACCCCCGTCTTCTAGTCGCTGAAGCGCGCTAGTCCGGCGCGCGCAGGAGGCTCGCCAGCACGACGAGGACGAGCCCCGCTGCTGCGACGCTGAAGGC
This sequence comes from Gaiellaceae bacterium, assembly GCA_036520235.1. Taxonomy (GTDB): domain Bacteria; phylum Actinomycetota; class Thermoleophilia; order Gaiellales; family Gaiellaceae; genus JACDAN01. The sequence goes on from DATDKA010000025.1 coordinate 5,448, forward strand.
GATGCCGGCCGGCCGAAGACCGAAGGCATTGGCGGCGAGCCCGGTACCGATCACCGGCAACGACAGGCCGACGTAGATGACGACGAAGAAGCTCGAAGCGGTCTCGCCGCGGCGCTCGACGGGCGCTCGTTGGTTGATCGCCGCGAGTCCCGCGCCGATCCCGAGGCCCTGGCCGACGCCGACCACAACAGCACTTGCATAGAGCAGCGCGAGCGACTCGAGCGCAAGTGCGAGCGCAAGCAGTCCGGTTCCTGAAGCGAGCAGCACGCACGCCCAGATGAGCGCTCGGCGGTCATGGAGGCGCGCGACTGCGAGCTGACCGACGATCGAGCCCCCGAAGACGATGAAGACGAGCAGGCCGGCGAGGGTGTGACTCGTCCGATCGAGCACCTGAGCGAGGAACACCGGAGCGACGGAGCTCAATACGCCGGCGACAGCGAAGGCCGCAAAGCCGGCCGTGGCGCCGCGGATGAAGACCGAGCGCACTTCCTCTGGCACGCTCAGCCGCTGAAAGCGAAGGCGAAACTGCCGTCGCTGCACGCTTTCCGGCACGAGCAGCAAGCCCACGACGGCCGGGACGAGCAGGCCGAGCTGAACGAGGAAGGGGAGCCGCAGCGGAGAGCTGGCGTAGTCGGCAAGCAGGCCGGCAAGGAGTGTTCCGAGGCCCAGCCCGCCGAGGTTGACGACCACTGCGACGAAGCTGCCGAGCCGGCGGCGGCCGCCCGGCGCGAGATCGACGAGGGTGGCGGTCGCGGTCCCGGTGAAGAGGCCGGCGGAGAGTCCCGAGACGATGCGTCCGGCGAAAATCGGGAGCAGCGAGTCGGCCAGGACGAAGAGGAGCGCGCTCAGGGCAGAGAGCAGGAGACCGGTGACGAGAATCGGTTTCCGGCCGATCGCATCCGAGAGCTCGCCGAACGCGAGCAACGCTGCGATCACGCCGAACGCGTAGGCGGCGAAGATCAAGGTCACCATCAGCGTCCCGAACGAGTAGCGCTGCTCGAAGAGGGGGTAGAGCGGCGTCGGGAGCGTCGCTCCCAGCATCGTCACGAGGAACGCGTAGGCGACGATGACGAAGCCGGCGGTTCGACTCACGTGCCGCGGCACAGCGGCGAAACGTAACCCGTTCGGGGCCGAAAACCGCGCCTAACAGGCCCGCGAAACGTTCGTCTAATCTGTTTCGAAGTGAACCTGCGCGGACTTACCACCTCCCGGGGGCTCAACCGTGCCCTGCCCTGGATCGCCGGCGCTGTGCTGCTCATCGGCGTGCTCGTGTTCTGGCAGAGCCAGGTGCGCGCGGACAGCAACAAGGAGACCTTCTCGAACGAGCAGGTTCAGAACACCGGCAATCAGAAGACGGTCGATCTCGCCCCCGAGGCGCGCCAGGTGGTCGTCGAGTTCATCAAGACGGCGGTGATGCGCAAGAACCTCGACCGCGCCTGGCAGATCTCCGGCCCGCAGATTCGGCAGGACATGTCGCTGAGCGAGTGGCGCACGGGCAACATCCCGGTCGTCCCGTATCCCAACGCCGAGGTCAAGAACTCGCCGGTGAAGATCACCTGGTCGTACCCGAACGACGCCGGGCTCGAGGTGGTGCTCCAGCCGAAGGCGGGGTCGAAGGAGAAGCCTCAGCTCTTCTTCGTCGGGGTGAAGAGGGTCGGGTCCGGCACGACGTCCAAGTGGGTCGTGGACTACTGGGCGCCCTACGCGCCGCCGCCGATTCCGAGCACGCCGCAGGGCAGCTAGGAGCGGTCCTCCTACCGGAGTAACGTGCGAGCGTGACGGTTTTCCGGTCGCCTCGCTGGAGAAGGCGCCTGGGCTGGCTCGGCGCCGCCGCCCTCTTGGTGGGCGCCGCCGTGCTGGTCTCCCTGCGGTACTCGGACAGCGGGCAGCAGGAGCCGGAGGAGGTGGTCGCCGGCGCTCCGCAGCAGGCGCAGGTCTACCACGAGCCCAAGCACATCCAACTGACGCGGCTGCAGCGGGCGAAGGTGCTCGCGACGGCGGCGAACTTCGTCGCCCACGCCGTAGCGAGGGAAGGCGTCGAGCAGGCGTACGACCTGACCCATCCGACGCTCCGCCAGGGCATGAGCCGCGCCGAGTGGCGCGGTGGAACGATCCCCGTCGAGCCCTTCCCTGTCGACGAGGCGCGCTGGAAGCTCGTCTACTCCTACGAGGATGCGATCGGCTTCCAGGTGCTCCTGTTCCCGAAGGCGAGGTCGGGGCTCCGGCCGGCCGTCTTCGACATGGAGCTCGCTCCGATGGGCCGCCGGTACCTCGTCAGCTCCTGGGCGCCGACCGGCTTGGCCGGAGGTGGCACGCCTTCGGGTCCCTCCTCGGCCGGAGTCGGTGGGACGCGTGACCTCGCGGCGACGCTCGACGGCCCGGCCCGGCTCGACCAGCGGTGGCTGCTCGCGCCGTTCGCCCTCTTCGCGCTCGTTCCGCTCTTGCTGGTCGGCTACTTCGTCCGCGGCTGGCTCCGGGGACGCCGCGCCGCTGCGGCCTACGCGAGCGGCCGGGAGCTGCCGCCGCTCCCGCGGCCGCGTCCCTAGCTAGACCTCGGTCTCGAAGCCGTCGTAGACCTGCTCGTAACCCGGCTCGAGCGGCCGCTCCTGCGGCCGGTGGGTGAGCAGGAGCCGCTTCGCTCCCGACGCCTGGAAGGCGGCATTCGCCTCGCCGGCGGCGAGGTGGCCGCGCGCCCCACCCTCGGGGTTCGGCTCGAGCAGCGTCGCCTCGCAGAGAAAGAGGTCGGCGTCGCGGGCGAGCTCGGGGAGCTCGTCGCTCGGGCCGGAGTCGCCCGAGTAGGCGAGCGTCCTGCCGTTGCTGGAGACGCGGAAGCCGAAGGCGAGGAGCTCGTAGTGGAGCACGTGCCGCGGCGTGATCCGGAAGCCCGCTGTCTCGAAGGGCGTACCGTCCTCGTACTCCTTGATCGTGAACGCCTTCGTGAACATGTCCGGCGTCCCGAGGCGCTCGCCGATCTCACAGAGGAGCCTGTAGCCGTCGGGCGGGACCCAGAGCTCGGGCCGCGGATGCTCGGCCGCAGGGCCGAACCAGAGCGCCCACACCCAGGGAACGATGTCGCCCCAGTGGTCGAGGTGCCAGTGGGTGAGGCAGATCGCGTCGACCCGCGGCCAGTCGGCCTCCTCCCGTTCCCGGAGCTTCGCGAGCACGCCTGCCCCGCAATCCAGAAGGACGCGCCGTCCCTCGCTCTCGACGAGGTAGCCGGACTGCGCGCCTCCCGGATTCGGCCAGGCCGGCGAGCAGCCGACGACCGTCAAGTTCATGTGCATAGTCTGGCGTATTCCCGGACGGGATTGCGGCGGGAAATCTTCCGCTCCGGGCCGTTCCTATACTCAGGGCCGTGGCAGCCAAGATCAGGGTCGTGATCGCGAAGCCCGGCCTGGACGGGCACGACCGCGGGGCGAAGATCATCGCGCGGGCGCTGCGCGACGCGGGCATGGAGGTGATCTACACCGGCCTCCACCAGACCCCGGAGCAGATCGTCGAGACGGCGATCCAGGAGGACGCGGACGCCGTGGGCATCTCGATCCTGTCTGGCGCCCACATGACGCTGGTGCCGAAGATCCTCGAGGGACTGAAGGAGAACGGCGCCGAGGACGTCGTGATCGTGGTCGGCGGCACGATCCCGCGCGAGGACTCCGAGGAGCTCAAGCGCCAGGGCGTGGCCGAGGTGTTCACTCCGGGCGCGCCGATGGCCGAGATCGTCGAGTTCCTGCGCGAGAAGGTCCCGGTCTAATTACGCCTCGGCGCCGCACAGCTCGCGGCCGCCGGCGCGCTGCAACGCGCCGCCTCGCCGCGTCCTCAGTCGCGCACGTAGCCTCCGGCTACGCACGCTCCCTGCGTCCTTGCGACGCGGGCGTTTCACGGCCGACGATCGCGATCTGCGCGGAGCCGAGGCTCTGATCCAGGTCGATCACGAAGGCCCGGTCGCCGTCGTCACCGTCGACCGGCCCGACGCGCTGAACGCGCTCGACCTCGAGACGCTGAAGCTGCTCCGCGACCGGCTGCAGGAGCTCTCGCAGTCCGTCGAGGCGCGCGTCGTCGTCCTCACCGGCTCGGGCGACCGCGCCTTCATCGCGGGGGCGGACATCAAGTACATGAGCGGCCTCGACGTGGACGAGGCGAAGGCGTGGGGGGCGCTCGGCCACGAGACGGCGAGCCTCCTGGAGACGATGCACCAGCCGACGGTCGCCGCCGTGAACGGGTTCGCGCTCGGGGGAGGCTGCGAGCTCGCTCTCGCCTGCGACCTCCGCTACGCGTCGTCGAGCGCGAAGCTCGGCCAGCCGGAGATAAACCTGGGGATCATCCCGGGGTGGGGAGGGACCCAGCGCCTCGCGCGCGCGACCACGCTCGGGTTCGCGAAGGAGCTGATCCTCACCGGCCGGACTGTCGGCGCGGACGAGGCGCTCGAGCGCGGGCTCGTGAATGCCGTGACCGAGCCGCAGGAGCTGATGCCGCGGGTGATGGAGGTCGCCCTGCAGCTGGCTGCGAAGAGCCCGCTCGCGCTGGAGGCGGCGAAGGAGGCGATCAACCGCGCCTACTCCGGAGATCACCGCGAGAACCTCGAGCGCGAGTCCGATCGTTTCGGCGAGCTGTTTGCGAGCGAGGACGCGAAAGAGGGGCTGACGGCCTTCGCCGAGAAGCGCGAGCCGCGCTTCACCGGCCGTTAGCCGGTTCTACTTCGCGCCGGCGAGGACGACTTTCTCGGCGGTGATCGAGCCGGGCTTGCCCAGTAGCGCGTCGAGCGTGACCGGCATCACCTCGGTCCACACCGTTGCCCGTTGCGTGGCGACGTTCGAGACTGCGTTCTCGAACTGCGTGAAGGCGGAGATCCCGAAGGAGACTGGCCGGCTGATCCCGTTCACCTTCACCCCGGTGGTCCGGACGGCGAGGCTGTTGACCTGAACCTTGAGCGCGTCGGTCTGCCGCGCCAGAACGCTGCCCTTGAGCCACAGCGACGTCTGGCCCTTGCGGGGCGCCGCGAACAGGAGGCGGTAGGCGCGGTTCAGCGGAGTGAACGGGCTCGCTGCCGCGCCGTTCCCCGGGTGAACCTCGAAGTGGAGGTGGGCCGTGATGCCGTTCGCGTCGCCGGAGTCGCCGACGAATCCGACCGGCTCGCCGGCCGCGACGCTCTGACCGTTCTTCAGGCCCGGGGCGTATGCGGTCCCCGGGGCACAGCGGCCGCGGTTGTCGTTTGCCATCGTCAGGTCGTTGTTCAAGTGGATGTAGAGGTACGTCGTGCCGCTGGCGCCGTAGAGGTAGAGCATGCAACCGGCCCGCGCCGAGGTCGTCCAGAACTTGACCTTCCCCGCCTCGGCGGCGACGGCGAGCGACTTCTTCGGCGCGACGATGTCGATGCCCTCGTGCCGGCCCTGCCCCCGCGCGTCGCCGAAGTCGTTCGTGTAGTGCGAGCGTCCGAGGACGGGGAAGATGATCCGCTTCCCGCTGTCGCCGCCCACCGTCTTCTCCGGCGGAGCGGGCGCGCGCTTCGGAATTCCGGGGTCGGGCAGTGCCGACGCCTGGCCAGCCGTGAGGCCGAGGATGGCGACGAGAAGCAGTGCTCGGGCTGTCGTCCGGTGGCGGCTCATGCTGGGACCCAGCGCTCCGGTTCGCGCTCGAAGCGCGAGACCTTAACAAAGCCTTCGGCGCGAGCTCTGTGCGACTTGAGCCCCTTCGCCGCCGATTAGGATTCTCCCCCCGTGAAGATCGCCGTCTGCGTGAAGCACGTCCCGGAGGGCACGACCCACGCCCGCATCGACCCGGCGACCAAGCGATTGAACCGCTCCGGCGAGGGAGCGATCAACGCATTCGATACGCACGCGGTCGAGGAGGCCCTCAAGCTGAAGGAGGCCGAAGGCGGTGAGGTCGTCGTCGTCACGATGGGCCCGCAGAGCGCGCAGGACTCCGTTCGCAAGGCGCTCGCGATGGGCACCGACGGTGCAGTCCTGATCACGGACGACGCAGCTGCGGGGTCCGACCTCGTGGCCACCACGACCGTGCTGGCCGCGGCGCTCGAGTCGGAGGAAGCGGACCTGATCCTCTTCGGCCAGCAGGCCGGAGACTCCGACGGAGCCGTGCTCTGGGCGGCCGTCGCGGATCGGCTCCGGCGGCCGGTGATCTCACAGGTCGCCGAGCTGACGCTCGCCGACGGCAAGGCGACGGGGAAGCGGCAGACCGAGTTCGGCTACGACACGATCGAGGCACCGCTGCCGGCGGTCGTCGCCGTTTCGGACGCCATCAACGAGCCTCGCTACCCGTCGCTGAAGGGGATCATGGGCGCGCGCTCGAAGCCGCAACGAACGGTCACCGTCTCCGAGCTCGGCGTCGACGGCGGAGCCGTCGGCGAGGCCGGCTCCAAGACGACGGTCGAGTCGCTCACCGACCCGCCGCCCCGGGGCGACACGATCAAGATCGAAGACGACGGCAGCGCGGCCGAGCAGATCGTCGACTACCTCGCCGAGAAGAAGGTGATCTAGGTGCCCCGTCCAGCGATACATGTCGGCCTCTGGCCCGCGATCACGCAGCGCCAGAGCCCGCACTCCTCCTCACCAAGGTCTTCTGACCTTGGCTTGTCGGATCGCGACCTCTGGCTTGGTGCTCGCGACCCAGAGACTCGACGGCATCACTGGAAGGGGCACTAGTGGCCACCCTCGTCTTCCTCGAGCACCACGAGGGCGAGCTGCTGAAGCCGTCGCTCGGCGTGCTCTCCAAGGCCGCCGAGCTCGGCGGGGACGTCGCCGGGATCGTGCTCGGCTCAGGCGTCCGTGACCTGGCGTCGAAGGCCGGCGCGTACGGCGCGAGCACGGTCTACGTGGCCGACGCACCCGAGCTGGAGCAGCCGCTGCCGCAGCCGCGGGTCGACGCGCTCGCGAAGCTCGTCTCGGAGCAGGGCTTCGACACCGTCCTGTTCGCAGCTTCCGTGTTGGCCGCCGACGTCGCCTCCGGCCTCTCGGCCAGGCTCGGCGCGGGCCTCAACTGGGACCTCACCGACCTCGTCCAGCAGGACGGGTCCCTGATCGGCAAGCGACCGGCGCTGGGCGACTCCGTCTACGTCGACGTCGGCTGGAGCGGCGAGCCACGGCTAGCCCTGATCCGGGCCGGGACGTTCGACCCGAAGGAAACCGGCGGCGAGGCGCAGGTCGAGGACCTCGACGTCGAGTTCGAGGACTTCTCGCTCGGCGCGAAGATGCTCGAGCAGGCGCACGCGGAAAGCGAGGGGCCCTCGATCGAGGACGCCGATGTGATCGTCGCGGGCGGCCGGGGCCTCGGCGCGCCGGAGAACTTCAAGCTCGTCGAGGAGCTCGCGCAGGCGCTCGGCGGCGCCGTCGCGGCGACGCGCGCCGTGGTCGACTCGGGCTGGTACCCGTACGCGACGCAGGTCGGGCAGACCGGCAAGACGGTCTCGCCGAAGCTGTACATCGCCTGCGGCATCTCCGGCGCGATCCAGCACAAGGTCGGGATGCAGAGCTCGGGCGTGATCGTCGCGATCAACAAGGATCCGAACGCGCCGATCTTCGAGTTCTGCGATTTCGGCGTCGTCGGCGATCTCAACGACATTGTCCCCAAGCTGACCGAGCTCGTCCGCCAGCGGAAGAGCTGAATTTGAGGCCAGCGGAGTATCCGCCGCCGTTCGACCCGCGCGACTTCGTCGTCGCACCGACGGACGCGCCGGACGAGCGGATCGACGTCGGCGTGCTGATCGTGGGCGCGGGGCCGGCCGGCCTCGCCTGCGCGATCCGCCTCGGCCAGCTGATGGAGGAGGACCCCTCGCTGGCGGAGCGCCTCGGCGAGGTGCCGGTGGCCGTGCTCGAGAAGGGCAAGGGCGTCGGCTCGCAGCTCGTCTCCGGCGCGGTTGTCAACCCGCGTGGGTTCCGCCGGCTCTTCCGGGGCCGCGACGTTCGCGTCGAGGACATCCCGAACTTCGGCCCGGTCGAGCACGAGGGGGTCTACTTCCTGACGTCGAGCGCGGCCACGAGGATCCCGACGCCACCCACGATGAAGAACGACGGCAACTTCATCGCCTCGCTTTCCCAGCTCTCCCACTGGCTCGCAGAGCAGGCTGAGGCCGGCGGGGCGATGATCCTGCCGGAGACCGCGGCGGAGAAACTGCTCGTCACCGGCGCACGGACGGTCGGAGTCCGCACCGGCGACAAGGGGCGGGGCCGCGACGGCGAGCCGCTGCCGAACTTCGAGCCCGGCGTCGACGTCACCGCGAAGGTCACGGTGCTCGCGGAGGGCACGCA
>DATDKA010000026.1:0-17050 GCA_036520235.1 Gaiellaceae bacterium
GTAGCGAACGGCCCGGAACGGCTTGACGACGGCCATCTCGGCCGAGCGTACCATCCGTTTTCGCCCCTAGACTCGGCCCGTGAGCGCCATCGCCGAGCTCCAGGAAGACCGCGTCGTCGAGGGCGTCTATGCGGTCGCGAGGAAGGAGCGACGGCGCACCCGCACCGGTTCCGTGTACCTGGCGCTCGAGCTCGTCGACCCGAGCGGCCGGATCGAGGCACGGGTCTGGAGCGACGTCGAGCTGCTCGACGGCCGCTTCGGCGAGGGCGACGCCGTACGCGTCCTCGGCCGGGTCGACCGCTACCGCGACCGCCTGCAGCTCGAGGTGCGTTCGCTCGAGCCGGCCGAGGGCGAAGACGCGGCTGCGCTCACCCCAGGCCTGCGCCGGGACGCGGACGAGCTCGACGGCTTCCTCGAGTTCCTCGGCAGCGAGCTGAGCCACCCGGGCCTGAAAACGCTCGCCGGCCGATTTCTCGGTGACGAGCTTTTCCGCACGCGCCTCCGCGAGCTCCCGGCGAGCCCGGAGCTCCACCATGACTACGCCGGCGGGCTGCTCGAGCATACGGTCGCCGTCGCGACGATCTGCCGCGACGCGGCGCAGGTTCACCCGCGGCTCCGCCACGACCTGCTCGTTGCCGCGGCACTGCTGCATGACGCCGGCCGGACGGTCGAGCTCGGGCGCGCGCCGACGTTCCGTCCCACCGAGGAGGGCCGGCTGCTCGGCCATGTCCAGTTGGGAATCCGGCTCGTGGAGTCGCGGGCGGACGGCCTCGACCGAGGCGTGATCGCCGAGCTCGTCCATGCCGTCGCCGCCCACCACGACGCGCGGGCGGCGCGCACGGCGGAGGCTGCGGTGCTCTACCACGCGAACCAGCTCGACGCGGTCGCAGCCACGCGGCCGATTCCAGAGCCCTAGTTGCTGGCCGCGCTCGCCGCGCTCGGCGCCAGCATCGCCTGGGGAGTCGGCGACTTCCTCGGCGGCTACAAGAGTCGGACCGTCCCGGTGCTGGTCGTCATCCTGCTCGCACAGATCGCTGGGGTCGCGAGCATCGGGCTCGTCGTCCTCTTCGCCTGGAACCCGCCGCCGGGCCCTTCCGTGGCCTGGGCCGGACTGGCGGCGATCTCGGGCACGATCGGGCTCGCAGCCTTCTTCCGCGGGATGGCCGTCGGCGCGATCAGCATCGTCGCGCCGATCGCCTCCGTCGCAGCGGTCGTCCCGGTCGTTTTCGGCATCGCAACCGGCGACGAGGTCTCGTCGCTCCAGCTGGCCGGGTTCGTCCTTGCGCTCGGCGGCGTCGCGGTCGCCTCGGTCGAGCGCGTCCAGGCGGGCTCGGCCCGGATGGCAGCTGGAGTACCGTGGGCGCTCGCCGCCGTCGTCGGGTTCGGCGGCTACTACGTGCCGATGCACGAGGCGAGCGGCGACGACTTTCTCTGGGCCGCCTTCACCTTCCGGGTCTCCGTCGCCGTGCTCGCGTTCATCGCCTGGATCGTCCTGCGACCGCCGCTTGCGGCTGCGGCCGGGAGCCTGGGGGCGATCGCGGTGATCGGGATCGCCGACACGACGGGGAACACGCTCTTCGCCGCCGCCTCGAGCCTCGGCGAGGTCAGCGTCGTCTCGGTGCTGGCGACGCTCTACCCCGTGGTGACCGTCGCGCTGGCCGCGAGCTTCCTGTCAGAGCGCCTCGACCGGCTGCAGCTCTCGGGCGTCGCCGCCGCGCTCACCGGCGTCGCTCTGATCTCCGCCGGTTAGGGCGAAGCCGAGCGCCTCGACTGCGTCCGGCACGAGCCGGTAATAGGCCCAGGTGCCACGCCGGGTGCTCTCGACCAGGCCGGCGTCGCGGAGGATCTTGAGGTGATGCGAGATCGTCGGCTGCGACAGGCCGAGGCCGTCGAGCGCGCAGACGCAGCACTCATCCTGCCCCGCGAGCTGGTTGACGATCGCGAGCCGGGTCGAATCACCGAGCGCCTTGAACTGCGCCGCGAGCCGTTCACGCGCCTCCACGGCGAGCGGCGGAGAGCCTGGGACGCAGCACGGAGCCTTGACGAGCGGGAGAGTCTTCATCGATAATCTTCAATATACTGATCGCCCACGGAAAGGAGAAGCTGATGCGCGCCTGCGACTGCGACTGCTGCGGCCCGGACTGCGACTGCACCGACTGCGACTGCTGAGCCGCGCGACCTACGGGGGCGGGAGGGGCGCGCAGACGTAGCCGCCGCGGAAGCACCAGTCCGCGCGCGTCTCCTGCACCCGCACCGCCGTGACGAAGTAACGCTTGAGCCGCCACCGGTAGGGGTTCCCGTTCGAGAAGTTGAGCACGAACACCGTCTCGCGGCCGGGGTGGGACGCGTAGGAGCAGCGGAACTCGAACGGCCAGTCCGGCCTGTCGCGCTCGGCGACGGTGAGGCAACGCACGCGCAGCGTCTTCCGTAGGGTCCGCTCGAGCGAGCCGACGCCGAGGTTCTCGGCCGTTCGCTGCTTGCGGCTGAGCGTCTGGACCGACGAGACGCGCAAGTGGCCCGGTCGGCCGTAGAACCCGACCGTCCACCAGCTGAAGTGCCAGCCGAACTCGAGGTAGCGCCGGCCGTTCCGCAGCGTCTCGCGACGATCGACCGTCTGCGGGCCCCCGAGGATCCTTCGGACCTGCGCATAGGTCATCCCGAGCTTGATCGGCCCGATGCCGGCGCCGTGTCGAATCCGGACGTCGCCGTCGGGCTTGGCGGTGACGGAAGCGACGCCGAGGGTCAGCGCTACGAGGACGCCGCCACGAGCTTGGTCATACGAGGTTCCTCCTCCAGAGCAGGAAAGACAGCGGGAAGAGTGCGGCGAGGAAGACGTACGGGCCGAGTGGCTGGACGTCGCTCGCCTCCACACGCATCCGCGAGCGCCCGGTCCCGACGATTTCGTCCGCGGCCGAGATCGCGTCCTGCACGTGGTCTTCGTCGAACGCCTGGCCGCCGACGGCCTGCGCATAGGCCTGCGCCGTCGCGGCGGCCCCGCCGGCAGGACGGTACGGCTCCTGGCCTCCCCCGGCGGAGTAGATCCGCTCCCGGTCGTTGCCGACGCGGATCAGAACCGTGCTGATGTTCTGCTCCGCAAAGAGCCGCGAGAGCGTCTCGGGATGGATTGCGCGCGACTCGGCATCCGTGAAGATCACCGCCAGCCGCCGCTGAGCGCCGCGGAAGAAGTAGCGCTCGGCCATCACGCCCGTCGCGTCGAGCGTCGAGACCTGCGCGTTCCCGCCCTCCCTGGCCGGCGGGCGATCGACGCCGATCGAGTAGCGCATCACCCGGTCGAAAGTGTCCGGGTTCGGGCTCGGGAAAACGAACGGCAGCACGCGGTCGGTGAGTGACGCGATCCCGACGGGGACGTCGCCGAGCGCGCTACGCACCTCGGTCCCGGCCTCACGGGCGCGCTCGAACCGCGTCGGCTCGCCCGGCCCCGCCGACGCGAGCATCGACCTGGAGGTATCGAAGAGGAAGAAGGCCTGGACGTCGGTGCGCATCGGGTGCTCACGCGTCTGCTCGAGCACCGGCTGTGCCGCGCCCAGGCCGGCCAGCACGGCCAATGCCACGAGGACGGCGATCGTCTCGCGTCTCGAGCCTCCCGGCGGCGCCAGCCGGAGCAGCTGCCGCACCTCCGCCGCGCGCGCCTCGCTCCGGACGAACGCGACGAGGGGCAGGATGACGGCGAAGGCGACGAGGCCGGCGATCGGGGTGAGGAACGAGACCGACACGGCTCAGTAGCCGTAGCCCTGCGTGTTGGGGCCGCCGCCGGGGGCGGCCCTGCCCGCGGCGTACGCGGGGATGTTCTGCCGGATCCGCAGCCGGCGCGCGCTGGGATCGAGCAGCCGGAGCAGGAACTCCAGGTTGTACTTCGCCTCTTCGTTCGACGGGTCGATCCGCACCGCCCGCTGGAACTGCTCGAGCGTCTGTCCGATCAGGTTGGGTCCGTTCACGGGATCCGCAATCGCCTCGTCGAAGGTCAGGACCCCCTGCAGCACCACCAGCTTCGACCGCCGCTCCGCCGACAGCCCCGACTGCTCGGCGCGGAGCAGCGACGCCTGGGCCTCGGCCCGGAACGCGGGCCGCGAGAAGTCGTAGGGGTTCGCCCGCCGCCGGTCGTCCACGGCGAAGGTGCGCAGGGCGCGGCGGTAGACGAGGTCGTCCTCGACGCCGAGCGCAGACTCCGAGAAGGGGAGGGCCGTGTCGAGCTTCCACAGCTTCTCCGCGGCGGGGAGCGCCTCGAAGGCGAGGTCGCTCCGCTCCATCCCGTGGCGGACTGTCGCGGCGTCGCGGGCCACAAGGGCGAACAGCGTCCCGAGCGCGACCAGGAGCACGATCGGCCCCACCTTCCGCACCCACGGCCAGGCGCGCCGGATCCTCATCGCTGCGGCCTCCACGCGAGACGGCCGCAGAAGTGCTCGTTCAGCGCTAGGAGCATCAGCAGGAGAAGGGCGAGCGCGGCGATCCCCTCCGGAACGCCCGCCTTCTCGGCTCGCTGCTTCTCGTCCAGCAGCCTGCGCGGAGCGAGGTTGGCGCGGTCGACGAACGCGTCACGCCCCACCAGCCGCTCGAAGAAGAACCGGTCCTCGTCGAACGGGTCGAGCGCGACGATGTTGAGCGGGATGCCCTCGTCCCGGTAGGCGATCAGCTCGCGCGTGAGCTGCGGGACGTCCAGCAACGAGTCGTCTAGGTCGCTCACGAGCAGCGTGCCGCGGTCGGTCATGTGGTGCCGCTCGAGCGACTCGCGCGCGACTCTCAGTCCCTCGGAGATCACCGTGCCGCCGCGGAAGCTCTCAGTCCACGGCGTCGCCGATTCGCGACGGATCCGGTCTGCCTCGGGGGAGTCGGGATCGACGCGGCGCGTGTGCGGCGGGCAAGGAGCGCGCTCCGACGCGACGCAAATGTTTCCGAACGGCGAGAGCGCTCGCATGATCCCGCGGAGCTCTGCCGAGCTCGTGCCTGGGGGCGCGGCCTCGTACGCGGTGCCGGAGAAGAGGACGAGCCCGAACTCCTGGCCGGTCTGGGCGAGGTACTCGAACGGCTCGATGATCCGCCGCCGAGGCGAGCCGATGCTGGCCGAGAGATCGAGAACGACGACGCCGCTGCGGCTGCCTTGCGCCAGCGCGATCTCGCTCGACGCGGGCCGCTGCGCAAGGACAGCGGCGACGATGACGACGACCACGAGCGCTGCGGCGAGCGTCCAGCGAATCACCGCGGTGCGCCGCACCGGGTCGCGCAGCAGCGAAACGTCGGCGAGCGGGATCGCCTGGCGCGCCGAGCGCCTCATCGCTCCTCCTGGATCACGCGCTCGACGTCCTGCGACAGGGGAGCGATCCCGGACTCCATCGGGGGCGGCTCCGACCACGCGAGCTGGCTCGCGGTGCCCGCGAGCTCGGGATTGCGGACGTCCCGCAGCTCGTGCGCAAGCCGCTCCAGGGCGCGCCTGCCCTCCTCGGGCCTGTCGCCGCCGGTGGACTCACGCACCTTGGCGAGTGCGCGCTCGAGCGAGGAGCGCCGGTCGCCCCGGTGTCGCCCGAGCCAGGCTTCCAACCGGTCGAGCGGCAGGAACCTGAGGGCGAGGATCGCGGCACCTGCGAAGCAGAGGACCGCGAGCAGGAGCGCGATCAGCTGGACGCCGAGCGGCGAGACGCGGTAGGTCGGCGGCGGCAGGTTGCGGAGCTCAGCCCGGAGCGCCGACTGCTCGAGCTGCTTGGGGTCGATCCGGCCGGCCGTGCTGAGCGGCGGCCACTCGACCGTCGCCGTCTGCAGACCCGGCGTTCCCTTCACCCGGAACTGGAGTGCCGCGCCGGGCAGCTCGACCCGCCCGTTCCCCTTCGGCAGGCAGACGGCCCTGAGGCAGGCGAGCACGTAGTCGTACCGGACGCGTGTGAGCGGGCCAGAGTCGTCGCGGGTGCGCCGCGGCGGCCGCAGGTTCCGGTAGGGGTCGAAGTTCGCGCCGACGTCGACCGTGCCCGGATCGACGCGCTTGCGATCGATCACGAGCTCCAGCCGCGCATGGACCGCGTCGGCGAAGAGGTGTTGTTCCGGCAGAAGGAGCGCGGTCGCGGCGATCGGCTCCTGCTCGAGCGCCGGCCCCTCGGCCGAGTCCCACATCTGCCAGGCAACGAGCGCCGCCAGCAGGGCGAGGAGCACGGCGCCCCCGGCGAGGACCGCATACAGCTGCCGCCGCGTCAGAGCCACTCCCGCACCGCCACCTGACGCTGCTCGACCCAGTCGAGGAAGCTCGTGAAGATCTCGTCTCGGTTCGTCGTCCGGATCACCACCGGCTCGAGCCCGAGCGCCTCGAGCTCGGAGACGATCTCCTCCGTCCGCCGCTCGTTCTCGGCGCGGCGCTCGCGGGCCTCACGCCGGCTCAGCCGGACGAGCTTGATCTGCCCGCTCTCGGGATCTGCGAGCGGGACGACCACGTTGGAAACGTCGGGGAAGCTCTGCTCCCAGACCGGATCCTGGATCACGACGGGCACGATCTCCCACGGCTGCTCGAGGATCGTCGACCACGACTCGGGCGTCGGCCGGTTGAGGAAATCCGAGAGGACGAAGACGAAGGTTCCGGCCGGGAGCGCGCGCCGGAGCGGCTGGAGGAACATGAACGCCCGGTCGAGGTTGTCTGCGGGCGCCTCGTACTCGGGAAAGACCAGGTGCGACTCCTTGACGCGCCAGAAGTCCGCCTGCCCGTGGGGCGGCCGCCAGAACGGCGGAGTGTCGCCGTTCCCCGCGGCGAAGTCGAGGTAACCGATCAGTCCCCGAGCCTTCGCCGCGCTGTCGGCGATCATCGAGCCCGCCTCGAACATTGCCGTCGGCTTCGAGAGCCAGGGGAGGCCGGGCGGAAAGAGCTCCATCGCGGGCCGGCGGTCGCACACGATCACGACGCGTGGAGCCTCCTCTGCGTACCGCTCGCGGACGACGAACTCGTCCGTGCCGCGCGCCGCGGAGAGCTTGGCCGAAGCGGCCCAGTCGATCGCGTCCACGTCGTCTCCCGGCCGGTACGGGCGGGAGCTGGCGACGTCGGAGCCGGTGCCGCGGCGCGCGCTGTGCACGCTTCCGAAGGCGAGTCCGATCAGTCGGCGACGCGGGACGAGCGGGAAGGTGAGCTCAGTCGGCCCGCTCACCGAAGGAGACGACTTCACCCTCGCCGGCGAGCGACGCCTGTGGCCTGGGTGCCGCGGCAAGACAGCGTCCGCGGAAGTCCTCGAGCGCCTTGGACCGGCCGACCTTGCGGACCTCGACGAGGAAGGACGGGGTGAAGAGGATCCGGTGGCCGAGCACCGGAAGGAAGAGCGACTCGATGTCCTCGGGCGCGACGTAGTCCCGGCCGCTCAGCAACGCCCAGCCGCGCGCCGCACGCTCGAGCGCCAGGCTGCCGCGGACGGAGGCGCCGATCGCAACGATGTCGAGCTCGCGCGTCGCGCGCACCAGGTCGATGATCCAGCGCTGCAGGAGGTCGTCCACGTAGACCACCTCCGTCGCCGCCTGGAGATCGTTCACGTCCTCGACGTCGACCACGGGCTCGAGGTCGCCGAGCGGATGCCCGTGGCGCTGGTCGCGGACGATCTGGAGCTCGTCGTCGGAGCCGGGGTAGCCGAGCGCGGTCTTGAGGAAGAAGCGGTCGAGCTGCGCCTCTGGGAGCGGGAAAGTCCCCTCCAGCTCGATCGGGTTCTGCGTCGCCAGCACGATGAAGGGCTCGCTGAGCTCGCTCGTGACGCCGTCGATCGTCACCTGGCGCTCGGCCATGGCCTCGAGCAGGGCCGACTGGGTCTTCGGCATCGCCCGGTTGATCTCGTCGACCAGCACGACGTTGGCGAAGATCGGCCCGGGCCGGAACTCGAAGTCGCGGGTCTGCTGGTTCCAGACCGAGAGGCCGGTGACGTCGGTCGGCTGGAGGTCCGGTGTGCACTGGATCCGGGAGGGCTCCGCGCCGGAGACCGACTGCGCGATCGCCCGGGCGAGCACGGTCTTCGCCGTTCCCGGGACATCCTCGAAGAGCACATGCCCCTTGCAGGCCAGCGCGGCGAGCACGAGCTTGATCTCCTCACGCTTCCCCCGGACTGCGAGCTCGATGTTCCCGAGCAGGCGCCCGGCGACGTCGACGGCGCGGTCGAGGCGCTCGTCGCTCCGCTCGGCGGTGGGGCCGACGCTGCTCATCGAGGCCTCAATATAGGTTCAACGCCGTTTGATTTTTCATGAACCGGGGTGTTGATCGGTTAGACGTTAAACCGGATGTTCAGGACGTCGCCGTCCTGGACGACGTAGGCCTTTCCCTCGAGGCGCTGGAGCCCGCGCTTCGCGGCCTCGACGTGTGACCCGGTCTCGACGAGGTCGTTCCAGCGGATCACCTCGCAGCGGATGAACCCGCGCGCGATGTCGGAATGGATCGCCTCCGCCGCCTCCAGCGCCGAGCGGCCACGCCGGAGCGTCCACGCACGAGCCTCGTTCTCCCCCACGGTGAAGAAGACGACGAGGTCCAGCACGCCGGCGAGGCGGCGGACCACGTCCTCCAGCGCGGAGGTTCCGCCGTCGCGGAACTGCGCCGCCTCCGCCTCGGGCAGCTCGCGCAACTCGGCCTCGAGGCGAAGGTCGACGCCGCCCGGGCCGTTCACGATCGGGATCAGCGGCAGCGCCGTCAACGGCTCCAGCTCGTTCGGCAGCTCACCCGGCCAGTCGCGGACTGGGCGCTCCTCGTCGATGTGCGCGAGCAGGGACTCGAGCGCCACGACCTGGGCCCGCAGCTCGGAGTCCCCCGACTTCGCCTCCTTCCTCACCCGCTCGAGCCGGCGCTCCACATGGTCGCGGTCTGCGACGAGCAGCTCGAGCTCGAGGCCCTCGAGGTCAGCCTCGTCGCGCACGACTGCGAGGAGCGCGTCCGACCGCCGCACGCCTCCCAGCTGGGCCGCAGCCGTCCCGGGCACGTCGATCAGCCGGATCGTCGCCGGCGTCTGCTTCGCCGAGCCCACGACCTCGGCGAGCGCCGGGAGCCGCTCGTCCGGGATCGACGCGATGCCGACGTGCGGCGTGCCGTAGCCCTCGGGGACGACCCCGGTGAGCGCTGTGAAGAGCGTCGTCTTGCCCGACCCGGGCGGGCCGACGATCCCGACGTCCAGGGCCATCGGGGTGTTCTAGCGCGTGACGTGCTTCTGGAGCGACGCGAGCGCCCGGTGCTGGAGCGACTTCACCGCCCCCTCGGTCTTGCCGAGGATCCCAGCGGTCTCGCCGTTCGAGAAGCGGAAGACGAACTTCAGGGTCAGCACCTGGCGCTGCTCGGGCGAGAGCCGGTCGATCAGCTCGAGCATGCTCGTCTGGCCCAGCGAGGCGAGGGCCTGGTCCTCCGCGGAGGTTTCCTCTCCCCGGGCGGACTCCGGGACCTCCTCCTCGGGCTGCCACCGCTTGCTGGCCCGGAAGTGGTCCATCGCGAGGTTGTGCGCGATCCGGAAGAGCCAGGCGGAGAACGGCACCGAGCGCCACTGGAAGCGCCCGATCGCCTCGAGCATCTTCACGAACGTCTGCGTTGTCAGATCCTCGGCGTCGTGACGGCTGCCGACGCTCATGTGGAGGTAGCTGTAGATCCGGTCGAAGTGCAGCAGATAGAGCTCTTCCAGCGCGGACCGATCACCGCGCTGCGCGCGCTCGACGAGGCCGCGCACCCGACCGTTTTCGTCGCGCCGCGTGGAAGATGGCTTCGCCGCGAGGCCGTTCTTGGGCATCACGTTCTCGATGCCCTTGTCGCTGCCGAACGTAACTAGAGACGGGTCGGTCTCTTGGGGCTAGGCGACGAAACCGAGCCGGCCCTCGCGGGCGAAGCGCTTCAGGTAGACCACCTTCTCGAGCGCGACCGTGTAGTGGCCGTCCTCCGCGTCGAGGCGGAGTGTCCCGGCCCGACCGTTGTCGAGCGCTCCCTCGAGCTCGTCGGCTGCCGCCGCCGTCACGAGCGCGCTCATGATCTGGCTCCCCTCGAAGCCGACCTCGATCCGGGTGTCGTGGTCTCCGTCAGGCATCCGCCACCAGTTCCGAGAGTACCCCGTGGACCGACTCCGGGTGCACGAAGGCAACCTGGAGCCCGAACAGCCCCTCGTGGGGCTCTTCGTCGATCAGGTGCGCTCCACGCGCCGCGAGGTCGGTCAACGCTGCCGGGAGGTCGGCCACGCCGTAGGCGACGTGGTGCATCCCCTGGCCCCGCTTCGCCAGGAACCGGCCCACCGGCGTGTCGTCGCCGAGCGGCGTGACGAGCTCGACGCGGCTTTCCCCCAGCCGAACGGCGGCGGCCTCGACACCCTGGCTGGGGACCGCGTTTCGGCGCTCGACGGCGCCGCCGAAGAGCCGCGCGTACGTTTCCACGGCCTCGTCGAGGTCCTCGACCGCGAGGCCGAGGTGGTGGATCCGGAGCGCGTCCACGCCCCGGGATGCTAGTTAGGCCTGCTCCGGACGCGGCAGGACGCGGATCGTCCCCACCGTCTCGCTGGACCGCGACTCGGGCGTGACGTCCCTCAGCAGGTTCTCGAGCTCTTCGCGGTTCAGCGTCTCCTTGTCGAGGAGCGCTCCGGCGACGCGGTCGAGCGCGGAACGGTGCTTCTCGAGTAGACGGATCGCCTCGGAGTAAGCGCCGTCGGTCAGGAGCGCCTGCTCCTTGTCGCGCAGGCGCTTCGTCTCCTCGGAGAGGGCGTAGTTGTCGGCCCGCATCGTCCTGGAGACGACCTCCTCCGACATGCCGTACTCGAAGACCATCGCCCGGGCCAGGGTCGTGACCTTCTCGAGGTCGTTTGCGGCGCCATTAGTAACCCGTCCGAACACGACCTGCTCGGCGGCGCGGCCGGCGAGCCCGATCTTCATCCAGTCGATCAGCTCCTCGCGGGTGTGGAGGTAGCGGTCCTCGTCGGGGAGGTGGAACGTGTAGCCGAGCGCATCGCCGCGGGCGACGATCGTGGCCTTCTGGACGGGGTCGCCCATCAGGTACGCCATCACGGCGTGCCCGGCCTCGTGATAGGCGAGGATCCGCTTCTCCTTCTCGGTGACGACGCGCTTCTGCTGGAGGCCGGCGACGACGCGCTCCATCGCGGCCTCGAAGTTCACGTGCGTGATGTCGTTGCGGCCCTCGCGGCCGGCGAAGATGGCGGCCTCGTTGCAGACGTTCGCGAGGTCGGCGCCCGTCAGCCCGGCCGTCTGGCGCGCCACGACGTGCAGGTCGACGCCGTCCGCGAGCGGCTTTCCGCGAGTGTGCACCTTGAGGATCGCTTCCCGCCCGGCCAGGTCCGGAGAGGAGACGAGGATCTGGCGGTCGAAGCGCCCCGGGCGCAGGAGCGCCGGGTCGAGGTCGTCGAGCCGGTTGGATGCGCCCATCACGATCACCTGGCCCTCGCTCTTGTTGAAGCCGTCGAGCTCGACGAGCAGCTGGTTCAGCGTCTGATCGTGCTCGCGGTTGAAGCTCTGGCCGCTGCGTTTCATGCCGACCGCGTCGAGCTCGTCGATGAAGACGATCGCGGGCGCGTCGGTCCTCGCCTGCTCGAAGAGCTTCCGGATCCGGGCCGCGCCGAGGCCCGCGAACATCTCGACGAAGGCGGAGGCGCTCTGCGAGTAGAAGCTCGCGCCCGACTCGTGCGCGACCGCCTTCGCGAGCAGCGTCTTGCCGGTGCCGGGCGGCCCGTAGAGCAGGATCCCCTTCGGGACGCGGGCGCCGAGCCGCTCGAAGCGCCTCGGGTCGCGCAGGAAGTCGACGACCTCGCGCATCTCCGCCTTGGCCTCGTCGAGCCCAGCGACCTCGTCCCACGTCACCGACGAGCGCGACGACGGCTTCACGTGGGTCGTCTTCACCCGAGGCATCAGCTGGAGGCTGCGCCACAGGAGGTAGATGATCATCGCGAACATCATGATCGGGAGCCAGACGAACGCGATGTCGCCGAACGCGCGCAGTGCCTCGAGTGGGTCGAACGGCATCACTGGCGCCTATCGGCAGTGAGCGTCGGGTCCTGAAGTCGGAACCGTGAGGCGACGCCGCGACCCTAGACTGGCCCGGTGCGCGAGCTCCCGCTCCCACCCCACTACGACCCCGAGCGCGTCGGGGAGGTCTGGCGCGTGCCGTACGAGGAGCGGGCTCGATCAGCCGTCGCGTGGGCCGAGGAACACGAGCTCCGGCCGGCGGCGGATGACGCCTTCCGCATCTGCCTCGTCGCCGTCGACGTCCAGAACACCTTCTGTATCCCCGGTTTCGAGCTCTTCGTGGCGGGCCGCTCGGGCACCGGCGCAGTCGACGACAACCGCCGGCTCTGCGAGTTCGTCTACCGCAATCTCGGGACGATCAGCGAGGTCGTGCCGACCCTGGACACGCACCGCGCGCTCCAGGTCTTCCACGCCCTCTGGCTCGTGGACGAGCACGGCGGGCATCCGGAGCCGTACACGCTCGTCTCGCCGGAGGACGTCGATTCCGGACGCTGGCGCGTCAACCCGGAGGCCGTCGAGAGCGTCGGCTTCGAGGCGGACTACGCGCAGCGTCAGCTCCTCCACTACACGAGGAGACTGGCCGAGAGCGGCAAGTACAACCTGACGATCTGGCCGTACCACGCCATGCTCGGCGGCATCGGCCACGCGCTCGTCTCGTCGGTCGAGGAGGCGATCTTCTTCCACACCGTCGGCCGGTCGAGTCAGCCCGACTTCCAGCCCAAGGGGCAGAACCCGCTCACCGAGCACTACTCCGTCTTCGGCCCGGAGGTCACGGAGGGGCCGGACGGCGAGACCATCGCCGGCCTCAACGAGGCGCTGATCCACGAGCTGATGCAGTTCGACGCCGTGATCGTGGCGGGGCAGGCGAAGAGCCACTGCGTCGCCTGGACGATCGACGACCTCCTCGAGGGCGACGACGAGCGGGAGCGCGCACTCGCGCCGCGCACCTACCTGCTCGAAGACTGCACCTCCCCCGTCGTCGCTCCGGCGATGGACTACACGGAGCAGGCGGACGCCGCGTTCGAGCGCTTCGCCGCCGCGGGCATGCACGTCGTCCGCTCCACCGAGCCGATCTCGAGCTGGCCCGGAATCCCCGCGGGCGTCAGGTGACGAGCTCGAGACGCGGGTTCGGGCGGTAGCCCCGCCCGACCTTTGCGCTCGGCCGGCCGTCGGTCAGCACGACGTCGGCCGTGAAGTCGTTCTCGCCGCGGATCAGCGCCGACCCGACGCCATAGGAGTCGACGGGGACGCCCTGCTCCTCGAACTCGCGAATCCGCTCCGCGTTCATCCCGCCGGAGACGACGATCTTCACGCGCTCGAAGCCGTCCCGGTCGAGCGCCTCACGCACCTTGCGAACGAGGCGGTCGTTCACTCCGCGCGGGTCGAAGTCGCCCATCTCGTTCCAGAGCGACCGGTCGACGAGTGACCTCGACGTGTCCAGCCGCACGCCCCAGAGCCGACTACCGAGCGCCCGGGCGACTTCGAGCGACGTCCGGACGGAGTCGTTCTCGAAGTCGGCGAGGACGACGACGTTGACCTCGGGATCGATGTGCTCGGCGAACTTCGTTGCGGCGAGGACGGTGTTCCCGCCGTAGGAGGAGATCAGCGCGTGCGGGACCGTCCCGATCGCGGCGCCACCCCACCACGAGGTGTTGGCGCTCGTCGTCATGCCGATCGGTGCGCCGATCGTCGACCCCGCGACGTAGGCCGCGTAGCCGTCGCCCGTCTGCACGCGATGGTGGTCGTAGCGGGCCGGCATGAAGAGAATCGGCTTGCCGTTCGCGGCCTCGACGACCTCCTTCACGTTCGACCCGATCATCGTCCGCCGCGCGAGCACGCCGAGATAGACCGTCTCCAGGTGCGCGAAACCCGTGTAGTCCCCTTCGATCGTCATCACCGTCTCCCACGGCGAGATCTCGTCGCCCTCGTAGAGCGCATGGACCGTCAGCGCGTCCCAGTCGTCGGCGCCGAGCTTGAGCACCGCGATCGCCTCGTCGATGCCGCAGAGGATGGCGTCGCGCTTCTGGAAGACCTGCATCACCACACGCGGGTGCCGGCCGTCCTCGAGCAGCACCTGCTTGGTGCGGTTGAAGTACTCGTCGGTGAAATGGCCCTCCCGGATCTTGTCGACCGGAAGGTCGAAGATCTCCGGCGGGAGGCGCTTACCCCGGGTCTCGACGGCCAAGCGCTTCCTCCTCGAGCCTGACGCATTCGGCGAGCGCCGCCTCCGCCACCTCGAGTTGCTCCGGGGTCGGCTCAGCGGTGCCGAGGCGGTGCTGAAGCTCGTGGCCGGGCCGGGCAAGCAGCTTTGACACGCGGCTGTCGGGATTCCTGGTCATCCAGCCGAAGATCTCGGTCGAGGCGGCGAGCGCACCGAGCGAAGCGGCGACCCGCGCCGGCCCGCGGAGGTGCGACGGTGCCTTGGCCGCGAGCGCGTTTCCGACGGCCATCGTCCCGAGCAGCGGGCCGATCAGGTGCGAGCCGCACCGCTCGTGCTCCTTCTCGCGCGGCTCGCCGTGCTCGTAGGTGCCGATCGAGATGTGCTCGGCGCCGTGATAGGCGGCGAGTGTCGTTCCGCGGAGTGCGACGGCGGCCGGAGCGAGCGAGACGAGGCCCGCGACCAGCTCCTTCGTCGCCGGTCCGAGCTGCGAGCCGCGGACGACCTGCGTCGCGGCGGCGCCTGCGGCCATCGCGACCAGGACGGCGGGGCGCTCGAATGGCATCCGCACCTCCGGCAGCGCCCGCCGGACGACCGGCAGCAGCGCGAAGACCTCTGCCACGCGCGCCGGGCCTCGCAGCAGCGGCTGCTCGACGCTCGCGGCGCGGAGCCGCTTGAAGTCGGACGCCTGCTTCAGCGTCCCGTCCGGGAGCCGGACTGCACAGGCCCAGGCGCTGGGGCCGTGGACGAGCACGCCGTTCGCGAGCGCCATGCCGCCGAGCCGGATCTTGTCCTCGGACACGGCTCTACGGTAGCGAGGCGATCCCGAGTGCCGCGTGGCGGAGGAACCGCACGCCGAGCTCGAGATCGTCGAGCTCGATCCGTTCGTCGGCCGAGTGGATCAGCCGCGCGGCGACCTCGGGCTCCATCGCGCGCATCGGGAAGAACCCGTACGAGACGGTGCCGAACGCCTGCCGCATCCAGTGGCTGTCGGTGAAGCCGGAGAGGAGCAGCGGCACAGTCTGCGCCTCCGGCTCGAGCTCGGCCACGAACGACTCGATCACGTCCCACAGTGGCGTGTCCACGGGGGAGCGTGTTCCACCCTGCCCTTCGATCCACTCGAAGTCGTACTCCGCCCCCTCGAGCTGGCGCGCGATCCGCGCCCGGATCTCGTCCTGCGTGTGCTCCGGGAGGATCCGGCAGTCGACCGTGATCTTGCAGCGGTTCGGGATCACGTTCCGCTTCTGCGATGCCTCCATCATGGTCGGCGCGAGCGTCGTTCCGAGCAGCGGCTCGACGATGTCGCCAGCGAGCGGATGGACGGCGCGCGCCGCGGAGACGGCTTCCCGAGCGGACGGGACCTCGCCGCAGACGGCACGGAGGAACGCCTCCACCTCGGGGCCGAGCTCGGGCTCCTCCACGTAGGCACCGAGCGCCTCGACGAGCGGCGCGGCTTTCACCAGCGCGTTGTCCGCGATCCCGGGCCGCGAGGCGTGGCCACTGCGCCCGTCGACGGTGAGCCTGAAGGGCGAGCTCATCTTCTCGGCGGTTGAGCAGATCCAGAACGCCCGTCCGCCCAGGACGAGCCGATCGCCGCCACCCTCGTTGACGCAGTACTCGGCGCGGACCGCCTCCGGATGCTCCTGGACGAGCCACTGGAGGCCGAAGCCCGCGCCGACCTCCTCGTCGGCGCACGCAGCGAAGATCAGGTCGCCGGGCGGCTCGAACCCTTCTCGCGCCAGTGAGGCGATGGCGACCGCGCTCGCCGCGACCTGGCCTTTCATGTCGAGCGCGCCGCGGCCCCAGACCTGCCCGTCGCGGAGCTCGCCCGACCAGGGATCGAGCTGCCACTCCTCCGGGTCGGCGAGCACGGTGTCGGTGTGGGAGAGCAGCACCAGCCTCGGGCCGTTGCCGCGGCCGGGGATCCTGGCGACGAGGTTCGCTCGTTCCGGGACGCGGGCGTACAGCTCGCACTGCACGCCGTGCGACTGAAGGTATTCGTGCAGGTGCTCCGCCGCCAGGGTCTCGTTCCCGGGCGGGTTGACGGTGTCGAGCCGGATCAGATCCTGGAGGAGGCCGGCCGTCTCCTCGCGCAGCGAGATCGTCGTCACTTATTTACGGGTGCCGACGATGAGCAGGTACGTGCGCGAGAAGACGACGCCACCGTCTTGCCTCGACGCCTCGTGGAGGTCAACGAAGCTCTGCCGCAGCTCCTCCCGCCGCTCACCGTCGAGGGTGTCGGCGAGTACCTTCGTCGGGCCGTACTCCGTCGCGAACAGCTGCCAAACGTCCTCGCCGGAGTCGGCCCGAAGGACGGACTCCCGCCGCTCCAGCTCGAGGTCGAAGTCATCGCTGAGCAGCTCCTGGACGTTGTCCTCGCCGCCGAACTCGAACGGGTTCCTCGCGCCCTCCGGCGGCGGCGCCGGCTGAAACGGCCGCATCACCCCGAACACGTCGGCCATGGCGGAGCCCGGCGTCCAGCAGGCGAGGGCGATTCGGCCACCGCGCGTCGTCACCCGCGCCAGCTCGCGCGCGATCGCCCCGTGGTCCGGCGCGAACATCACGCCGCAGCTCGACGCCACGACGTCGAAGCTGCCGTCGTCGAGGTCGAGCGCCTCGGCGTCGCCGACGCGGTAGTCGATCTCGAGCCCCCGCGCCTCGGCACGCTCCTTCGCCTGAGCGATCAGCGCCGGGGCGATGTCGATGCCGATGACCTCCGCGCCCGCCTCGGCCGCCCGCTCGGCCACCGCGCCCGTGCCGGTGGCAAGGTCGAGAAACCGCTGTCCCGGCTGCGGATCGAGCCGCTCGATCAGCGCCTCGTGGACGTCGGTGATCGTCTCGCTGACGCCCTGGTAGGGGCCGGCGCCCCAGACGACGGCGTGGCGCTGCTTCAGCTCTTCGAACGGCACTAATCCTCCTCTTTCGCCGCCGACGTCAGCTCGT
>DATDKA010000027.1:0-6090 GCA_036520235.1 Gaiellaceae bacterium
CGGCTATCCGCGTTGCGCGCGACCTCGGCGTGGAGGTCGAGGACGACGGCAGCGACGACCTCCGGGTCCGCGGCGCCGGCCTGCGGGGGCTCCGCGAGCCGGAAGGCGCGCTCGACTGCGGCAACGCGGGGACGGTACTGCGGCTGGTTTCGGGGCTCCTCGCCGGCCAGGAGGGCCGGTTTGTGCTCACGGGCGACGAGTCGCTCTCCAGGCGCCCACAGGATCGAATCGCCGAGCCGCTGCGCGAGATGGGCGCGCGGGTGGAGACGACGGACGGCGGAGCGCCGGTCCTCGTCGAGGGCGGGCAGCTACGGCCGATCCGGTACGCACCGCCGATGGCGAGCGCGCAGGTGAAATCGGCCGTGCTCTTCGCGGGGCTGTACGCCGACGGCGGGCCGACGACGGTCGTGGAGCGGATTCCGTCGCGGGACCACACCGAGCGGCTGCTGGGGGAGATCGGTGTGCCTGTTTCGCGGCGGGGAACGGACGTGTCGGTCCAGCCGATCGAGCGCATCGCGCCCTTCCGCATCGACGTCTCCGGCGATTTCTCGGCAGCGGCGCCGTTCGTCCTCGCGGCGACGCTCCTCCATGGATCGGAGCTGCTCGTCGAAGGCGTGAACGTCAACCCGCTGCGGACCGGTCTCCTGGACGTTCTCGAGCGGATGGGCGCGAACATCGCGCTCTTCAACCGGCGGACGGTGAGCGGCGAGCCCGTCGCCGACCTCGAGGTGCGGCCGGCCGAGCTTCAGGCGACGGTGATCCGCCGCCGCGAGGTGCCGACGCTGATCGACGAGCTGCCGCTCTTCGCGCTCGCCGCCGGGATGGCGAGGGGCGAGTCCCTCGTCTACGGCGCGGGCGAGCTGCGCGCAAAGGAAACGGACCGGATCGAAACGGTGACGAATGCGCTCCGAGCCCTTGGCGTGCGGATCGCGGGGAGCGATGATGGCTTCAGGGTGAGGGGGGTCCCCACCCGCCCTAAGGGCGGGGGTGTGGTTCACGCGGAGGGCGACCACCGGATCGCGATGCTCGGGGCGATCGGCGGGCTCGTCTCGCGTGAGGGAGCCGAGGTCGAGGGCGCCGAAAGCGTCGCTGTAAGCTTCCCCGGCTTCTTCGACCTGCTCGAGTCGGTGACCCAGCGATGATCGTTGCGATCGACGGGCCCGCCGGAGCCGGAAAAAGCACTGTGGCGCGCCGGCTCGCCGAGCGCCTGGGCTTCCGGTATCTGGATACGGGCGCCATGTACCGGGCCGTCACCTGGCTCGCGGTCCAGCGATCCCTGGATCTGGAGGACGGAGGGCCCCTCGGCGAGCTCGCCGACGCGAATCCGGTCGAGCTCGACGAGGCCGGCCGGGTGGAGATCGCGGGCCACGACGTCACGACGGAGATCCGCCAGGCGGAAATCGACCGGCTCGTGCCGATCGTCGCCCGCCACCCCGAGGTGCGCGCCGTGATGCGTCGCCGGCAGCGCGAGCTGGCCGACCTCGGGAACGCGGTGATCGAGGGCCGGGACATCGGGACGGTCGTCGCGCCCGATGCCGACGTGAAGGTGTATCTGAACGCGGACCCCGCCACCCGCGCGCAGCGCCGCCAGCTCGAGCGACCGGACATCGGCGGTGACGCGCTCGCGACCGACCTGCGCCTCCGCGACGAGAGCGACGCCGCGCGGATGCAGCCCGCCCCCGACGCCGAGCTGATCGACACGACCCAGCTGGACGTGGAGGACGTCGTCGACCGCATCGAAGCGCTCGTCCGCGCGCGCGTATGAAACGGCTCGACGTCGTCTGGGCGGTCGGACGGTTGACGTTCGGCGCGGCGACCGCGGCCGTGGTGCCGCTGCGCGTCTACGGGAGCGAGCGGGTACCGAGAAAGGGAGGTGTCGTCGTCGCGCTCAACCATTTCTCCTGGCTCGATCCGCTGGTGTTCGGGAAGGCCTCACCACGACCCGTCCGGTTCATGGCGAAGGTCGAGCTTCACCGAGTGAAGGCGGTCGGGTCGCTGATCCGGGCGTTCGGCTCGTTCTCCGTCCGCCGCGGCGAGTCGGACCGCGAGGCGGTCCGCCTGATGAGGCAGTGCGTGCAGGAAGGAGACGCGCTCGGCGTCTTCGTCGAGGGAAGCCGCCAGCGCGAAGGCGTCCCCGGGGACGTGTTCCCGGGCGCCTCGATGGTCGCGCTCCAGGAGCGCGTCCCGATCGTCCCCGCCGCCATTCACGGCACCCAGTTCTGGAAGCCGGGCAACTTCGAGCCGGCCTCGGTTGCCTGGGGCCGGCCGCTGTCCTTCGACGGCCTCCCGGCGAACGCCAAGGGCTACCGCGAGGCCTCCGGAGAAATCCAGCGCGAGATCCACAGCCTCTGGCGCTTTCTCGTCGATGCGCACGCGCTCGGCCGTCCGCGGCACGCTTCGCCGCCGGCGTGAGCGCGACAGCGGAGCCGGAGCTCGCGGGCACCGCCGCGATCGTCGGGTTCCCCAACGTCGGGAAGTCCACGCTCGTCAACCGCCTGACGGCGACGCGCGACGCCGTGGTGCACGAGACCGCCGGCGTGACGCGCGACCGGAAGGAGCTGGTCTGTGAGTGGCGCGGACGGCGGTTCCTGCTCGTCGACACGGGCGGGGTCGACATCGCCGACCCCTCGCCGATCACGCAGCAGGTGGCGCAGCAGGCGCGGGCGGCCATTGAGGAGGCGGATCTCGTCCTCTTCGTCGTCGACGCCCAGGCCGGCGTCACCCCCGGTGACGAGGAAATCGCCGACCTGCTCCGCCGCTCAGGGCGGCCGGTGCTGGTGATCGCGAACAAGCTGGACGACCCGGGCCGGACTGACCAGATCCACGAGTTCCACCGCCTCGGGCTCGGCGATCCGTTCGCGATCTCGGCGCTCCACGGCCACGGCACCGGCGACCTGCTCGACGAGATCCTCGAGCGCCTCCCGGGCGAGGCGGGCCGATCGGAGGTGGGGGAGGACGCGATCCGGGTCGCCATCCTCGGCCGGCCGAACGTCGGCAAGTCGAGCCTCGTGAACGCGCTCCTCGGCGAGGACCGGGTGATCGTCTCGGAGACGCCGGGGACGACGCGCGACGCGATCGACACCGTATTCACGCGCGGCGGCCGGACCTTCGTCTTCGTCGACACGGCCGGGCTTAGGCGTAAGCGCCGCCAGCGCCAGGGCATCGAGTACTACTCGGAGCTTCGTGCGCTGCAGGCGGCGGAGCGGGCAGACGTCGCGCTCGTGCTGGTCGACGCCAGCGAGGGGCTCGTCGACCAGGATCTCGCCGTCGCCGACGTCGCGCGCAAGGCGCAGGATTCAACCCTCGTCGTCGCGTCGAAGTGGGACGTCGCCAACGTCGGGATCGAGGATCTCCGCCCGCGCCTTCAGGACCGGCTGAAGCAGCGCCCGCCGCTCGTGGCCGTCTCGGCCAAAACCGGCCGTGGCGTCGGCCGGATGCTCGACCGGATCGAGGAGCTTTACGAGAAGCACACTTCCCGCGTAGGGACGGGCGAGCTGAACCGCTTCCTCGGCGAGCTTCGCGAGGCCCGCCAGCCGCCCTCGAGGAACGGCAAGCGGCTGAACCTGCTCTACGGAACGCAGACGCAGGTGCGCCCGCCCCGCTTCCGCTTCTTCGTCAACGACCCGGGCCTCGTCACGCGCGACTATGGCTACTGGGTCGAAAACCAGCTCCGCGACCGCTTCGACCTCGAAGGAGTGCCGGTCTCGATCGACTTCGTCAGACGTTCATAGGGCGTTGTCGGGGCGGTCGAGTCAGTCCAGCCGATCCGTGATTTAGCGTTGTGTCAAGTGGCGGCCGGTACGTACCGACAATGAGAACATGGAGATAGGCCTCCCAGAGACCGAGCGGGAGATCGAGATCATGCCGCTCGAAGAGCCGGTGCCCACTCCTGCCCCGGTTGAAGAGCCGGTCGAGGAGCCCGTGGCGACATGACCGGGGTCTCGATCGACCCGATACTCGGGTGGCGGCTCTGGCACGTCCGGCTCCACGGTGACGAGTACCGGCTTGAATCGTTTACCTGGCACCACGTGAGCTGGCCCCCGATGAGGCGGTTCGAGGCGAGCTGCTCGTCCCATCGGGACGCTGCTCCAGTCGACGACCACGAGTGCGGCATCTACGCCTTCAGGACGCGCGAGCTCGCTGAAGACCTGCTGCGGCGCTACACCGGCATTCGGCAGTGCTATGGGCGCGAGTATCGCGAGCTCCCGCCGGTCAGGGAGGGACGCCCCATCGCTCTGGGCAGCGTCTCGCTCTGGGGGAGGATTCTCGAGCGGGAGCACGGCTTCCGGGCCCAGTACGCGTACCCGTACGAGCTCCATCTGATCGGCGGGGACGACCGGATCGCGTGTGAGCTTCGCGACCGGTACGCAGTGGACGTCTCGCGCGTCTGACCGCCGGCACGCCGCGTCGCGCCCGACGTGCGTTGACTTGACAATCAACATGCGAGATCTTCTTCCCGCACTCTGACCCTAAGGGGGTGTCATGGAGATCTTCACTGCCGAGGTGATCGGGACGGCGATTCTGATCATTCTCGGAGACGGGGTCGTTGCTGGAGTCCTGCTCGCGCAATCGAAAGCCGAGAACGCGGGCTGGATCGTGATCACGTTCGGCTGGGGTATGGCGGTCGCGATGGCCGTTTACGCCGTTGGCCAGTTCAGCGGCGCGCACCTCAATCCGGCGGTGACAATCGCCTTCGCGGTGACGGACGTCACGCCGTGGGATGACGTGCCCAAGTACATCGCAGGCGAGTTCGTCGGGGCCTTCATCGGTGCAATCCTGGTCTACCTCGCCTACCTGCCACATTGGCGACCGACGGAAGATCCGGGCCTCAAGCTCGCCGTCTTCTGCACGGCGCCGGCGATCCGGAGCAAGGGCCAGAACCTCCTGACGGAGATCATCGGGACGTTCATGCTGCTCTTCGGAGTCTTCTTCATCGTCGGGCACTTCGCCCAGGCCGGCTCGGGCTCCATCGGGCAGGCGGCGCTGGCGACAGCCTTCGGCCAAGCCATCGTGCCGCTCCTGATCGGCTTGCTTGTGTTTGCAATCGGCCTCTCGCTCGGCGGCCCGACCGGCTACGCCATCAACCCGGCACGGGACCTCGGGCCGCGCATCATCCACGCCGTGCTCCCGATTCCGGGCAAGCGGGACTCCGACTGGGACTACAGCTGGATTCCCGTAGTGGGGCCGATCATCGGCGGCACGCTCGGGGCGGTCACGTATCAGGCGCTCTTCGCGCCCGGCACGGGCAACCTCGAGGTCTTGGCGAGACTGGGCGGAATGTTCTGACCCTGAAAGGGGGTGAGCCCGAGCATGAAAAAGCTCATCAACCGGCCCGAAGACATCGTCACCGAGTCCCTGCAGGGCATGGAGGCCGCGCATGCGGAGCTCCTGAAGGTGAACTTCGGACCCAATTACGTCTATCGAGCCGACGCTCCTGTGCAGGGCAAGGTGGCGCTCGTGTCCGGCGGCGGCTCCGGGCACGAGCCGATGCACGGCGGCTTCGTCGGCATGGGCATGCTCGATGCCGCCTGCCCCGGTGAGGTGTTCACCTCGCCGACGCCCGACCAGATGCTCGAGGCGACGAAGGCAGTCGACGGCGGTGCTGGCGTCGTGCACATCGTCAAGAACTACACCGGCGACGTCATGAACTTCGAGATGGCGGCCGAGCTCGCCCGCGGCGAAGGTGCCGAGGTCGAGGCGGTCGTGATCGACGACGACGTCGCCGTCCAGGACAGCCTCTACACGGCGGGACGCCGCGGCGTCGGGACGACCGTCCTCGCCGAGAAGATCTGCGGCGCGGCGGCGGAGGAGAAGCAGTCGCTGCAACAGGTCGCCGACCTGTGCCGGAAGGTCAATGCCAACGGCCGCAGCATGGGCATGGCGCTCACGTCGTGCATCGTCCCGAGCGCCGGCACGCCGACCTTCGAGCTCGGCGACGACGAGATGGAGATCGGCATCGGCATCCACGGGGAGCCCGGTCGCGAGCGGCGTAAGCTCGCCCCCGCCGCCGAGATCGTCGAGAGCCTGGCCACGCCGGTGATCGAGGACCTCCCATACGAAGAGGGCGACGACGTGCTGGCGTTCGTGAAC
>DATDKA010000028.1:0-12643 GCA_036520235.1 Gaiellaceae bacterium
GGGCGATCCGGTGATGGGACTGCGTTCGCTCGAGGAGGGCTATGTTCCTCCGATCCTCGACGTCTTGCAGCTCGACCGGAAGCTGCTCGTCTCGAACGCCGAGGCGGTCGCGGGAATGCGCGCGCTGCTCGAGCGGGAGGCGATCTTCGGCGGCGTCTCCGCCGGCGGCGTGCTTCACGTCGCGCGCAGGCTGGCGGAGGAGCTCGAAGAAGGGGTTGTCGTCGCGATTCTCGCCGACGGCGGCTGGAAGTACCTCTCGGCGCCGCTCTGGGAGGCGGAAGATGTGGAGCGGGCGATGGAGCACGCGCTCTGGTGGTGATCCCGGACGAGATCCGCGAGCAGCTGGTCGCGCACGCGCGCGATCGCCTGCCGAACGAGGCGTGCGGGCTCGTAGCGTTCCGCGACGGTGTGGCAGACCGCTACCTCCCCGGCGAGAACGCGCTTGAGAGCCCATACCGGTTCGAGCTCCGGCCGAGCGACCCCGCCGATTTCTTCCTCGAGGACGAGGGCTACGAGCTGGCCGTCTTTCACTCGCATCCGGAGAGCGAGCCGCGGCCGTCGCGGACGGACGTCGCGAACATCGGCCTCTGGGAGGGCCGGCCGTACCTGATCATGCGCGCCGACACGGGTGAGCTCCGCGGCTGGCGGATCCAGGACGGCAGCGTCGACCCACTGGCGCTCGAGTGAGCGGATCGGCCTCCGTTGTCGGCGCCGGCATCTTCGGCGCCTCGCTCGCGTACAGGCTGGCGCGGGACGGCTGGGACGTGACGCTCTACGAGCGGCACGAGCCGGGCCACCCGGGCGCAGCGTCAGGCGGCGAGTCACGGCTGCTCCGCTACGCGCACGGCGACGACGGCTGGTACACCCGCTCCGCCTGGCACGCGAGGGATCTCTGGCGTGAGCTCGAGGCGGAGACGGGGCGCGAGCTCCTCGTCGAGTGCGGTCTCGCCTGGTTCGCCCATGCAGAGGACGGTTGGGAGGCGCTCAGCGAGCGGCGGCTCCGTGAGGCGGGCGTCCCGGTCGAGCGCCTCGGCCCGGAAGCAGGCCGCGACCTCTTTCCCTCCTTCGAGCCGCGAGACCTCGCATTCATCCTCTGGGAACCGAATGCCGGTGTGCTGCGCGCGGCCGAGGCGACGAGGGCGACGGTCGAGATGGCGCAACGGGCGGGCGTCCGCGTCGTCCACGAGGTGGGCACGCCGGGGTCGGTCCACGGCGAGGTCGTCGTGTGGGCCTGCGGCGCCTGGCTGCCGGAACTCGTCGAAGTTCCGATCCGAGTGACGAAGCAGGACACGCTCTACTTCGACGGTGACGGCTGGGGCTCGCCGCCCGTTCCAGCGTGGGTCGACTACGACGCCGCGATCTACGGACACGGCGCTGTCGACCGGCTCGGCGTCAAGGTGGCGCCCGACCAGGAGGGGCCGCGGTTCGACCCGGAGACGGGCGAGCGGTCGATCTCCGCGCGGACCGAGCCATTGGCCCGCGCCTACCTCGGCGAGCGGTTCCCCGCGCTACGGAACGCGCCGCTGACGCACTCCGTCGTCTGCCAATACGCGCTGACGACCGACACGAACTTCATCGTCGCCGCGCGTCCGGAACACGAGGGCGAATGGATCCTCGGCGGCGGCTCTGGCCACGGCTTCAAGCACGGGCCCGCGCTGGCCGAGTACGCCGCCCGAGTGGTGACCGGCGCCGAGGTGCCCGAGGAGCGGTTCGGGCTCGGCCCGCGAGAGCACGGGCCGAGCCTCCGAACAGCGGGAACTACGTAACCCGGATGAACCCCTTCATTCCGATGCTGCGGTGCGGCGTGCAGTAGTACTCGTAGCGTCCCTTCTTCAGCGTCACGGTCACGGTCTTCGACCCCGTGAAGGCGAGGCCGGTGATCTGCTTGTTCCTGATCCCGGGCCCGGTCAGCACGAAGTTGTGCTGGTTGGACTTGTCCGAGACGGTGATCGTGTACTTCCCGGCACGCAGTTTCGCCACTTTCGTCCCGGCCTTCTTGACGGTGATCGTGAAGCCGGGCCCGGTCGTGCCGGTCAGCTTCGTCGCCGTCGACGCCGTGAACGCCGAGGGTGCGGCCAGTAGCGCGAGAATCGCCGCGAGTGGAATGAGTCGTCTCATGCGTTCGGCTCCTTGTCGTCGCAGTCGGGGGACACCCTGAGTTCTACGTCAGGAAGCACGGCCGCGGATGGGTGAACTACGGCGTGGTGTCGGGCGGAGGCGGAGTCGGAGGCCGCGAGGCAGGCGGAGGCTCCGACGAGGGCGGCGGCGGAGTCGGCGGCTCCGAGGCAGGCGGCGGCTCGGACGAGGGCGGCGCCTGGGGCGCAGGAGACGGCTCCAGCGGAGTCTCGGCGGCCGCCGCGACGGGCGCTTCCTTTGCGTCACGCAGGCGGAAGTAGAGGATCGACCAGGCTGCGATCGCGAACGGCGTCGCGACGGTTCCGGTGACGACGTCGGAGATGAAGCTCTGCAGCCAGTCCGCAACCGGCGTGAGGATGAGGTCGAGCACGATCGAGAACGCGACCAGGATCAGGAAGGTGATGATGATGATCCCGAACACGTTCCAGGCATAGCCGCGCACGAGGTCGCGACTCCGCCCGAAGGCGTCGCCGGCGCTGCGCCCCTCGAGCACGATCACGGGGATCACCATGCTCCACCAGGTGAGCGCGAGCAGCCCAGGGACGATCAGGAGCAGGAACCCGATCGAGATCGCGAGGGCGAGGAGGATGCCGCCGACGATGATCGAGCCGAGGCGCGGCCGGACCCGCTGGAAGGTCTCGCCCACCGAGAGGTCGGCACGGCCGTCGCGGATGTCGTCCACGGCGGTGATCAGCGCGCCCTGCACCCAGAAGTAGGCGACGAGCGAGATGATCGCGGCGAGGATCGCGCCGAACCAGGTCAATGTGGCGACCAGGATCAGGCCGAGGAGCGACGTGATCGCGTAGACGATGAACGCAATCGAGAAGAGGTGCTGCCAGTGGCGCTTGTAGAGCTCCCAGGCCTCGCCGATGACGCCTTGCGTCGGGCTCACGGCGCGGGAGCTTACAGCCTCGCGGCGTCGCGGATGGCAACAACGATCTCATCAAGCTCCTGGTCTTTCGTCAGGCAGGCGACCGCGCCCGCCTCCTGAAGCGCCTCCATCTCCCGAACGTTGGCCGAAGCGGTGAGACAGACGACGGCGACGTCGGGGCATTCGCGGCGAAGGGCGGCAGTCGCCTGGACGCCGTCGATGCCCGGCAGACGGTAATCCATCACGACGACGTCGGGTTTGTGCTCGCGACAGAGCTCGACGACGGCGTAGCCGTCCTCGACGGAGGCGACCACCTCGAGATCCGGGCGGAGGCCGAGCAGGAGCTCGAGCGCCTCGCGGAAGACCTTGTTGTCCTCGACGAGCGCGACTCGGACTAGAGCGCCTTCTGAACCTTCCCGGCCTTCAGGCACCGGGTGCACACGTACGCGCGGGTCGGCGAGCCGTTCAGCACGACGCGCACCCGCTGGAGGTTGGGATCGAAGCGGCGCTTCGTGGCCACCATCGAATGGCTCCGGTTGTGACCGAAGCTCGGCTTCTTTCCGCAGACGGCGCAAACCCTCGACATCGGCGCGGCAGTTTAGCTACTTGGCGGCAGACCGGAGCTCGGCGAAGAGGCCGGCCATCTCGAGCGCGCTCTGCACGGCGTCCGCGGCCCGGTCGATGCGTGCTTCCGCCTGCTCGGTCGTCTCTGTCGTGAGGACGCCGAAGGAGACGGGCACGCCCGTCTCGATCGCTGCTAGCTGCAGGCCGCTCGCGGCTTCACCGGCGACGAAGTCGAAGTGCCGCGTGTCGCCTCGGATCACGCAGCCGAGGGCGACGATACAGGCGTACTTGCGGGTCTTCGCGAGGGCCATCGCGGCGAGCGGCAGCTCGAACGCCCCGGGGACGGGGACGATCGTGACCGCGTCACGCTCGATGCCGGCCTCCTCGAGCTCGTCGAGCGCCCGCTGGAGGAGCCGGCGCGTGATCTCGCCGTTGAACTTCGCGACGACGATGCCGACGCCACGGCCGTTCGCGTCGCCCGATCCCTCGATCACCTCGTAGCCGTCCGGAACGCGGAAGTCGCCGGCAGCGTGCTCGGGCTCCGGCTTGGGCGTCTGCTCGAGCTCGGACGCGGCCTCCGGCTCGGCTGCCACGGGCTCCGGCTCGGGCTCCGGCAGCGGCTCCGACCGCCGGAACGCGGGCATCTCCTCGTCGGGCTCCAGCCGTGGAGGCCAGCTCGGAGGCTGCTCGCGGAGATCAGGGTCGCTCCTCGCTGGTCGGGCCCGAAGCGGAGATCCTGGTGGTGGAGGCGGTGACCGAGCTTGTCGCGCTTCGTCGCCAGATAGGTGCGGTTCTCGGTCGTCGGCGAGGTTTCGATGGGTACCTGTTCGACGACGGTGAGCCCGAACCCTTCGAGCCCGGTGATCTTCTTCGGATTGTTCGTGAGGATCCGGATCGTCGAGAGCCCGAGGTCGGCAAGGATCTGGTTCCCGATCCCCCAGTCGCGTGCGTCGGCGGGGAAACCGAGCTCCAGGTTCGCCTCGACGGTGTCGAAGCCGTTCTCCTGCAGCTCGTAGGCCTTGAGCTTGTTCAGCAGGCCGATCCCGCGCCCCTCCTGCGCCATGTAGAGGAGGACGCCACGCTCCTCCTGCCCGATCTGGCCGAGCGCCTGCTCGAGCTGCTCGCCACAGTCGCAGCGAAGCGAATGGAAGACGTCGCCGGTGAGGCACTCGGAGTGCACGCGGACGAGCACGTCCTCGGTGCCATCGACGTCGCCCTTGACGAGCGCGACGTGGTGCTTGCCCGTCAGCTTCTCGCGGAAGGCGATCGCGGTGAAGTCGCCGTAGGCGGTCGGGAGCCGCACGGTGACGGTGCGCTCCACGAGCTTCTCGGTGCGGCGGCGGTACTCGATCAGGTCGGCGACGGTGATCAGCTTGATCCCGTGCCGCTCGCAGAACTCCGCGAGATCCGGCACGCGCGCCATCGTCCCGTCCTCGTTCATCACTTCGCAGACGACGCCGGCCGGATTCAGGCCGGCAAGCCGCGCGAGGTCGACGGCCGCCTCGGTCTGGCCGGTCCGCTCGAGGACCCCGCCGGGCCGGGCGCGGAGCGGGAAGACGTGGCCCGGGTGAACGAGGTCGCCCGAACCGCGGCTGGGGTCGATCGCCGTCTGAATCGTGGCGGACCGGTCGGCGGCGGAGATCCCCGTCGTGACGCCCTCGCGCGCCTCGATCGAGACCGTGAACGCCGTCTGGAGCGGGGCCTCGTTGTTCTCGGCCATCGGCTTCAGCGCGAGCTCGTCGCAGCGGTCCGGCGTGAGACAGAGGCAGATCAGGCCGCGCGCGTGCGTCGCCATGAAGTTGATCGCCTCCGGCGTCGCGAACTGCGCGGCCACGGTGAGGTCGCCCTCGTTCTCGCGGTCGGCGGCGTCCACGACGACGACGAACTTGCCCTCTCGGATGTCGTCGATCGCCTCCTCGACGGTGGAGAAGACCCGCTTCGCCTCGATTGCCACGGGCTAGATGCTATCCCGGCGCATGAGCTTCTCGACGTACTTGGCGAGCACGTCGACCTCGACGTTGACGGCGTCTCCAGGCCGGAGCGACCCGAGCGTCGTCACCTCCAGCGTGTGCGGAACGAGCGCCACCTCGAAGGCGTCGGCGGAGACCGCCGTCAGCGTCAGGGCGACGCCGTCGACGGTGATCGAGCCTTTCTCGACGCAGTAGCGCAGCAGCTCCGGCGGGCCCTCGACCGTCAGGCGGCCGTCGTCGAAGGATCGGACCTCGCCGACAGCGTCGACGTGTCCCTGCACGAAGTGACCGCCCAGCGGATCGCCCGCCGCCAACGCCGGCTCGAGGTTCACCTCCTCGCCGTATGGCTTGGCGCGGTCGGTGGTCTCCTCCATCACGTCGAAGGAGAGGTGGCCGTTCGAGGCGTCGACGACGGTCAGACAGGTGCCGTCGACGGAGATCGAGTCTCCGACGCCCGGCTGGAGCGTCGACTCGATCACGAGGCGGCCGCTCTCGTACGAGAGGACCCGGCCGCGTTCCCGGACGATTCCCGTGAACACGCAGCCAGGTTACTGCTGGAGTGCGATCGCCTCGATCGTCTCGCGGACCAGCGGCTGGAGCCTGGGCGGCGAGACGTCGGGGCTCTCCAGCTCGTCGCGGAGCTCGCTCACGAGCTCGGCCGACTCGGGGCCGAGCTCGACCGGCTCCGCGACCACCTCCCGCACCTGCCCGAGGTCGACGTGCCCGGCGAGCCAGCGGGAGAGCGTCGCGACGAGGAGATCAGGGCTCGTGGACATAGCCGGAGAGGAGCACATCGTTTCCTACTCGTCGCGAGTCGAAACGGCCGAGGCGGAGCGGCGGCACCTCGCCCTCGAAGAGCCGCGGCCCGTCGCCTGAGAGCTTCGGGGCGACGAACACGAGGAGCTTGTCGAGCACGTCTTCCCGGAGGAAGGAGGCGGCGAGCGTCGGGCCGCCCTCGAGCAGGAGCGACTGCACGCCGTCCGCTCCCAGCGCCTCGAGCTCGTCGCGGAGGGAGCCCGAGACCTTCCGGAGCTCGAGCTCGGATTCCGGGGGAAGCGGGCCGCTGCCGAAGGCGAGCCGTCTCGGCTGGCGCAGCACCTCGACGTCGCGCGCGTCGAGGCGCGGCTGATCGGCCCGGACGGTCCCCATCCCGACGGCGACCGCATCGGACGCGGCGCGTAGCTCGTGCACGAGGCGCCTGCTCTCCTCCCCCGTGACCCAGCGCGTGCTTGGGACTGTGAGCCGCCCGTCGAGCGTCATCGCCGCCTTGTAGGTGACGAAGGGGCGCCGATCCGCGATCCAGGTGCGCCAGGCCTCGTTCTGGGCTCGGGCGTCGAAGCTGTCGACGAGCTCGACCTCGACGCCTGCTTTGCGGAGCTCCTCCAGGCCGCCGCCCGCTTTCGGGTTGGGGTCGAGTGCGCCGGCGACGATCCTCGCGACGCCGGCCTGGAGGACGGCCTGCGTGCAGGGCGGCGTGGAGCCGAAGCTCCGGCAAGGCTCGAGCGTGACGTAGAGCGTGGCGCCTCGCGCGCGATCGCCCGCCGCCTCGAGCGCGACCACTTCGGCGTGCGGACCGCCCTTCCGCTCGTGCCAGCCCTCGCCGACCACCTCCCTGTCGCGGACGACGACTGCGCCGACGATGGGGTTCGGGTGCGTCGTTCCGCGGCCGCGCTCGGCGAGCTCCAGCGCCCGTTCGAGGCTCACGTCAGTACTTCGAGCTCGCGGTAGGCCGCAGCGATGTCGCCGCCGCCGAAGATGCTGGTGGCTGCGACGAGCAGCTCGGCGCCCACCTCACGGAGCTGCCGCGCGTTGTCGCGCCCGACCCCGCCGTCCACCTGGATGTGCTTTCCGTCCGGGAGGAGCTCCCGCAGGCGCTCGATCCGCGGGAGCGCCTCAGGCATGAAGGCCTGGCCCGAGTAGCCGGGCTCGATGCTCATGCACAGCACGATGTCGACCGCCTCGGCGACGGCGGCGGCGTGCTCCGGCTCCGTCTCGGGCTTGAACGCGAGCCCCGTGGCGAGGCCGTGGCCTCGCGCTTGCTCGGCGACGGCCGCGACGTCGTCGACCGCCTCGAGGTGAAAGGTGACGCTGTCCCCGCCCGCCTTCGCGATCGCTTCGAAGTGGTCGGTAGGCCGCTCGACCATGAGGTGGCAGTCGAGCGCTCCGCCGCCGCGGTGGACGATTGGCGAAATCCACTGGAGCACGATCGGGCCCATCGTCACGGGCGGGACGAAGTGGCCGTCGCCGACATCGAAGTGAAAGATCCGCGCGCCTGCGTCGAGCAACGCCTCGATCTGCTCACCGAGCCGCGAGAAGTCCGCCCCGTACAGCGAAGGCTCGATCTCCGGCCCGCGCATCCAGTCGTCCCAGCCCATCAGGCCCGGATTCTCGCGATGAAGAACCCCGACGTGTGGTGCTCGTGCGGAAGAGTGAGCAGGAACTCCGGGCGGTGCGGGTGCGCGAAGTCCGGATACTCGTCTCCCAGCGGCACAACCTGAAGCCCACTCGCGTCGACCACATCCTCGTTCTCCGCCTTCGCGATCGTGCAGACCGAGTAGACGATCGTCCCGCCCGGCTTCACCCGCTCGGCGGCCACTTCGAGGAGCTCGCGCTGGAGCTCCGGGAGCGGCCGCGCCCGCCAACGAAGATCGGGCCGCGACGCCAGCACGCCGAGGCCGGAACACGGGGCGTCGACGAGCACCCGGTCGAATCCCGTCAACTTCGGCGGCAGCTCGCGCGCGTCCGCCTGCACCACGTTGACGTTGCCGAGCCCGAGAGTCCGCATGTTCTCCTCCAGCTCGCGCGCGCGGCCCTCGTGGAGCTCGACCGCGACGACCTCGGCCGCCTTCACCGCGAGCTGCCCCGTCTTGCCGCCCGGCGCCGCGGCGAGATCGAGCACGCGCTCACCCTCCTGGACGCCGACCACCTCGCCGGCGAGCTGGGAGCCCCGGCTCTGCGGCCAGACCTTGCCGGCGGCGAGCTCGTCCGGGTCGATCCGCTCGACCACACGGGCCTCGCCCGTCGCGACGTCCCGCACCGCTGTCTCGGGTGGCTCGTTCTGGGCCCGCATCAGGGCCAGCGTCTCCTCCGGCCCCCACTCCGACCACCACGTCCCCGCGATCCAGTCGGGGTACGAATGCCTCAGCGCCGCCTCCTGCGCCGTGCGCTCGGGCAGGGCATCGAGAATCGGGCCGATCCGGCCGGCGACCTTGCGCAGCACGGCGTTCATGAGCCCCGTCGCGCGACCCGCGCCGGCAGCGCGCACGAGCTCGACCGCCTCGTTCACGGTCGCCCGCGCCGGCACGGCGTCCATGAAGCCGAGCTCGTAGGCACCGAGCCGCAGCCCGGCGCGAACGGGGACGTCGAGGCCCCCGACGGGCCGGCCGCCGACCTCCTCCAGAACGTGGTCGAGCGTGCGCACCCGCTGGATCGAGCCGTACGCGAGGCGCTGCGAGAAGGCACGGTCCCGCGGGTCGAGGTCGGCCGCTTCCGTCGCGAAGGCGCGGTCGGCGTAAGCGCCCTCGTCGAAGACCCGGACGAGCGTTCTCAACGCCGCTTGCCGCGAAGCGCTCGCGCTCATGGCGCGTTGCTGGTGGCAGGAGCCAAGCCGCCGGCGCGCCGGACAGTACAGGTAGTACGGACAAGCGCCGGCGGCGCCGGATCGTGCCGTCCAGCGGCGCGAGGCAGGCGCGGAGCCGGGCTCCGCCCGGCGGGAGCGGCTGTCGGCCATGAGCGCGAGCGGCTAGCGGAGGCCACGTTCGAATTCTGCGAGGCTCATGCGCCGGCGTCCCTCGGGCTGCACCTCGAGCACCTCGAGCGAGCGGTCGTCGGCCAGCCGCGAGCGCCAGACGATCACCGGTCGCCCGTGGAGCTCGCCCCGGGCCCCGATGTGCGGCGAGAGCGCCCGAATCCGGTTGTGGAGCTCCCGCGCCGGCCGCGACCAGTCGAGCTCGCGGTCGGCGGCGCCGATCTTCTCCGCGTAGGTCGCCTCGCCCTCCTGCTCACGAAACTCGCCCTCGAGCGCCTCGTCGATCAGTTCGGGCGCGAGCTCCCCCGCCCGCCCGAACACGGCGCCCGCGTCGTCGTCAGACCCGATCGGAAACGACGCCGAAGCGCCGATCGGCCCGGCGTCCAGCTCCTCGACGAGCCGGATGATCGAGACGCCGGTCTCGGCATCGCCGGCCATGATCGCCCGCTCTACGGGCGCTGCGCCGCGCCAGCGCGGCAGCAGCGACGGGTGGACGTTCAGCCAGAGTGCCCGGTCGAGCAGCTCGTTCGGGATCAGCGCGCCGTACGCCACCGCGACGACCACGTCCACGCCCGGATCGCCGAGCTCCGCGGGGCGCTCGGGCTGCCGCACCTCGAGTCCGAGCTCGTCAGCCGCGGCCTTCGCCGGCGGCGCCCCGAGCTGTCGCCCACGCCCCCGCGGCCGGTCCGGCCGCGTGAGGAGATAGGCGACGTCGTGGCGTTCCGCGAGCCGACGCAGGACGTCAGCTCCGATCGGCGCCGTCGCGGCGACGGCGAGCCGCACTAGCCGGGCGTGAGCATCGCGCGCGGCCGCAGCTCCGCGAGCGCCGCCCTGCGGGCCTCGTCCGTCGTCCGCTCGAGGATCAGCACGCCGTCGAGATGGTCGAGCTCGTGCTGCGCAACCCGCGCGCCGAGCTCGGACAGCTCGTACGAGACGTCGTTCCCCTCCGGGTCCTTGCCCGCGAGTGTCACCGTAGTCGCGCGCTCGACCGGCACCTGGATCCCCTGCATCGAGAGGCAGCCCTCGTCGTCCGCCTCGACCTCGTCGCCCCGCCCGGCGATCACGGGGTTGACGATCGCCACGGGCTCGTTCTCGGGGTCGGGGTGGAAGACGAAGATGCGACGCACGACGCCGACCTGGTTCGCCGCGAGCCCGACGCCGTTCGCGTCCTCCATCAGCCGGAGCATCCGCTCGGCGAGGCGGCGGAGGTCGTCGTCGAACTCCTCGACCTCGTTCGCGCGCAGCCGGAGGACGGGATCCGGGTACTGCCGGATCTGCGCGAGCGCCGCCTGCCGCAGCGCCTCTCGTTGCGGGTCGAGCTCCTCCGTCCGGACCTGTCCAG
This sequence comes from Gaiellaceae bacterium, assembly GCA_036520235.1. Classification (GTDB taxonomy): domain Bacteria; phylum Actinomycetota; class Thermoleophilia; order Gaiellales; family Gaiellaceae; genus JACDAN01. The sequence goes on from DATDKA010000028.1 coordinate 10,632, forward strand.
CTTCGTCTGCCACGGCGCAGAAGCCTACGGAATCAGAGGCCCTGCGGGTCGACGTCGACGACTGCCGCCACGCCGGCCTTTCGCATCGGGGCCGCCGCCGAGCCGAGGAGCTTCCCGACCCGCGACGCGACCCGGCGGGGCGCGTCGGTCTTCACGAGCAGCTGCGCTCGGTGCCGCCCCCGAAGCCGGAGCAGTGGCGCGGGCCCGAGCACGTCCCCCTCGAGTCCCTGCCCGACTTCCTCCAGCAGCCGCGACGGGCTCCGCTCGTCCTCACCCGAGGCGACCACGCGCACGAGGTGCCGAAAGGGTGGGTAGCCCAGCTCCCGCCGGCGCTCGAGCTCTTCTGCCAGAAATCGTCCGACGTCGTGGCGGGCGGCATGGACGATGGGGCGCGCGTCGGGCTGGAACGTCTGGACGAGCACGCGGCCCGGGGCATCGCGACCGCTGCGTCCCGCGAGCTGCGTGATCAGCTGGAAGGTGCGCTCCTCGGCGCGGAAGTCGGGCATGCCGAGCCCCGTGTCGGCGTCCACCACCGCTGCGAGCGCCACGCCGGCGAAGTGGTGTCCCTTGGCGACCATCTGGGTGCCGAGCAGCACCGCCCGGTCCCTCTCCGCGAAGCGCCGGAGCGCCGCCGCGAGGTCGCCTGGTTTCTTCACGGCGTCGGCGTCGAGGCGGATCCGCTCCAGCTCCGGGAACCGCTCCGCGAGCTCGCGCTCGAGCTTCTGCGTCCCGGCGCCGATCCGCGCCAGCTCGCCGGAGCCGCACGCCGGGCAGGTCGTCCCGCGCTCCTCCTCCCACGAGCAGTGGTGGCAGTGGAGCCGCTCGTCGGCGTGGAGCACGAGAGCGACGTCGCAATTCGGGCAGCGCCGGGTCTCGCCGCACGATCGGCAGTGGATCGCTGGAGCGATGCCTCGCCGGTTCAGGAGCAGGATCGCCTTGCCGCCTCGCTCCGCGATGGCGCCCAACCCCTCCATGAGCGCCGCCGATAGCGGGTAGCCGGCCTCGCGGCGGAGGTCCACGATGCGCACCGGCGGCAAGGAGCCGCCGAGCCGGCCCCCGAGCTCGAGCCGCTCGAGCGTCGCCCAGCTCTCGGGCCGCGGGGTCGCGGAGCCGAAGACGGCGACGGCGCCCTCGAGAGCGGCCCGCTTCGCCGCAACCGTCCGTGCGTCGTAACGCGGATCCGACTCCTGCTTGTACGCAGGGTCGTGCTCCTCGTCGACGCAGATCACGCCGAGGCGGTCGACCGGGGCGAAGACGGCCGAGCGCGCGCCGACGACCACCGTCGCCGCGCCGCTTGCGATCCGCTTCCGCTCGTCGCGGCGCTCTGCGTCCGTCAGAGCCGAGTGCAGCACGGCGACGCGATCGCCGAACCGCGCGCGCAGGCGTCCGACCGTCTGCGGCGCGAGCGCGATCTCCGGCACGAGCACGATCGCGCTTCGCTCTCGCTCGAGCGCAACGGCGCACGCCTGGATGTAGACCTCGGTCTTGCCGCTCCCGGTAGCGCCGTGGAGGAGGAAGTTCCCGCCCCCCGCGTCGAGCGCCGCCACAAGGCGATCGAGCGACGACCGTTGCGAGTCGGAAAGCCGTGCCGGCTCCGCCTCCCCCGCCAGCGCGTCGCGCGCCGCCGGGGATTCCCGCTCACCCCGCGGCTTGCGCTTCAGCGGCGCGACGAGCTCGAGGGCCCTCGCCGGCGTCGAGCCGTAGTAGTCGGCGAGCCAGAGCGCGAGATCGATGAGCGGCGCGGGCAGCTCGTCGACCACGTCGCCGACCGGCGCCGTCTTCACCCCGAGGGGCGCGGCCTCCTCGAGCCCGACGACCACGCCGCGGCGCTTCGCGCCGTTGAAGCGGAGCGACACCACCGAGCCCTTGTCCACGCCCGGTGGCACCTCATAGGTGAACGGACGAGCGACCGCGCGCGAGGAGACGAGCGGGTAGACGGAGGCGTAGCGGGTCACCCCGCCAGCCTACGGTCAGGTCAGGAGCTCGGCGGCTTCCAAGATGAAGTCGGTGCC
>DATDKA010000029.1:0-3150 GCA_036520235.1 Gaiellaceae bacterium
CGGCGCTCCGCCTCGTCGAGCTCGATCGGCGACGAGTCGATCTCCATCCTGAGCCGCGACGCAGCTTCGTCCACCAGGTCGATCGCCTTGTCCGGCAGCTGCCGGTCCGAGATGTAACGGTCGGAGAGCACGGCGGCCGCGACGAGAGCGGCGTCGCGGATCCGGACGCCGTGGTGTGCCTCGTAGCGCTCTTTGAGGCCGCGGAGGATGGCGATCGTGTCCGCCACGGACGGCTCGCCGACGAAGATCGGCTGAAAGCGCCGCTCGAGCGCCGCGTCCTTTTCGACGTGCTTGCGGTACTCGTCGAGGGTCGTGGCGCCGATCGCACGGAGCTCGCCGCGCGCCAGCATCGGCTTGAGCATGTTTGCGGCGTCGACGGCGCCCTCGGCGGCGCCGGCCCCGACGATCGTGTGTAGCTCGTCGATGAAGAGAATGATCTGGCCCTCGGAGCGCTGGATCTCGGTCAAAACGGCCTTGAGCCGCTCCTCGAACTCACCGCGGTACTTCGAGCCGGCGAGCAGGGAGCCGATGTCGAGCGCCCACACGCGCTTCCCCTTCAGGCCCTCCGGGACGTCGCCGGCGACGATCCGCTGCGCGAGACCCTCGGCGATCGCCGTCTTGCCCACCCCGGGATCCCCGATCAGGACCGGGTTGTTCTTCGTCCGGCGGGAAAGCACCTGGATCACGCGCCGGATCTCCTCGTCTCGCCCGACGACGGGATCGAGCTTCCCCGCCTCGGCGAGCTCCGTCAGGTCGCGACCGAACTTCTCGAGCGCCTGGTAACTCCCCTCTGGGTCCTGGGAGGTGACCCGCTGGCCGCCGCGCACCTGCTCGAGCTTCGCCAGGAGCTGGTCGCGCGGGACGACGTCGAGTGCGAGCAGCAAATGCTCGGTCGACACGTACTCGTCCTCCAGCTTCCGCGCCTCGTCGAAGGCCTGGTCGAGGACACGCGAGAAGGCGGCGGAGACGCGCGGCTGCTGCTCGCCGCCCTGAACGGCCGGCTTCCCGCGAAGCGTCGTCTCGGCCTCCGCGCGCAGCGCCGCCGCATCCGGCACCAGCTGCTGGGGCAGCTCCTGGTCGAGCAGCGCGAGCAGCAGGTGTTCGGGGTAGATCTCCGGGTTGCCCATCCGGCGCGCGAGCTCCTGCGCCGCGCCGACGGCTTCCTGTGACTTGATCGTGAGCTTGTTGAAGTCCATCTAGTCGACTAGTTGACTCTCCGTGCCGGCAGCGTCGGGTCCTCCCAGACGACGAGCTCCCGCTTGTACTGCTTCTCGATCTCGCGCATCCGCTCGCGCATCTCACGCTCCATCCGCGACATGCGGCGCTCCATTCGCTTCAGCTGGTCTTCGAGCCGCAGCACCATCTCGACGCCCGCCAGGTTGAGCCCCAGCTCGGTCGTGAGCTGCTGGATCAACCGCAGCCGCTCGATGTCGGACTCCGAGTACAGGCGGGTGTTGCCCGAGGTCCGCTTCGGCCGCACGAGCCCCTTCTGCTCGTAGATGCGAAGCGTCTGCGGGTGCATGCCGACGAGGTCGGCCGCGACGCTGATCATGTAGCGCCCCCTGTCATCCATGTCGCAGGGCCCTTTCCTCGCGCCGCTCTTTCGTGCGGTGGCGGAGCCACAGCACCGCGACGACGACGACCAGGACGATCAGGAGCGCAGCGGCGAGAGCGGCGGCGGCGCTGACGATCAGCTTCGCGAGGCCGAAGCCAAGCACGACCCCGACCAGGAGGCTGATCAGCATCAGCGTCTTCGTCCGGTCGCTCACGAGACGCTTCTGAGCTCCTCGTACAGCTCGCGCTGCTTCTTCGAGAGCTTCTTCGGCACCTCGAGCCTGAGGCGCGCGAGAACGTCGCCCTTGCCGCCCTTCAGCTTCGGCGCGCCGCGACCTTTGATCTTCAGGAGCTTCCCGTGCTCCGAGCCCGCGGGCACCTTCATCGAGACGGGACCGTCCGGCGTCGGGACGTCGACCTCGGTGCCGAGCGCGGCGTCGGCCGGCGACAGCGTCACGTCGACGACGAGGTCGGCGCCGCGGCGCTCGTAGATCGGCGACGGCTCGACGTGGGTGACGACGAACAGGTCGCCGGCGGGGCCGCCGTTCATGCCGGCCTCGCCCTTCCCCTTGAGGCGGATGCGGGTGCCGTCCTTGACGCCGGCCGGGATCTTCACCGAGTAGCGCTTCGTCCGACGCTCCCGTCCCGAGCCGTGACAGCGCGGGCACGGATCCTCGATCACGGTGCCGTTCCCGCGACAGCGCGGGCACGGCTGCGAGAGCGCGAACAGTCCCTGCGACTCCGAGACGACGCCACGGCCACGGCACTCCGGGCAGATCTTGGGCGACGTCCCCGGCTTGGCGCCGGACCCGCCGCAGTCGCTACAGGCCGTCTCGACCTCGACGGGGATCTTGGTCTCGATCCCCTTCAGCGAGTCGTCGAAGGACAGGTTCACGTGGGCCTCGAGGTCGGCCCCCCGCTGCGGCTGGACGCGCTGCTGCCGGCCGCCGCCTCGTCCGAACAGTCCGCCGAAGAGATCGCCGAGGTCGCCGAGGTCGCTGACGTTGAAGTCGCCGAAGTCGTACGTCCCGCCGCGCGGGTCGAACCCGCGGCGGCCGTCGGCCGAGCCGAACTGGTCGTAGGCCTTGCGCTTCTCGGGGTCGGAGAGGACGTCGTAGGCGTGCTGAACCTCCTTGAAGCGCTCCTCGGCCGTTGCATCTCCGGCGTTTCGGTCCGGGTGGTGCTCGCGGGCGAGCTTGCGGTAGGCCTTCTTGATCTCGTCCGCCGACGCCCCCTTCGAGACGCCGAGGGCGGCGTAGAGGTCCCTAGTCGCCGCCACGCGCAATCACCACGCGCGCCGGGCGGATCACCCGGTCGCCGAGCCGGTAGCCCTTCTGCAGCACCTCGATCACGCTGCCCTCCTCCTGCTCGGACGGCTGCGAGAGCAGGGCCTCGTGGACGTGCGGATCGAACTTGCCGTCCGTCGGCACCTCCTCGACGCCTTCCTTCCGGAGGATCTCGGCGAAGGAGCGCGCGACCAGGGCGACGCCCTCCTCGAGCTTCGCCTCCTCGTGTGCGTTCGCGGCCTCGAGCGCCCGCTCCAGGTCGTCGAGCACTGGCAGGAGCTCGTTCACCAGCCGCTCGTGGGCGCGCGTG
>DATDKA010000030.1:0-18641 GCA_036520235.1 Gaiellaceae bacterium
GCGAGGTCCTCGATGCGGAAGACGGTCTCCTTCGCGATCTCGCGCTGCGGCGGCTGCTCGCGGTGCAGTTCGGCGGGGTCGAGCTGCATCGGGGACGCAACGTACATCAGCGGCCTCCAGTCAGTCGGCGTCGGCTGCGGAGGCCGAAGGCCCGCGCGATCATGCTCGCCACCAGGACGAACGTGATCAACACGAGTGCCGCCCCCCAAGCTTGCTCCTGCAGGGCGGGGTCGGCCTGCTCGGACGACGTGAAGATGAACATCGGGATCGAGGCGAGGGCGTGCGTCGGATCCCACGAGACCGTGTTCTCCGCCAGCGAGGTCGTGAAGAGCAGCGGCGCGGTTTCCCCCGCCACGCGCGCCGTCGCCAGCGTGACGCCGGTGATGATGCCGCCGACGGCCATGGGGAGGACCACGCTCACCGTCGTCCGCCAGCGCGCCGCTCCCAACGCGAGGCTCGCCTCACGCATCGAGCTCGGGACGAGCGCCAGCACCTCCTGCGTCGAGCGCGCCACGAGCGGGAGCATCAGGATCGCGAGCGCGAACGCGCCCTTGATTCCGGCTTGCCCGTGGCCCTGGACGAGGAAGACGAAGACGAAGATGCCGATCACGATTGCCGGCACGCCGTTGAGGACGTCGAAGGCAACCGTCATCCAGCCCTGGAGTCGCCGCGGCGCGTACTCGTTGAGGTAGATCGCCGCGAGCACGCCGACCGGCAGCGCCATCGCAACGGCGAGCCCGACGATCACGAACGTGCCGACGATCGCGTTCGCGATCCCCGACGGCTCGTCGCCGAAGCCGGCCAGGAACGACGGCGTCTTGGTGAAGAAGTCGGCGCTGATCGCGCCGAGCCCGCGCTTGGCGATCGACCCGACGACGATCACGAGCAGCGCTACCGCCGCCAGGGCGGCGAGCGTGGCGAGGCCCTGCATGATCCAGTTGACGATCTTTCGCCGCCTGCGGTGCTCACTCGTCAGCGAGCGGGCGGTGAGCGCGTGGTCGGTCATGCGCGCCCCTGATGCCGCGCTCCGACCCGCGTGATGATCACGCGGGCGAGCAGGTTCACGACCAGCGAGAAGGCGAGGAGGATCACCGCCAGGTAGACGAGCGAGGAGATCATGAGATCCGTCGTCGCGCCCTGGTAACTGCTCGCGATCCGGCTCGCGAGCGTGTCACCGGGGTCGAACAGGTTCCAGGTGATCGCCTCGTTGTTGCCGATCACCTGCGTCACCGCGATCGCCTCGCCGACGGCGCGGCCGAGGCCGAGGATCATCGCCGCCGCGATTCCGGCGCGCGCGTACGGGAAGATCACGCCCTTCACGAGCTCCCACCTGGTCGCTCCGAGAGCCAGGGCCCCTTCCTTCAGGTCGCGCGGCACGTTGAGGAAGAGCTCCCGGCAGATGCTCGAGATGATCGGGACCATCATGATCGTGAGGATCAAGATCGCCGAGAGGAAGCTCGAACCGGCGGCGGGCGCGGTCTTGAAGAACGGCGTCCAGCCGAGCGTCCGGTGGAGGAAGGGCCCGACGTGGTCGACGATCCACGGCCCCATGACGAGGATGCCCCAGAGCCCGAGCACGACGCTCGGGACGGAGGCGAGCATCTCGACGAGAGCGCCGATTGGGCCGCGTAGCCACCGCGGCGCGAGCTCGGTGAGGAAGAGCGCGATCGCGATCGAGATCGGGCCGGCGATCAGGAGTGCGCCGAACGACGTCAGCGCGGTCCCGAAGAGGAACGGCGCGGCGCCGAAGACGTTCGCCGTCGGATTCCAGACCTTCGAGGTGACGAAGCCGAGGCCGAACTCCTCCATCGCAGGCCAGGCGTCCACGAGGATCTCGCGGGCGATCAGGAGGAGCAGCACGATCGCCGACAGCGCGGCGGCGAGCGTGATCCCGTAGAGGACTGCGTCGCCGACGCTGAAACGACCCCGCCGCCGTAGTGTTGCGGCGGCGGGGTCGAGCGAACTGGTGGCGGTGGCCACTACGACTTGACGCGGTTGAGCTGCGTCTTGACGCGCGTGACCACGTACGTCGGCACGGGCTGGAAGATCAGCTTGGGGCCGAACTGCTGGCCGCTCGTGATCGCCCAGGTCACGAAGGCCCTCAGCTGCGCGGCCTTGCTCGTCTTGAGCGGCAGGAGCACGTAGGAGTAGGTCGAGATCGGGTAGGCCCGCAGGAACTTCTTGCCCTTCGGCGGGTTCACGATCGAGAGCTCGTTCGTGGTGCTGAACTTCTTGTCCGCCGAAGCCGCGGCCTTGATGCTGCGCAGGCCGGGGGTCGCCCACTTGCCGGACTTGTTCTGCACCGCCGCGAACTTGATGTGGTTCTTGAGCGCGTAGGCGATGTCGGCGTAGCCGATCGCCCCCTCGGTGCGGGTGACGACCCCGGCGACGCCGGAGCTGCCGCGGGCGCCGACGCCCGTCGGCCAGTTCACCGTGGTGGACGGGCCGCCGACCCTTGACTTGAACTCCTTGTTCACGGAGGTCAGGTAGTCGGTGAAGTTGTAGGTCGTTCCGCTGCCGTCCGAGCGGTAGACCGGCGTGATCTTGCGATCCGGGAAATTCACGCCCGGGTTCAGGCGCCGGATCGCCGAGTCGTTCCAGCTTGTGATCTTGCCCATGTAGATGGCCGCGATCACCTTCCCGTTCAGGTGGATCGCGTTCTTGACCCCGTCGAGGTTGTACATGACCGAGGTGGCCGAGAGCACCCACGGAAGCTGGATGCAGCCTTTGCACGCCGAGAACTGGTCGGGGGTGAGCGGGGCATCACTGGCGCCGAAGTCGACGGTGCGGCTCGTGATCGCGGCGATGCCGCCGCCGCTGCCGATGCAGTTGTAGTTGACCTGGTCGCGCTTGTAGTTCTGCTGCCACATCGCGATCAGCGGCTGCGGGAACGTGGCCCCGGCACCCGTGAGCGTGCCCTGGCTGCGTGTGCCCGCCGCAATCGCAGTCGAGGCGACGGCGAGCGCGACGACCACGCCGACGATCGCCGTGATCCTGAGCTTCATCAGTCTGAGTCCTCCCCTTGGGCGCTGTATGAGCATTCGCCGGGCAGGCTAGGACCCAAGGGACGGCGCGTGGTCGTCCGGGTTGTGACCGCGTGGTGTCGAAGTGGTGAACCCGGCTACTTCGGCTCGGGATCGAGCTTGTAGCCCACGCCGTAGCGGGTCTGGATGAAGGTGTGGTCGCGGGCGCGCTTGTCGATCTTCTCGCGGAGCTTCCGGACGAAGACGTCCACCGTGCGGTCCCGGTGCGTCTCACGCCGGCCCCAGATCCGCTGCAGGAGCTCGTCGCGGCCGAGCACGCGGCCCGACTCCTGGGCCAGCGTGTACAGCAGCCGGAACTCGGTCGGCGTCAGGCCGGCGTCTTCCCCGTGGACGTAGGCCTGGACGTCGTCCGGCTCCAGGCGCAGCTCCTCGATCTCGATCGGGCCGCCCCGCTTCTCCGCCTCCGCGCGGGGACCGCGGCGGGCGTTGGCCTGGACCCGCGCCACGAGCTCTTTCATCGAGAACGGCTTCACCAGGTAGTCGTCGGCCCCGATCTCGAGCGCGTGCACTCGGTCGTGCTCGGTCCCGCGGGCGGAGACGACGACGATCGGCGTGCCGATCCCCTCGCTGCGGGCGCTCTCGATCAGCGCCCAGCCGTCGGTGCCGGGGAGCATCAGGTCGACGACGCAGACGTCGGGCCGCTCGTAGCGGAGCCGCCGGAGGCCGGCCGTCCCGTTGTCGACGCGGATCGGCTCGAACCCAGCCCCGCTCAGGTGGCGCGCCATGCCCTCGGCGATGACCTCGTCGTCTTCGACGATCAGGACCTTCGCCATACTCGCGCAGTATGAAGTTGCCCTTCGCGAAGCCGCGCGAAGAGGAGCTGCGGCCCCTGGACGAGCGTCTGCAGGAACTCGTCGACGAGAGCGAGGAGCCGCTGCTCGTTCTCGGCGCCGGCAACAGGGTCGTCGCCGCGAACCGCTTCGCGGAGGAGCCGCCCGAGCCACCCGAGGGGCCGGACTCCTACGACGAGCTGCGAGCCGGGTTCACCGCCGCCGTCTCGCACGAGCTCCGCACGCCACTCGCCCGCATCCTCGCACTGCTCGAGACGGCGGCGCTTCCCGGGGAGGACCCAGCCGAGCTGATCGAGCAGGCGCGGAACGAGGTCGCGCAGATCAACGAGCTCGTGGACGATGTGCTCTTCCTGAGCGAGCTCGAGACCGGGCGCGCGGTCGTCGCGCTCGGCTCGACCCGGGCGATCCCGGTTGTCGAGGAGGTCCTGGCCCGGCTGCGCGAGGCGTCTGACCGGGCCGCCGTTCTGCTCCGGGTCAACGGGGATCCCGCGATCGAGTTGCCGCTTCGCCCCCGGATGCTCCGCGTGATCGTCGACAACCTCGCCCAGAACGCGATCCGCTACGCAGGCCCCGGTGCGACCCTCACGATCTCGGTCGGACCGAACGAGCTCGTCGCATCCGACGACGGCGCGGGCGTCGCGGTCGAGGACCTGCCGCGCCTCTTCGAGCGCTTCTTCCGCGCCGACCGCGTCCGCGGCTCGCGCGGCACCGGCCTCGGTCTCGCCGTGGTCAAGCACATCGTCGGTGCGGCGGGCGGCAGGGTCGAAGCGTCCGGCGGCCTGGGCGAAGGCCTGACGATCCGCTGCACGTTCGGCTGACGGCGCGCCGGATAGCATCGAGACGATGCGGATCACCTTCCAGGAGGAGCTGGAGCAGCTTCAGGCCAACCTCCACGAGGAGAGCGACCTGGTGCTCCGCTCGCTCCGCGGCGCGCTCAATGCGGTCACACAGCAGGACGTCGAGCTCGCGGACGAGGTGATCGCGTTCGACGACGAGGTGGACGACCGCTACCTCGCGATCGGCACCGGGATCGAGCAGCTCCTTGCCCGCCAGACGCCGGTGGCGAGCGACCTGCGGCTCGTGCTCGCCGTCCTCCACATCAACCTCGGGCTGGAGCGGATGGCGGACCTGTGCGTGACGATCGCGAAGCTGACGAAGCTGACGGCGGAGCTCGAGCAGGACACCACCCTGGTCGAGGCTTTCGAGGAAATGGGGAGCCGCGCCGAGGAGATGCTGCGCGTCGCGATGACCTCCTTCGCCGAGCGCGACGTCGCCGGCGCCGAGAGCCTCGTCGACCTCGACGAGCTGATCGACCGCGCGAACCGCCGACTGGTGTCGCACGTGCTCGAGCTCGGCAACGACCCCGCCCGACGCGAGTGGGGGCTGCGGATGATCGTGGTCTCCCGCTGTATCGAGCGCTTCGGCGACCATGCCGTCGACATCGGCGAGCAAACCGCGTATCTCGTCACGGGCGAATTCCGTGAGTTCACCGACGCGTCGCACCCGGACTCCTAGCCCGACAGCCCTGCCTGTTAGCCTCCCGCCGCTTCCCGTGAAGGAGGTCTCATGAAGCTGTCGCTCGTACCGCGGACCACCGAGTTCTACGACCTGTTCACCGCCGCCGGCGAGAACGCGCTCGCGACCGCCCGCAAGGCCGAGGAGCGCTTCACGGCGTTCCCGGAGCGCGCGGTCCACCAGCAGGAGGTGAAGGAGCTCGAGAACCGCGGCGACGAGCTCACCCGGCAGATCATCGAGCTGCTGAACACCCAGTACATCACCCCCTTCGACCGCGAGGACATCTACGAGCTCGCGAAGGCGATCGACGACGTCGTGGACTACATCGAGAACGCCTCCGACCTGCTCGGGCTCTACCAGGTCGGCCGCGCGATGGACCAGTCCGTCCAGCTCTCGCGCATCCTCGTCAGCGCAGTTGAGAACCTCGCCCGAGCGCTCGCCGAGCTGCGCGGCCTCCGCAACGCTGAGCGCTACCTCGTCGAGGTGAAGCGGCTCGAAGACGACGGCGACCGGGTCCTGCGCGAAGCGATCGCCTCGCTGTTCCAGGACCACGACGTCGACGCGATGACGGTGATCCGCTGGAAGGACATCCTCGAGGCGCTCGAGGATGCGATCGACGCGGCGGAGACGGCGGCGGACGTCGTCGGGAACATCGTCGTGAAGAACCTCTGATGCTCAGTACCTGATGGAATTCACCCTCTTCGCGGTCGTCGCGGTCGCGCTCTTCTTCGACTTCACGAACGGCTTCCACGACACGGCGAACTCGATCGCGACGTCGGTTTCCACGAAGGCCCTCTCGCCGCGGCTGGCCGTCATCAGTGCGGCGATCTTGAACTTCCTCGGCGCCTTCGTCTCCTTCGCCGTCGCCGCCACGATCGCGAAGGGCATCGTCGACCAGGAGGTCATCACGCTCGACATCGTCCTCGCGGGCCTCGTCGGGGCGATCACCTGGAACCTGATCACCTGGTACTTCGGGCTGCCGTCGAGCTCCAGCCACGCGCTGATCGGCGGGATGATCGGCTCGGCGGTCGCCGCCGAGGGCTGGAGCGTCGTCAAGTGGCAGGGCCTGAAGGAGAAGGTGTTGATCCCGTCGCTCTTGGCGCCGTTCCTCGGGATCCTGGTCGCCGCCGCACTGATGATCGGCGTGCTCTGGATCATCCGGCGCCGGTCGCCGAGCAGGGTGAACCGCGTGTTCCGGCGGCTCCAGCTCGTCTCCGGCGGCTTCGTCGCGTTCACGCACGGGACGAACGACGCCCAGAAGACGATGGGGATCATCTCGCTCGCACTCGTGGCCTCGGGTCACCTCTCGCCGGACTTCAGCCGCCCGCCGACCTGGGTGATCGTGAGCTCGGCGGCGGCGATGGGGCTCGGGACCTATGCCGGCGGCTGGCGGATCATCAAGACGCTCGGCACACGCATCGCCAAGCTCGAGCCGCCCCAGGGGTTCGCCGCGCAAACGGCGTGTGCCAGCATCCTCTGGACGACCGCGCACCAAGGCTTTCCCGTCTCCACTACGCACGTGATCAGCGGATCCGTGCTCGGGGCCGGGGCGACGACGCGCTTCTCCGCCGTCCGATGGGGCGTCGCCGGCAACATTCTGCTCGCCTGGATCCTGACGATCCCGAGCGCCGCCCTCGTGGGCGCCCTGATGGAGTCGCTGACGCGGCTCCCGGGCGGGGTAGCCATCGTCGCGGTCCTGACGGCGGCCATCGCTGCTACAGCGTTCCTCGGCCGGAACATCCAGGGGCGGCGCCTGAGGGCTGCAGCGGCCGCACCGGCCATTCCGCCCGCCTGAGGAATCACCCGACGGAGGGTTCCCGCGTCAGGGGGATCTGCCGACGCACGCCCTATGCGCAGCGCTGCCGCCATGGCCGCAATCACCGCGCTGTTCGCCGGGACGCTCCTCGGAGGGCTCTCGTACCTGGGTGCCCTCGACGCGGCGCTGCTCCGCGGTTCGAACCAGGATCGGCCGGCGGCCCGGGCCGGCTGGAAGACACACAGCGTGGAGGCGGCCGGCTTTTCGATCGAGCTGCCACCCGACTGGGAGCTGGCGAAGGCGGCGCCGGCCGTCGTCTTCGAGGCCCGAGACGGCAAGAAGGTCCGCGCGATGCTGACCGTGGCGCGCGCTCCAAGGAACGCGCGCGAGATCCAGTCCGCGTCGAAGAAGCGCTTCCTCCGCGGCGAGCGCCTGCTGACCTTCGAGACGACGCGGCGCAAAGCCGCCTCGTTCGCAAACGTCTTCGTTCTGGCCGCGGAGACGTTCAAGCCCGCGTAAGCCGCGAAAGGCTCCGTAACAGCCCTTAACGGAGGCGCAACCGAGCGCAACCCGCGTTCAACACGCCTCGGGCTAAAAAGAATCATGTGCTGAGACCTCCCCGCGCTTTGAATGGCGTGGCCCCGCTGCTCTTCGCGGCAGTGTTGGGCGGCGGGGCTGCGCTAGCGGGTGCCGAGGTCACAGGAGCACTGAACGACTCGTCCGTCACGACGACGATCGTTGCGTCGCGGTCGGCCGAGCCGGCCTCGTTCTCCGCCACGAAGCGGCTGAGCGTCAACCAGATCTACCGGCGGAGCGCGCCCGGCGTGGTGCAGATCACGACGACGAGCCTCACGACCGTCGAGCCGGACACCCTGCTCAACCCGTTCGGACTTCCCGAGGAGCAGCGCCAGGAGGCGCTGGGCTCCGGCTTCGTGATGGACAAGTCGGGCCACATCGTCACGAACTTCCACGTCGTCGCGAATGCGCAGACGATCGAGGTCAGCTTCTCGAACCGCGACAGCGTCAAGGCGCGCGTGGTCGGCCGTGACCCGTCTACCGACCTCGCCGTGCTCAAGGTGGACGTCGACGCGCGGGCGCTCATGCCGCTCAGGCTGGGCGACTCCGACGGCGTCCAGGTCGGGGATTCGGTCGTCGCGATCGGGAACCCGCTCGGGCTCGAGCGGAGCGTCACCGCGGGCATCGTCAGCGCGCTGCATCGTCCGCTGACGGCGCCGAACGACTTCACGATCGACGATGTGATCCAGACGGACGCGGCGATCAACGGCGGCAACTCCGGCGGCCCGCTGATCAATGCAATGGGCAGCGTGATCGGCGTCAACACGGCGATCGCCACCGGCAACACCGGCGCACGCGGGAACATTGGAATCGGCTTCGCAGTCCCGATCAACACCGTCCGGGCCGTGGCCTCGCAGCTGATCGACAAAGGCCGTGTGGAGCACGCGTTCCTCGGCGTCGGCGCGATGCCGATCACGAGTGAGGTTGCGCGCCTCTTCGATCTCCCGGTCAAGCGCGGCCTGCTCGTGCAGCGCGTCTACGCGGCGAGCGGCGCAGAGGAGGCGGGCCTCCGCGCAGGCACGACCGAGGTCGTCGTCGCCGGCCAGAGCTACCGGCTCGGCGGCGACGTGATCGTCTCGGTCGAGGGGACGCCGGTGGCGGAGCCGGAGGACCTCCGGGAGGCCGTCTCCGGGAAGAAGCCCGGCGACAAGCTGACCGTCGAGGCATACCGCGGGAGCGACAAGAAGCGCTTCGAGGTCAGGCTGGGGCACCAGCCGGGCTCTGCTCAGGGCTGAGGCTCTGCTCGGCCGCCGCCTTCAGGCCCTCGGCGAAGGTGGGGAAGCAGTGTTGCGATTGCGCGAGGTCGTCGACGGTCGCGCCGAGCTTCATCGCGATGTGGAAGCCCTGGACGATGTCGCCGCCGTTCCGGCAGACGACGTGGATCCCGAGCAGGCGTCGTGACCCGCGTTCCCAGACGAGCTTGAAGAGCCCGCGCTTCGTGTCCGTATAGGACGCACGCTGGACGTACTTGATCGGGTGGACCGCGACGCCGACTTCGAAGCCCTGCGCCCGCGCCTCGTGTTCGCTGAGGCCGACGGAGGCGAGCTCGGGGTCGGTGAAAATCGAGGTCGGGAGGAGCGAGTAGTCCGCGCGCGGCGCATCCGTCGTAAACATGTCGTCCACGGCGAGCCGCGCCTGGTACTGCGCGACCGGCGTGAAGGGGAAGACGCCGGTCACGTCACCGACCGCCCAGATGCCGTCCGCGGTCGTCCGCATGTGATCGTCGACGGCGATGCCGATCCGCGTGTGCTCGACCCCGGCACGTTCCAGCCGGAGCTGCTCGATGTTCGGAGTCCGGCCGGCGGCGAGAAGGATCTGCGAGACGCGCAGCTCCCGGTCGTCCAGCGTCGCGACGATCTGGTTGCCGTCGCGACGGACACGGGAGACAGTCGTGTTCGTGAGGATCTCGATCTCCTCGTCCTCGAGCGCCGCCCTGAGCTCGTCCGTCGCCGTCTCGTCGGAGCGCGGGGCGATGCGGTCGCCGTGCTGGACGATCGTCACCTGCGAGCCGAACCGTGCGAAGATCTGCGCGAACTCGAGCCCGACCGGGCCCGCCCCGACGACGAGCAGCGCCGCAGGCAGCTCGGTGAGCTGCAGGGCGGAGACGTGGTCGATCCAGCCAACCTCGGCGAGCCCCTCGATCGGCGGCTCCGCTGTGCGCGACCCGGTGGCGACGAGGATCCGATCGGCGGTCAGCCGCTCGCCGTCCACCTCGATGGTCCGGGCATCGACGAACGAGCCGACGCCCTCGAAGCTCTCGTGGCCGGCGCCGTGGAGGCGCTCCATCCACGTTTCGCTGGAGACGATCAGCCGGTCCTTGCGCGCCTTGACCTTCGCCAGCTCGACGGCGGCGGCGCCGACCTTGATGCCGAGCGTCCCGGCCACGGCGTTGACGTCGCGGACGAGATCCGCCACCACGAGGTAGGCCTTCGTGGGCTTGCAGGCGACGTTGGGGCAGCTCCCGCCCCAGCGGGTGCTCTCGACGAACGCGACCTCCGCGCCGTACTCGGATCGCGCCTTGTTGGCGCCGTCACGGGCTCCCGAACCGGAGCCGAGGACGATCAGATCGAAGTGTTTGCTCATGGCGCCTCCGTCTCGGGGTGGCCGAATGCGTTACAAGGTCCTATCGAGATCTTTGACCTGAGCCGAGAGATCCGCACCGGCATGCCCGTGTACCCGGGGGACCCCGAGGTGAGCGTCGAGCAAGTGAACGAGCTGCCGGCGCTCAGCCGGCTCGAGCTCGGCAGCCACAGCGGCACACACGTCGATGCCCAGTCGCACTTCATCACCGGCGGGAAGGGAGTGGAGGCGCTGCCGCTGGACGCGCTCGTGGGGCCGTGCACCGTGGTCGTCGGCGAGGGGGTGGCCGAGCGCGTGCTGATCAAGGACGCGGCGCCGTTCGACGAGGCGTCGGCGACCGGGCTGGTCGAGGCGGGCGTCCGACTCGTCGGCGTCGACGGGATGTCGGTGGGCGACCGCGAGGCGCACCGCGTGCTCCTCGGCGCCGAGGTCGTGGTCGTCGAGAGCCTCGACCTCTCCGCGGTGGAGCCCGGGGACTACGAGCTGATTTGCCTCCCGCTCCGGATCGCTGATTGCGACGGCTCGCCGGCGCGCGCGATCCTGGTGCGGCGCTGATGCTCGGCGCCTTCCTCGCCATCTCGGTCGTCGTAATCGTCACGCCCGGCCAGGACACGGCCCTCACGATCCGGAACGCGCTGCTCGGCGGCCGCGGCGCCGGGATTTTCACCGCCGTCGGCGTCGCCGGCGGGCAGGCCGTCTGGGCCCTCGCCACGAGCCTCGGCCTCGCCGCGCTGATCGTCGCATTCGAGCCTGCCTTCGTTGCGCTGAAGCTGGCCGGCGCCGCGTTCCTCGTCTACCTGGGGGCCTACGCGCTCGTGCGTGCGTTCCGCGGCGGCGTCGAGGAGCTGCCCGGGCGCCGCTCGGAGCTCGGCCCTCGCCTCGCACTGCGGCAGGGCCTCCTCAGCAACCTCGGGAACCCGAAGATGGCGATCTTCTTCACGAGCCTGCTGCCCCAGTTCGGCAGCTCCTTCGCCGCCCTGCTCGCGCTCGGCCTCCTGTTCTGCGTGATGACGCTCGTCTGGCTGTCCGCTTACGCGGTCGCGGTCGCGAAGGCCGGCGACGTCCTCCGGCGGCCGCTCGTCCGCCGCTTGTTTGACGCGCTGCTCGGGGCGGTGCTCGTGGCGCTCGGCGTCCGGCTCGCAACCGACCGACGCTGAGCCTTGCCGATCGAACAGGCCTTCGGCGAGAGTGCGCCGCTCTCGATCGGCGTCGAGGAGGAGGTGATGCTCCTCGACGGCGAGTCGCTGGAGCCGGCCCCGGCGGTCCGTCAGCTGCTCGCCGACGCTGACGGCCTGGAGCTCCCAGGCCGCCTTAAGACCGAGCTGCACGCGTCGGTGGTCGAGCTGAACACCGACGTCTGCGACGGGGTCGACGAGGCGGTGGCCTCGCTCGCTGTCCTCCGGGAGACCGCCGCGCGCCTGCTCGAGCAGCGCAGCCTGCGGTTGGGCGCCGCCGGATCCCATCCCTTCGCCCAGGCCGAAGAGCTCGACGTCGTGGACGAGGAGCGGTACGAAGAGTTCGTCGGCTACGCGGGGGTGACGGCGCGGCGGCAGGGCGTGAGCGGGATCCACGTGCACGTCGGAATGCCGGGCGCAGCCGAGTGCTACCGCACGCTCGAGACGATCCTCGCGTGGCTCCCGCTGGTGCTCGCGCTGTCGGCGAACTCGCCGTACCTGGCCGGCAAGGCGACCGGGATGGCGTCGAACCGCGCCGAGATCCTCGCGCAGCTGCCGCGGAGCGGCGCGCCTCCGGACTTCGGCTCCTACGAAGAGTGGGAGCGCTGGATCGAGCGGTTCATCGCCACCGGCCTGGCGGGGGACTACACCCAGTTCTGGTGGGACGTCCGGCCGCATCCGCGCTTCGGCACGCTCGAGGTCCGGATGCCAGACCAGCCGACCGCGCTCGAGGTGAGCGCGGACCTGATCCGGCTGCTGCGCGACCTGTGCGGCTGGGCGCTCGAGCATCCGGCGGCGGAGCCCGCCGACCGCGGCATCTACCAGCAGAACCGCTGGGCCGCGGCGCGGTACGGGCCCGAGGCCAAGCTGATCCACGACGGCGGCCTCCTCGGCGTGCCGGAGCTCGTGGAGCGGCTGCCGGTCGAGCCGCCGACGCTGGACCCCACCACCTGCGAGGCCGACCGGCAGCTCGCGTGCGGCGATGCAGAAGCTGCGTGCGCAGATATCGTGGACCGGACATGGCCGTTCAGCACGAGACCTTCGAGGTGACCGGTATCCGATGCGAGCGCTGCGTGAACAGGCTCGCGGCCGCGCTCCGTGGCCATGACGGCCTCGAGTTCGCGACCGCGAACCTGGCCGGTCAGGTCACGCTGGAGTGGGACGACGCCGTGACGAGCCGCGACACCCTGGTCGCGACACTCGACGGCGCCGGCTTTCGCCAGCGCGCCTCCGACGAGTAAGGAGGGCTCGGCGGAACGCCACCAGCCGCCGGGACGCGCTGCTCACCCCGCGGACGGCGTCCTCAGTCGCGCCCGTATCTCATTCGATACGGGCGCTCCCTGCGTCCTTGCCGCGGAACGACCATCGCACCCCTGCAACGAGTGGCGTCCCGCCAAGCCCTCCTGTCAGCTGATCCGCTCCTCCTCGGACGTGTCGTCGGCGCTCGAGTAGCGCTCGCCGAGCATCGCCGGCGATTCGGGCGGGATACCACCGGCGCGCTCGCCGGTCTGCCCCTCACGCGTCTCGACTCTGTCTGCGACAGCGGCTTCCGCCGTATCGGCCGTGCCGTAGTGCCGCCCGAGGGCCTCGCGATCGATCCCGGCGTCATCGTCGATCTTGGGGGACGACTCGATCAGGTCCTTGGAGAGCGTCGTGCGAACCTCCTGGTCGCTCTCGTTCACCTCAATCGTTGTGCTCGGGATCGCGTGGTGCTGCTTCCGCAGCGTGCCGTGCTCGAAGACGACGTAGTCGCCTTCTTGGCGAACGACGGTGCCGATCTTCTTGTCGTCCGCCACTGAGATGACGTCATATCCTTCCATGCCGCACCACTACCCGGAATACCCCGGGGCGACACGTCGTTTTCATCGCGGTACGGCTGCTACGGTCGAGCGGATGGGCGAGACGAGCCCCGAGAGCTCACCCCGGCAGCTCGCAACGGACGCGCGCGACCGCGTGCGCTTCGAAGAGGAGGCACTAGAGCTGTCGGATCAGGTGTACCAGGTGGCCAGGAGACTGGCCGGCTCGCGTGAGGAGGCGGAGGACCTCGTTCAGGAGACATACGCCCGCGCCTTCCGTGCCTGGCGCTCCTTCCAGCCGGGCACGAATCTGCGCGCCTGGCTGTTCCGGATCCTGACGAACCTGAACATCGACCGCGGCCGCAAGATCCAGCGCACGCCCGACATGCAGCCGCTTGAGGAAAATGACTACTTCCTCTACAACAAGCTCGAGGAGTCCACCGGGGACGGAACCTCCGACGAGCGTAAGGTGGTCGAGCGGCTGTCGCAGAACGAGGCGGTCACGGCCCTGGCAGACCTCCCGCACGACTTCCGCGACGTCGTGCTCCTCGTCGATCTGGCCGACTTCACCTACAGCGACGCCGCCCAGATCCTGGACATCCCGATCGGCACCGTCATGTCCCGCCTTCATCGTGGGCGTCGCATGCTCAAGCGCTCACTGGCGGAGACGGCCGTGGAGGACGCCGGATGAGCGGCTTCGCCTGGGACCCCTGCGAGAAGTGCGAGAAGATGATGCAGCCGTATCTCGACCGGGTCCTCACGGAGGAGGAGCGGCTCGAGGCCGAGGAGCATCTCGCCGGGTGCTCCTACTGTCGGAAGCGCTACCGCTTCGAGGAGGAGTTCCGCCAGTTCGTCCGGCTCGCAGTCGCGGAGCCGATGCCGCCCGAACTGAAGGCCAGGCTGGCGGCGCTCAGAACGCCGCTTTAGGGAGGGCACGGCGGCATGCCGCCATCCCGCCTAGTCCAGAGCGCGCGCCGGGCCGGCGATCACGACCAGACGGCGCGGGTTCTTTCCGGCCGGCAGCGGTCGCGCCGCGACGCCCAGCTGGTCGGCGAGCCGCTGGCCGATGCGCTCGCCGCCCGGCGGGAAGTAGACGGCGGTCTCCGGGTAGTCGAAGCGCTGCGCCCGCCCAACGTGCTTGATCTGGTAGGCCATCGAGCCGATCCGGTCGGCGAGGCGGCGCGTGTACTGGATGTCTCCGCTGCCGTTGTAGACATCCACCGAGATCTTCCACGGCGCCGGTAGGCCGGCGGTGGACGCGCTCTGGCTCGAGCCCGATCGGTCGAGGAGCGCCGGGATCGCGACGGCGAGGACGACGGCGAAGGCGATCGCGGCGAACGCCGCGAGGGCCTTGATCCGGGTCGACCGGGAGGTCTCGATCACGGGAAGCCCGGCGAGGCGGCGCGCCTCCCGGCGTCCGATCCCGAGGGACGTCGCGTAGAGGAGCAGCGCGAGCGTCGCCTTCTCGCTCGAGCCGAACCGGTAGAGCCGACCATCCTCGATCCACTCGACCTCGGCGAGGGTGAGCCCGGCGCGCCTCCCCGCCTCATCGGGCGTCAGCTGCCGCTTGACCCGGGCGCGCGCGAGCGGCGACGGCTCCGTTCGCTGTTCGAGCGCAATCGCTTCCACAAGGGCGTTCATTCGTTGGCCTCCGGTTGCAACCTGCCGGGAACCTCATCGGCAAAATCGACGTCGCCTGGAGGCCCAAGATCGTCGCAGGGAACGAAGACGGGATCGAACGCCTTCGCACCCTCGTCTGGGAGCTCGTCCCAGACCGTGCGGCCCAGCACGACGGGGTGGCCGCGGTCGCCGCCGTAGGACGCTGCGACCACGTCGGCGGAGCCTTCGCGCCACGCAGCCACCACGCGGTCGACCGCCTGCGGCTTGAGGTCCGGCCCGTCGGCGAGCACGACCACCGCGGCCTCGGCGTCGGCGGGCAGTGCCCGGAGCCCGCAACGCAGCGACGCGCCCGGCCCAGATTCCCACTCCGGGCACTCGACGACGCGCGCGTCGGCCTCGAGCGGATATGCCCCGGACACGACGACGACGTCGTCCACCGCGCTCTGCTCGAGCGCCGCGAGCACGGCGGGCAGCAAGAGCTGCTGCTTCGGGCCGCCGAACCTCGACCCGGCGCCGGCGGCCAGCACGACGGCTCCGATCACAACGATTACGGCGGCGTGCTGGCGGGCGTCTTCTTGATCACGATGCGTTTCGTGGGCGCCTCGGTCCTCACGTTGCCGAGCTTGCCGATCTTCTCGACGACGTCCATCCCGTCGACCACCTTGCCGAGCAGCGCGTAGTCGGGCGGCAGGCCGATGTCGCGGCCCGTGACGATGAAGAACTCGCTCCCGCCGGTACCGGGCGGCTCGAGCGCCCCCTTGGCCATCGCGACATCGCCCTTCAGGTACTGCGTCTCGGGCAGAGGCTCGTCGATGGTCGTGTAACCCGGGCCGCCGTCCGGCGTTTTCGACGAGTGACCACCCTGGATGATGTAGCCGGGAATGATCCGGTGAAACGGGATCCCGTCGAAGAATCCATCCCGCGCGAGCTGCAGCATCGAGTCGCCGTTACAAGGGGCGGTCTTCGGGTCGAGCTGAATGGTGAAGTTGCCCTCAGTCGTCTCGAACTCGATCGTGTATCGCTTGTCGAGCTCGAGCGGCACGATGTCCTTCGCCCGGGCCGGATCGGAGACGTCGACGTCGCACGACGAGACGTTGTGTACCGGCGCCGGGTTGCCGCCACAGCCGGCGAGCACGATCCCCACGCCCGCCAGCGCCACCATTTGCTTCAACGAATCGCCTCCAGCGCGCGGCGCACGAGCGTCTTCGCGATCTCGACCTTGTACTCGGTGCCGGGGAGAGGTGTGGCGCGTTCGAGCTCAGCCGGATCCTCGAGCGCCCAGGGAACCGGCGCGACGCCCGCCAACACGACCCGCTCGCCGTCGTCGTAGCGGGCAGCGGCGACGCCGACGATCGCGAACGCGTAGCGCTGGCGGTCCATCGCCTTCAGGTAGATGGAGGCCAGCGGCTGCTCGTGGGTGAGCTCCAGGATCAGCTCGCCGTCGCCAAGCGTCGTCGTGGCGCGGTCCTCCTGCGTCGGGAGCCGGTAGAGCTCGGAGAGCGAGAGCTCGCGTCGGTCGGTCTTGAGCGTCGACCGCAGGGCAAGCAACGCCGGCGCGACGTCGGACGGATGCGCCGAGGCGCAGAAGTCGTTGGCGAAGATCGCATGCTCGCGGTGGACGCCCTCCTTCGCGAAGCACCGGTCGCCGCCGTGGAGGCGGCACGGGAAGTTCAGGCGCCAGTACCAGCAGCGCGTCGCCTGCAGGAGGTTCCCCGCGACGGTTCCCATCGCCCGGAGCTGCGGTGAGGCCGCGAGCGAGCAGGCCTCGCGGAGCACGGCGGGGATCTGCGGGTCGGCCTCCAGCTCGCCCAGCGTCGTCCCAGCGCCGATCCAGCCGTCCCTGATCCCCTTCGGGACGACGCGGTCGAGCTGCACGAGCGTCGACGGCGCCACGATCCCCTCACGCATGAGCGGGACGAGCTCGGTCCCCCCGGCGAGGGCAACCGAACCATCGCGGAGGGCCGAGGCCGCGGCCTCGAGGGAGTCAGGCCGCAGGAGCTCCAACGCGCTCCGGGCGACGCTCGCGGGCTTCGCGGAGCGCGCGCAGCATCTCTTCTCGCGTGATCGGCAGCGACCGAACGTCGGCGCCCGTGGCGTCGCGGATCGCATTCGCGATCGCCGCGGCGGTCGGGACGATCGGCGGCTCGCCGAGGCCCTTCGACCCGAGGTTCGTCAGGTGCGCATCGGGGATGTCGACGAGCTCCGTGACGATCTCGGGGACGTCGGCGATCGTCGGCATCCGGTAGCTGTCGAGGGTCTGCGTCAGGACGGCGCCCGTGCGGGGGTCGAGCAGGCGCTCCTCGGAAAGGGTGTGCCCGAGGCCCTGGATGATCCCGCCCTCGACCTGACTCGACGCGCCGAGCGGGTTGATCACCCGGCCGACGTCGTGGATCGCGGCGATCCGGTCGACGCGCACCTCGCCCGTCTCGACGTCGACGGCTACCTCGGCGACCTGGACGCCGAACGTGAGGACGCGCATGCCGGTCGGGTTGGGGCCGCGCGACCCCTTGCCGAGGATCTGCCCGTCCTCGAGCAGCCCCGTGATCTCCTCGATCGGCCACGAGCCGCCGTCGGCGGAGACGACCTGCCCACCGTGGAGCGAGAGCACGCGCTCCTCGAGCTCGAACCGCTGGGCGGCGATCTCGATGATCTGCCGCGCCGCGTCGGCTGCGGCCGCGCGAACGGCCGGGCCCATCGAGGGGATCGTCGAGGAGCCGGCCGAGATCGAGGCGTACGGACCGCGAGCGGTGTCGCCCAGCGAAACGTCCACGTGATCGACCGGCAGGCCGAGCTCTTCCGCGGCGATCTGGGCCATCGCCGTGGCGCTGCCGGTGCCGATGTCCTGCATCGCCGTGACGACGACCGCACGGCCGTGCGCGCCGACGCGTACCCAGGCGTAGGAGGGCGGCCCGCCGCCGCCGTACCAGATCTGGCTGGCGAGCCCGACGCCGCGCCTCCACGGTCCGTCCGAGCTCGCGCGCACCTGCTCCCGCCGCTCCCAGTGCGGCTCGGCGCGGATGTAGCACTCGAGCAGGTTCTTCGAGGAGAAGGGCCGGCCGTCGACGGCGTCGTGGTCGGAGTGGTTGCGCCGGCGGAACTCGAGCGGGTCGAGGTCGAGCTTGGCGGCGAGCTCGTCGATCAGGCACTCGAGCCCGAACGTGCCCTCGACGAATCCGGGCGCGCGGAATGCCTTCATCGGCGAGCTGTTCAGCTTCGCCCCGCGCTCGGCGATCCGGACGTTCTCGCAGCCGTAGAGCAACTCCATCGGCCCGCCGGTCGAGGAGACCCAACCGCCCCAGCCGGTGGAGTTCACGAAGTCCCCTTCGAGCGCGGTCAGCGTCCCGTCGGCGCGGGCGCCGGCGCGGAGGCGCTGGATCGTCGCGTTCCGGTGGCCGGCGGCGAGGTTCTCGTCACGCCGTGTGAGTGCGCACTTGACCGGTCTCCCCGTCTCGCGCGCGAGGTCGGCGGCGATCCAGGTGTGGTCGTCCGGGGAGTTCTTCGAGCCGAATCCCCCGCCCATGAACCGGCAGACGACGCGCACGTTGTCCGGCGGCAGCTCGTAGTGCTCCGCCACCTGCTCGCGGATCCCCCAGACGAACTGTGTCGAGATGTAGACCGTCAACCGGTCGCGCGCCTCCCACTCGCAGATCGCCTGGTGGGTCTCCATCGAGTTGTGGAGGACGCTCTGAGTTCGGTACTCCGCCTCCACGACGACGTCGGCCTCGGCGAAGCCGCGCTCGACGTCCCCGCGCTCGGAGACCCGCGCGTCGCTGACGAGCGCCTCGCGG
>DATDKA010000031.1:0-3173 GCA_036520235.1 Gaiellaceae bacterium
CACCGTCCCGCGGAAGACCGTCGGCCGCTGCGGCACCCAGGCGATCTGGCGCCGCCAGTCCGTTGCGTCGAGATCGGCGACGTCGACGCCGCCGACGGAGACCCGCCCGCGAGTCGGCTCGAGCAACCGCAGGAGCAGGGAGAGGAGCGTGCTCTTCCCCACCCCGCTCGGGCCGACGAGGGCCACGAGCTCGCCGGGCTCGAGCTCGAGCTCGGCCTCGGCGAGCACCGGAGCCTCACCCTCCGGGTATGTGAAGGAGACGCGCTCGAGCCGCAGCGGCTCCACCCGCAGGCTCGGCGGTCGGGCGGCGCCGGAGGAGATCGTCGCCGGCGACTCGATCGCATCGAGCAGGCGCGCCGCTGCCGCGGCGCCATCTGCGCTCGCGTGGAACTGCGCCGCAACGTTCCGAAGCGGCAGGTAGAGCTCCGGCGCAAGGACGAGCACCGTCAGGCCCGCCTGGAGCCCCAGGTTGCCGTCGACGAGCCGCACCCCCACCGTCACGGCGACGAGCGCGATTCCCAGCGTCGCCGCGAGCTCGAGCACGGCGCCGGAGAGGAACGCCACGCGCAGCGTCTCCAGGGTCGTCAGGCGGTAGCGGTCACTGACCTCGGCGATCCGCTCCGCCTGGTCCCGCCCGCGGTTGAACGCGCGGAGCGTCGGCAGGCCCCGCACGACGTCGAGGAAGTGCGAGCCGAGCAGCGTGAGCGCGTCCAGCCGCTCGCGCGTTCGCCGCTCCGTGTACCGCCCGACGAGCCACATGAACACCGGCACGAGCGGGAGCGTCAGGAGCATGACGCCGGCCGAGACGAGGTCGATCGCCGCGACGAGCGCGAGAACGGCAATCGGGACGATCACGGCCAGCACGACCTGCGGCACATAACGGGCGAAGGTGGCCTCGATCGCCTCGGCGCCGGCGACGGCCGTCGTCGCCAGGTCGCCGCTGGAGGCGCCGCCGAGCCCGGCTGGGTCGGCGCGCAGGCGCCGCTCCACGAGGTCGAGTCTGAGGCCCGAGACCACGTCGGTGGCTGCCCGGCGGCCGAGCGTCTCGAAGGCCCACGCTGCGCCGGCCCGCCCCAGCGTGACGAGCACGAGCGCGGCAAGCGGCGCCCTGACCTCTTCGAGCGACGCTCCGGCGAATCCTCTCGCCGCGACGTCCGCGCTCAGCACCGCCTGCGCGAGCACGAGCAGCGCCGCGGCCAATCCGATTGCGGTGTCGACGGCGAGCAGCCTGCGCACGGATCGCGCTCGCCGCGCGAGCCGGGGGTCGAGGAGCCGCACGAGCTACGCGCCGGTGGCGCGCTCGACGGCCGCGACCGGGCTCTCGACTTCGTCGCCGCCCACGCGCGCCCGCAAGACGTAGAACGTCCACCCTTGGTAGAGGAGGACGAGCGGAGTCACGATCAACGCGACAACCGTCATTACGGCCAGCGCGTAGTGCGTCGAGGAAGCGCTTTCGACGGTCAGGCTGTTGCCGAAATCCGTGCTCGAGACCATCACGCGCGGGTAGAGGCTCGTGAAGAGCGTCGCCACACCGGCGAGGATCCCGAGCGCCGTGCCGGCGAACGCAAGCCCTGGTCGGTCGCGGAAGACGAGCAGCGCCGCGGCGGCGAGCAACGCGATGCCGAGCGCGGCGGGCAGGACCGGCGGGAAGAGATCCTTGTCGTTCCGGTCGATCGCGACCGCCACGGTCCAGACCAGGAAGACGGCTCCGAGGGCGACGGCCGGAACCGCGAGCGTGCGCGCGGCGCGACGGGCCCGGTCGCTGACGCCGCCGACCGTCCGCAGGGTCAGGAAGATCGCGCCGTGGAAGGCGAAGAGGACGACCATCGCGATCCCGGCCATGACGGTGTAGACGTTGAACAGGTCGAGCACATTGCCCGTGTAATGACCGTCCGAGTCGATCGGCGTTCCGTACAGCAAGGCCGCGAGCCCGACGCCCCACACGAGCGGCGTACCGAAGCTCGCCGCCACGTTCGCGCCGAGCCACGCGCGGCGCCAGCGCGGGCTCTCGCTCTTCTCCCGCCACTCGAAGGAGACCGCTCGCACGATCAGCAGCACGAGCACGAGCAGCAGCGCGAGGTAGAAGCCCGAGAACATCGTCGCGTACCAGGCTGGGAACGCGGCGAAGGTCGCGCCGCCGGCGACGACGAGCCAGGTCTCGTTGCCGTCCCAGTGCGGCCCGATCGTCTCGAAGAGGACACCGCGCTCGCGCTCGTTTCGCGGCACGACGGTCTGCAGCATGCCGACCCCGAAATCGAAGCCCTCGAGCACGAAGTACCCCACCCACAGCAA
This sequence comes from Gaiellaceae bacterium, assembly GCA_036520235.1. Lineage (GTDB taxonomy): Bacteria > Actinomycetota > Thermoleophilia > Gaiellales > Gaiellaceae > JACDAN01. The sequence continues at coordinate 2,293 of DATDKA010000031.1, forward strand.
GGCGATCAAGCAGAACCAGAAGATCTCGAGCGTCATCAGAAGCTCACCGCCGGCTCCGGCAGCTCCTCGCGCGACTCGTCCGACTCGCCCGGCCCCAGCCGCGCGTAGTGGCGCATGAGCAGAAAGTCGACGATGCCAAGCGCGAGGTAGAGGGTGACGAACACGCCCAGGCTGACGCCCAGCGTCGTCGAGCTGACGTTCGGCGACGGCGCGTCGGAGGTCTTCAGCAGCCCCTGCACGATCCACGGCTGCCGGCCCATCTCGGTCAGGATCCAACCCGCCGACGCGGCGATGTACGGAGACGCGATGGCGGCGATCGCCGTCCAGTGGAACCAGCGCGCTCGCTCGAGCTTCTGCTTCCAGTAGAGCCAGGCGCCGACGACGGCCACGAGGAACATCAGCACCCCCGTGAAGGCCATCACCCGCATCGACCAGTAGATCACCCGCACGTTCGGCATGTAGTTGCCGGGGCCGTACTGGCTCTGCTCCTGCGCCTGGAGCTGGTTGAGGCCCTGTACCTCACCCTTGAACGAGCCGGTGGCCATGTACGAAAGGACTCGCGGGACCGTGATCGAGAAGCTGGGGGTTTGATCTTGCTCGGTGAACCCGCCCACCTGGAACAGCGAGAAACCGCAAGGCTGGCAGGTGTTCCACTGTGCCTCGGAGGCAGCGATCTTCATGCTCTGCGCGCTCGTCACGGCCTCGCCGAAGCGGTTACCGACGACGAGCTGGAGGAGCGTGACCGGCACCGCCACGATCAGCGCCAGCTTCGCCGCCTTGAGGAAGAGGTCGACGTTCCGGCCGCGCAGGAAGTGCCAGCAGCAGATCCCCAGCATGACGATCGACCCGAAGATCAGGCCGGCGAGCATCGTGTGCAGGTA